>JBLHNG010000651.1:0-5145 GCA_047621685.1 Myxococcota bacterium | reverse complement strand
GAGGGGTTCATCTCGCTGTGGGTGACCCCGGTGCCCGCGCTCATCAGCTGGACCTCGCCGGGGGTGATGACCGAGCCGGTGCCCATGCTGTCGCGGTGTTCGAGCTGTCCGGAGACCACGTAGGAGATGATCTCCATGTTGCGGTGTGGGTGGCGGCCGAAGCCCCGGGCGGCCTCGACCTTGTCCTCGTTGATCACCCGCAGCGGGCCGAAGCCCATGAACCGGGGGTCGTAGTAGCTGGCGAACGAGAAGGAGTGGCGGGAGCGCAGCCAGCCGTGGTCGGCGTCTCCGCGCTGGCTGGAGGGGCGAATCTGCATCGTCATGGGAGTGCTCGGCGTGTTCGGTTCACCATAGAGATAGGCCACTGGGCGATGTTCACAAATGGCAATCTATGCCAATGCTGTTTGCAGTTCTGCAAGCGGATAGAGCGGTCGCATGAAGTGGGACGACGTGAAGATCTTTCTGGCCATCGTGCGCACTGGCAGCCTGTCGGGGGCTGCGGCGGTGCTGTCGGTGACCCACTCCACGGTCTACCGGCGGCTCGCCGCCCTGGAGGATGCGCTGGGTTGCCAGATGTTCACCAGGGACAATGGTCGCTATCGGCTCTCCGCTGTGGGAGAGGGAGTGGCAGTGCATGCGGAGGCGGCCGAGGCGGCGATGCTTGCACTGGAGCGCTCGGTCCAGGCCGCAGCGACCCGCCCCTCTGGCAGCGTCACCCTGACCGCGCCTGAGCCGCTGCTGCCCCTGCTCGCGCCGCACCTCGCGCCGTTTCGAGCGGCCTACCCGGAGATCGCCCTGTCGGTGCGGTTCTCCGACCGGTTCCTCGACCTGACCCGGGGAGAGGCCGACGTGGCGGTCCGACCAGTGCCGCGTCCGCCGGAGGGGGTGGTCGGTCGCCGAGTGGCGGGGGTGGCGTGGAGCACCTACGGGCTCGCCGGCATGGACCCCGAGCAGTGCAGCCAGCAGCCGTGGGCGGACTACGGCGAGGATCTCGCCCGGCTGGAGGCGGCCCGGTGGCAGGCCGCGCAGTCCGACGGGGGCCCGGTGATGCTGTCGGTCAATTCAGTCCCGGCGATGCAGGCGGTCATCGCCGAGGCCGGGTGTCGGGGGCTGCTGCCCTGCTTTGTCGGCGATCCCGACCCCCGGCTCCAGCGGCTCTCTCCGCCGATCCCTGAGGCCGCCAGCGCCCTGTGGCTGCTGGTCCACCCCGAGCTTCGTCGGACCCCGGCGATCCGGGCGCTGCTCGATCACCTGTGGGACGCCCTTCGTGCGCAGGTCGCGCTGCTGGAGGGTCGGACTCAGAGGGTGGGGTAGTCGGTGTAGCCCTTCTCACCGGGGGTGTAGAAGGTGGAGAAGTCCGGGGCGTTCAGCTCGGCGCTGGCCTTGAACCGGGCGACGAGGTCGGGGTTGGCGAGGTAGGGGCGACCGAACGCGACCAGCTCACCAGCATTTGCCGCGAGGTCGGACTCGGCCCGTGTCGCGTCGTAGCCACCGCTGAGGATGATGGTGCCGCCGAACCGCTCCCGGATGGCGGCGACCACGCTCTCAGTGGGGGGCGGCGCACCCATGGAGCTGTGGTTGACGAGGTGGACGTAGGCGAGGCCGATCTCTCCGAGGGCTCCGGCGAGGTCGGCGTACTGGGCCTCGATGCCGTCGAACGGGGTGAGGTCGTTGAACACGCCGTAGGGAGACAGCCGGATGCCGACCCGACCCGAGCCGATGGCTGCGGCGGTGCGCTGGGCGGTGGCGATGGCGAACCGGTTGCGGTTCTCGGCGCTGCCGCCCCAGCCGTCGGTGCGCTGGTTGGCGCGGGGGTTGAGGAACTGGTTGATCAGGTAGCCGTTGGCGGCGTGCAGCTCGACACCGTCGAAGCCGGCGGCGATGGCGTTGCGGCTGGCGGTGACGTACTCCTCGATGGTCGCCTCGATGTCTGCGGCAGTCATCTCCCGGGGAGTGGGATGGGGCTGGGGACCGGCGACGTCGGTGTACATCTCGCCAGCTGCGGCGATCGCAGAAGGTGCGACCAGCTCGGCGCCCTCAGGGAGGTTGTGGGGGTGTCCGATGCGGCCGACGTGCATGAGCTGGATGAAGATCCGCCCGCCCGCTGCATGGACGGCGTCGGTGACCGTGCGCCAGCCGGAGATCTGGGCCTCTGAGGAGATGCCGGGGATGCGCGCATAGCCGAGCCCGTTGGGGCTGGGGGCGACGCCCTCGGTGATCAGCAGACCGGCCCCGGCGCGCTGGGCGTAGTAGCGGGCCATCAGGTCGTTGGGGACGTTGTCGATGGCGCGGGAGCGGGTCATCGGGGCCATCACGACACGGCTGCTGAGGGCGAGGTCCCCGAGGGTGAAGGGGGAGAGCAGCGTGGAGAGAGCAGGCATGGGCTTCCAGGGCAGGAGGTTGACCTGGGAAGCGTAAGAACCACGGGCTGACCGGACAGGGCGTGTGGTGAGACAGACTGTTTCGCCTCAGAGACAGCCGCTCACTCCGGCGGGGCAGTGCCCTCCTCTGGATCATCGAGGTAGCCGAGGCTGCGCAGGGCGGCTTCGGTGGTCCCGGACATCTCGACGTCCTGGTGACCCGGTGAGCTTGCGGTCCAGCCGTCGAGCAGGAACTCCAGCCGGGTGGCCAGCTCCGGGTTGGTCACCGGGGGCTGGCCGGGGGCCATGGCGTAGAGGGTCGCGGACTCTCCAGCGAGGGGGTTCTTGACCAGCATCCCGCCGCCGAAGATGATCGAGCGCTCGAACGGCAGGTTGTTCCAAGCCTTCTGGGACTCACCGGGGATGGGCTTGGTGGCCTCGGCGAAGATGGGGGTCTCGGGGAGGTCCCGGCCAATCCACAGCGGACCGAGGAAGGTGCCGCGGCCGAGGGGGGCGGCGTCGGGCTCGAGCAGGGCCAGCAGGGTGGTGCCGACGTCCTGGAGGCGCACCGGGCGCCGCACGACGGCACCGCGGCTCAGGGCGAGGCTGCCGGTGCCGCGCATGATGAGGGGGACCTGGACGTTCATCAGGTCGACGTCGGGGCCGTGGGAGTAGGGATGGCGCTCGTGCTCGTCGAGGCTCTCGCCGTGGTCGGAGAGGAGCACCACCAGGGCGTCGTCGGTGAGGCCGCGGTCGGAGAGGCCCTTGATGAGCACCCCGGTCTGCTGATCGACCCACGCGACCTGGGCGAGGTAGAGCGCCCGGGCGGCCACCACATCGTCGACCAGCATGCGCCCGCTGCGCCGTGCCTCGGTGAGCCGCGCCATGCCCTCCATGGAGCCGTCGACGTGGCCGGTGTAGCCCGGCGGCATGAACCGGCGGACGATGTCGGGCGGAGCGGTGAACCAGGGAGTGTGTGGGTCGTAGTAGTGCACGAACAGGAACAGGTCGGCGTCCCGGTCGGTGCGGGCGTCCACTGCGGCGAGTGCACGGGCAGTCACGTCCGAGGCGCTGCGCATGTACATGCCGCCCTCGGGCTGGGGGCCGGGGTCGTCGTAGACCGAGAACCCACGGGAGAGGCCCATCGCGGACTCCAGGGCGCTGGAGCCGATCACCGCGAGGGTCTGCCAGCCGGTGGTCTGGAGCTGCTCGGCCAGCAGCGGCACGTCATCGGGGACGGGGTAGCCGTTGCGCACGACCCGGTGGCCGTACTGGTCGAGGCCAGAGAAGATGGTGGTGTGCGAGGAGAGGGTGGTCGGTGCGCTGGCGAAGGCCCACTGAAAGCGAACCCCCCCGGCGGCGAGCTGGTCGGCGACGGGGGTGGCGGGCTGTGGGTGGAGGTGCGCGGGGAGCTGTCCGCCCCAGTGGTTGGTGTCGCTGTAGCAGCTCAGGGCGTCGGCACGGGTGGTGTCCCAGGAGATCACCACCACGGTGCGGCGGGGCTGAGGCGGCGGCGCGGGTTCATCGCAGCCGGACAGGATGGGGAGGAGCAGGGTCAGCATGGCCGAGCCAGCATACCCCGCGCCCTCCCAGTGGGCTCAGCAGCCGCAAGGGTGGACTCATCGCTGCGTCATGTAGATCAGGCCCAGGCACATCTCATCCCCGGTACCCTCACCCCAGGTGACATCCTCATCGCCGGGGTTGTCCCACTGACACTCCAGGTTGATGCTGTCTCCAGCGGAGAAGTCGACCGGCTCGGTCAGCCAGTAGGACTGCTGCCAGGAGAAGTCCCAGGACGGCACCGAAGCCAGCCACTGAGTCGAGCCGTCTTCGTGCTCCACCCACAGCCGCCCGGAAGTCGCGAGGGTGTGCATGTGCAGCCCCCCGGAGTACATGCGCAGGTCCACATCAAGGGGCAGGCTGAGGCTGTGGATCACCGCCTCCGTGGCCGCAGGGATGACCATCTCGCCGCCATAGACCCAGGCGACATCGGTGATCGGCTGGATGGTGCCGGGCCAGTCGACCTCGGACTCGATGATGAGGTCAAGCTCGGTGCGCGCGTCGTCATCGGGCACGCCGGTCTGGGCGTAGTGGACCTGGAGGACGACGCCGGAGCCCGGCTCGATGCCGATTCCAGTGCCCTCGGGGAACACCGAGGCGGACTTCCCAGGCACCCAGCCGCCCAGCCACTGCGGTGCACCGGAGCCGCCAGGACCGCCGTAGCAGTCGTAGCCTTCGCCGGGATCCGCCTCGTCGAGTGCTGTGAAGGTCTCGACGGTGTCCGGCGTGGCGAGGAAGGCGATGACGTGATGGACGAGGGTGTCACTGCCCGGCCGCACGTCGAGTCCGGTGACATAGCGCGTGACGTCTTCGGGCCACGACAGCGGGAAGCAGCGGTAGTGGTCCGAACCATCCGGAAAGTCAGGGGAGAAGGCCACATCCATCGACAGGGTGAGATCGACCCGAGGCAGCGCGACCTGCGCGACCGGTGTTCCAGCGACTGAGGTCTCCGGATCGCCTTCCGGTGTGCCGGCGTCGATCCAGTCGAGCACCGTCTGGATCTCGGCGTCTGTGAGGGAGGGATCGTCCTGGTAGGACTGCAGCGTGGAGTCCGCGCCCCACGGCGGCATCGCGCGGGACGAGATGGCCACAGACACCGCAGCGGACAGGGCGGAGACCTCCTCGTAGGTGGTCAGTGACAGCGGCGCGATCCCGCCGGGTGCGTGACAGCCGGTGCAGGAGGACTCAATGATCGGCCGGATGTCGGCATGCCAGGTGACCGATG
>JBLHNG010000650.1:0-5170 GCA_047621685.1 Myxococcota bacterium | reverse complement strand
ACAGCGCTCAGAGCAAAAACGACGGCACCTGCCACATGGCTCAGGAGAGCTTCTCAGAGACCTATGTGCTCATCGAGGAAGCGGGCGAGTACAGCGTGGGAACCTGGAATAGTGGGGTCGTCTCGGTGTTCGCCAGTGCAGATTTTGACGACGCGACCGGCAAGTTCTGGTATTCAACCGGTAACATCGGCTACGCCTACGGCTCCTATTACTATACCGAGTACACATCCGGGTATGGGCTGATCCAGTAGTAGCCGGGCAACCCGATGAGGTCTTCGATGCTGCTGTCCCTGATGCTCGCCTGCAATGGCGGCGAAGACGTTTCTCCTGACTACGGCGCGCTGTCCGACTGCGACCCGGTCGCACCGACGCTGTGCGGGCTGCCGTTTCCCTCGACGTTCTACATGGCGCAAGACACCACGAGCGCGACCGGCTGGCGAGTCAACCTCGGCGCGACCACCATGCCGATGAACGCCAACGACGAGCAGCCTGATCCCTGGATCTGGAACGAGCGGGACGGCTGGGCGGTGATGGGGCCGATCATGGCGCACTTCCCGGAGATGAGCCTCGACGGCGTCGCTGGACATGCCGAGATCGGCACCTCCGTCCTCGATGACAACGCGATCCTGCTCATCGACGCGGACACCGGGGAGCGCATCCCCCACTTCGCTGAGCTGGACATGTCCCAGGACGACGACACCCAGCGCATGCTCATGATCTACCCGGCGACCGCGCTCGACTACGGCACCCGCTACCTCGTCGCGATCCGCGGTCTGACCGACACCGCCGGCAGCCCCGTCGATCCCTCCGACGCCTTCAAGGCGCTGCGCGATGGCACCGCAACCGACGACGGCGATGTCGAGCTGCGCCGGGAGTACATGGACGCCTCGGTGTTCGCCCCCCTGGAGACCGCAGGCGTCTCGCGGGACGACCTCATCCTCGCCTGGGACTTTGTCACCGGATCCCGGGAAGGCATCACCGGCAAAGCCATCTGGATGCGCGACGACCTCTACGACCGCATCGACGCCGGCGAGATGACCTACGCCATCACCGAGGTCGAGGACTACACCGACGACGAGCACACCGCCCGCCGGGTCTATGGCGAGCTGACGCTGCCGATGTACACCGAGTTCGACGACCGGGGCGCGCTGCTCACCCGGGGCGACGACGGCATGCCCTACCACAACGGCTCCACCACCGTTCCGTTCACCATCGTCATCCCGCGATCGGTGATGGACAGCGGAGAGCCCGGGGCGATCCTCCAGTACGGCCACGGCCTCCTCGGCAGCCAGGGCGAGGTCGACAGCGGCTACCTCGCGGAGCTGGCCGACATGTATGGCTACGTCCTGCTGGCGGTGGACTGGACGGGCATGAAGAACGACGACTTCGACGCCATCGTCTTGATGATCGTCCAGGACATCACCCGGTTCGGCATCATCCCCGAGCGCAGCCAGCAGGGCTTCGTCGAGTTCCTCGGCGCGATGCGGATGCTGTCGGGTCCGCTGGCACTCGACGACGCCCTGATGACCACCCACCCCGAGTCCGGCGAGCAGGTCTCGATGGTGAACACCGAGGAGCGCTACTACTATGGCAACTCCCAGGGCGGAATCCTCGGCGGGGCCTATGCGGCGCTGTCACCCGACATTGAGCGGGCGGTGCTGGGGGTCGGCGGCGCACCCTATGGCCTCCTCCTGCTGCGCTCGGTGGACTTCACCGCCTACTTCTTGATGCTCCAGACGATGTACCCCGAGCCCCTGCACGTCGCGATGTGGATGGGGTACATGCAGACCCTGTGGGACTCCGCGGAGGGGTCTGGCTATGCCGCAGTGACCACCACAGACCCGCTGGCAGACACCCCGGCGAAGGACATCCTGATGCAGGTCGCCATCGGTGATGCTCAGGTCACCACCCTCGGCGCGCAGAACATGGCCCGGGCCTATGGCGCCGCGCTGATCGATCCGGCGGTTCGAGAGGTCTGGGGTCTGCCCATGGAGAAGAGCGGCTATGCCGGCTCCGCGCTGGTGGAGTGGGACTACGGGCTGACCGAGCCCTACACCAACCTCCCCCCCGACGGCGAGAACGACCCCCACGGCCGGACCCGCAAGGAGCCCGAGGCGATGGAGCAGCTCGACATCTTCCTGCGCACTGGAACCGTGGTGAACACCTGCGACGGTCCCTGCCAGAACACGGACTGAGCGACCTCACGAAGTCGTCCGGAAACCATGCTGCTTCTGCTGACCATCGCGTGCCGATCAACGATCCCAGATCCCACCGCTGCGGCCCGACCGCTGACTCTGTCTGGAGGCGGCGCAGCAGTCGATCGTTTGCTGGATTGTCTGGCCACAGTCACCCTGCCCCAGGTCGATCCGGTCCCCCTCACCTCTGGCGAGCGTCCAGTGCCCGGGCCATGGGAGGCCGCCTCCAGGGGAGCCTGGCGCACCCCGAGTCCGATCCGGCTGCCTGATCGCCCGTACCGCGAGGCCCCCTCCGGGATGACGCTGCTTCGAAGCGGGAGTGAGCTGCCCTGGGCGTCCGCCCGATCCGCCGGGTGGCGAATCCAGGGTCAGGACATCCTCATCCACAGCAAGACCTCGCCCGAGGACATCGTCCTCATCGACACCACCAGCGCAGCAGCGGCCACCCGACTCAGCCCCATGCGCAGCGGACTGTCCCCCGAAGCGTACATCCGCACCACTGTCGAGATCAGCGGACTGAGCCTCAGCAGCTTCCTGCTGCCCGCCCCGACCCGAATCACCTGCCCGGTGAGCATCGCCACGGGCAGCCGGCTGCGGTTCTCGGTGGCCATGGCGCGTCCGGTCGACCATGGGGTCACCGGCGAGGCGCGGCTGACCGTGTCGCGGGGTGAAGAGACGCTGTGGACCGGGATGGTGCGCCATGGTGAAGACTGGCGATCCGTCTCTGTGACGGTCCCACCGGGAGCGGGCGAGATCACCTTCCACAGCGATCCCGTCGGAGCGTCCGTTTGGGACAGCGTGGCGGTGGGCAACCCGGAGATCATCGGTCCAGCCTCCCCTGACGGCCCCCGGCGGATCCTGCTCATCGGCCTCGACACCCTCCGCCCCGATCACCTCGGCGTCATGGGCTACCCCCGCCCCACCAGCGAAAACCTCGACGCCCTCGCCGCGCAGTCCATCCTCCTCACCGGCGCGGTCGCACCGGCCCCCCGAACCCGCCCCAGCTTCCGCACCGCCACCACCGGTCGCTGGCCCCTGGCGGCCATCACCGCACCCACCCTCGGGGCGACCCTCTCCCAGGCCGGCTTCTCCACCGCCGGCATCGTCGCCAACGTCCACCTCTCTCCGCTGCTGGGGATGTCGGAGGGCTACGACCACTGGGACTACCACGACGGCGACATCGCCGAGGAGCAGGTCGATCGCGCACTGTCCTGGCTGTCGGACCACCGCGATGAGGACAGCTTCCTGTTCGTGCACTTCATGGATCCGCACGTCTTCTACCTCGCCCCCGGCAAGCACCTCGACCGGTTCACCGACGGGCTCATTCCCGAGGGCATCGGGGATCGCTTCAACCGCTGGTCGATCGACAACCGAGCGGATGTCGCGCCGCTGACCGTGGAGGAGCGGGCGTTCATCATCGGCCGCTACGACGGCGAGCTGTCCTACCTCGACGAGCAGCTCGGCCGGCTCATCGCCGAGGCCCTGGCTTTGCCCGGCGAGACGCTGCTCATCCTGCACTCCGACCACGGCGAGGAGTTCTGGGAGCACGGCAGCTACGAGCACAACCACTCGCTGTACCAGGAGGTCATCGGGGCGATGCTGTGGATCCGTCCGCCCGGCGGCTGGTCTGACGGCCCCCACCGCATCGAGGCCACCACCTCCCTCGCCGACATCGCCCCCACCCTCTACGACCTGCTCGACCTCACCCAGCCGCCCCCCTCCGACGGCACCTCCCTGCTCCCCCTGCTCGCCCCGCAGCCCGACCCCGCCCTGCTGAGCGCCCTGGAGAGTCGCTCGCTGCCGCTGGGGCACATGATGTTCGACACCGAGCGCTGGGGAGTCATCCGGGGAGACGGAAAGTACATCCTGCACACCGACAGCGGGCAGGAGGAGCTGTACGACCTCGCGACCGATCCCGGTGAGCAGGACGACCTCGCCGCAGATCGCGACCTCACCCCCTGGCGGGCCGCCCTGGCCGAGGCGACCGGGTGGCCGGTGGAGACGGGCTGGCGGGTTCGGCTCAGCGGACGGACCGAGCCGCTGGTGCTCACCTTTCCTGCCCCCGTGCGAGCGGTCGGGGTGATCGATCCGGAGGCCGCGCGCCCCCGTCGGGCCAACCTGGAGTGGGGGGAGGTCCCGCCGGTTCGGCCTGGAGATGTCGCTGCCGTTGTCTTGTCGGCGGATGCCACTGCGGTCACCATCACCCCTGGCCCCTCCCCCGTCGGCACCCTCTACCTGATCGGCCCCGACGCTACGACTCCGGCGAGGACCGGCGCGGGGGGTACGATCGGCCACGGTTACGCTGATCGGACTCTGCGCATTGAGGCTGGCGCGATCATTGTGCCGCAGGACTCCGAGGCGGCACGACTGACCGCGCTGGCGGATCCGGAGTCCTGGGATGCGCTGAAGGCAATGGGCTACGTCGAGTAGGGGTGGCGCCCGTTGAGGCACAGGACGGTCCGTTGAGGCTGCGGGCGGGTGGCCGCAGGCGGGGATTCGCCGCGGGTGTCATGCTGGGGGTCACAGGGGGCGGGGACTGGAGAGAAGTCGCTGTAAAGCGGCGAACGCAGGGAGTGCAGCCCTCCTTGAGCGCAGCGCCATGAGCGGGCCGTAAGGCCAGCGGTGGTGTGGAGTGGCCAGAAAAAGCATGGCTCGGAGGATGGCGAACCTCAACCACCCGGTGAGAGAGCACCCTTCGGAGTCGAACGCCCTGAAGCTGCGAAGCCAGAGGCAAGCAGTGCAGGGTAGGCAACATCTAGAGCAGAGATGGGCGCATCGCTGGAACATGGAGGGGCTTCCAGCGCTGGCAGCACCGCCTCACTGCAAGGCTTCGCCCATCTCTGCTTTCGATGTTGCCGACCTGTTCTGCTCGCCCTTCGGGCTTCTCAGCGTCGTGGCTCTCGATACCGAAGGGTGCTCCCTCCCCGTGTGAGCTGAGGTACGCCATCCTCCGAGCCATGCTTTTTCTGGCCACT
>JBLHNG010000649.1:0-5174 GCA_047621685.1 Myxococcota bacterium | reverse complement strand
CTCCCTGCTCTCGGTGACCTGCGCGCTGCGGTTTGCCGACCGGGGCGAGACCTCTGCGGGGCTGGCTGCGGCACTGGCGGCGGGACTGGTCGCCCACACCCGGCCCGAGGCGATCCCGTTTGTGGTGGTGCCGCTGGGCATTGTGCTGAGCGGGGCACGGGCGGCGCCGCTCTCTGCGGTCCTCTCCGTGAGCGTCCTGCTGGCGCTGTTCGGGCATCGGGTGGGCAACCTCGCCCTCACCGAAGGGGTCGGCACCCTCAACATCCCCCGGCTCACCGACCCGGGGCGGCTGCTCGCACGCTTCCTGCCGTCGTGGAAGGGCATGGACGCCCAGCACAGCGACGCCCTGCTGCCCCTCCAGCTCAAGCTCACCCCGATCGTGTGGAGCGCGCTGGCGCTGCTGGCGGTCCGGGAGAAGACCGGTCGGTGGCTGGTGCTGTGGCTGGTGGTGTCCACCGGCGCGATTCTGTCGCGGACCTGGCCGATGCACGACCTGCTGCGCTTCCACCTCCCCGCCATGGTCCCCCTGGTGCTGCTGGCCGGGATCGCGGCGGCGAAGCGGCTGGAGCACTGGCCGCTGCCGGTGGTGGCGGTCGGGCTGTGCGCCCTGGCCCTGCCGCACATCCCGATGGTGGTGCGTCCCTGGGCGGTCACCGAGGGCTGGCGGGTGACCACTGCTGCGCTGCCGAGCCTGCCGAGCAATGCCCGGCTGCTGTACCCCGCTCGAAACAACCGCGGTCAGCAGCAGGGCGCCGCGCTGGTCTGGCTGACCCGCAACCAGCGGGGGGTGGTGGTGCAGGACATGCGGGCCTTCCTCGATGCCCCGGACTTCGGACTGCCCGTCTACGCGCTGGTCACCGAGCTGTGCGAGGCCCGGCTCGTCGGTGATGGCATCCTCCCCAGCCCCTGCACCCCGCTGTCTCAGCGCACCCTCACCCCGGTCTATACCGAGGAAATAGAAGCATTCAACGGCTCCTTCGTCCTCTACGACACCGACACCCTGACCGTCGGACTCTATGCGGTCCCAGACACCGTCACGGATCCGGCTCATCGAGAAGGGGAAGGGTCGAGAACGCAATGAGGCGCTGCCGCCGTCCGGGAGAGGCTGGTCGGGAGAGCATCTCGGTCACGACCTCCCGCAGCTCTACCAGCTCATCATCAGACAGCCACGCCGGCACCGCAGACCACGCCACCCCATCGGCGGCCAGATCCGGCGCGCCCTGGTCGAGGTAGCGGCTCACACTGCCCAGCTGTGCGGCGACAACGGAGAGGAAGCTGCGGAAGTGGTCCTCGGCGGTAGCGTCCGGGGCGCCTGGAGGCAGGGCGCTGGTGGCGAGGGCGTAGGTCTTCTCCACCGAGCCCCGGACCGGTCGCTCCCCGATGACCTCCAGCAGACCGACCTCTACCAGCCGGCCGAGGTGACGGTACAGCGAGGTCTGAGGGACGTCGGAGAGGATGTCGTCGAGCTGGCGGGCGGTGCAGGGTTCGCCGCTGGCCAGGACCTGGATGATCCGCATTCGCACCGGGTGCAGCAGGGCCTCGTCGCGTGCACTCATGCTGCTGTGTAACCGGACGGGGGAGCCCTAAATGTTGAGGGTGAGTCCAGGGCGAGCGTCGAGGTAGCGGCTCCGGGCCTCACGGGCATCCCGGAACGCACCCGGGTTGACCTCCAGCACGCTCAGCGCTGGGAAGGCGGCGACCTCCTCGGGAGTGGGCCGCAGCCTCAGGCTCCGCAGGCGCAGCTCGGAGAGCCGGGGCAGGGCGAGGAGGACCGGGGGGAGGTGGGTGAGGCCGGTGCGACTGAGGTCGAGTCGGGTGAGGTCTTCGAGTCGGGCGAGCCCGTCGGGAAGGTCGGTCAGCCCGGTACCGATCAGCGACAGCGACCGGAGGCTGGCCAGCCGGTGGATGTCATTGGGCAGGGCGGCGATGGGGTTGAAGTCCAGGGCCAGCTCCTCCAGCCCCGACAGTGCCAGGAGGGCATCCGGGAGCCGGGTGAGGCGGTTGTGCCGCAGATCGAGGTCCGTCAGCCGGGTCAGCTCGGCGAAGGTGTCTGGCAGGTCTGTGAGGACGTTCCCGGCGAGGTTCAGCTTCCGAAGCGCGGTGAGTCGGGACATGCCGACGGGAAGGAGGAGACGCCCGGAACAGGCGAGCCCCAGGGTGGTGAGGCTCTCGCGGCGAAGCTCGGGGTGAATGTCGGCGGCGTCTGGGGCGTGAATGATCAGCGCCAGCAGCAGCTCCATGGACAGCGGCGAGGGGTCCTTCTGCCAGCCCCCGACCGACAGCAGGCTGTTTCCGCGAAGCTGGCTGCCCGCTGGTGCTCGGCATCCGGCAAGAAGCTCGGAGAAGATCGCCGGATCTGCCAGCCCACAGACCAGCTCGATCGCCTGGCGGGCCTGGGCCGGATCCCCGTTGCCCAGAAGCGCCCGGATCCGTCGGGTCAGCCGCGCCGTTCGCTGTTGATCGCCCGTCTCTCCTCCTCACTCACCGGGACAATGTAGTCACCGGTGAAGCAGGCGGCGCAGATGTCCGGCCCGCAGGCCTCGGCGAGTCCGGTCTTGGAGATGTAGGTCACCGAGTCGACCCCCAGGTAGCGGGTCAGCTCTGTCTCGACGTCTTCTTCCGGCCATCGGGCGGCGACCAGCTCATCATGGGAGGGCATGTCGATGCCGTAGAAGCAGGGGTGGCGGACCGGAGGGGAGAAGATGCCGAGGTGGATCTCGACCGGGTTCAGGGTGCGGATCATGGCGATGATCCGGCGCATGGTGTTGCCGCGCACGATGGAGTCGTCGATGAGCAGGACCCGCTGGCCCTCGAAGATCTCGCGGATCGGGTTGAGCTTGAGGCGCAGCGCGGCGGTGCGGGTGGCCTGATCGGGCATGATGAAGGTTCGGCCGCTGTAGCGATTCTTGATGAACCCCTCCCGGTGGCGGATCCCCAGCTCTTCGGCGATGGCCTGGGCGGCAGGGCGGGAGGTGTCTGGTACTGCGACCACCACGTCCGCGTCGTGTCCGGCGGCCCGCCACTCATGAGCAAGCTGACGACCCAGCCGCCAGCGGTCCCGGTTGATCCGGCCGCCTTCCATGATGGAGTCGGGGCGGGCGAAGTAGATGCGCTCGAAGACGCAGTGCTTTGGCTTGCTCTCGGTGATCGGCAGCAGCACTGGCGCCCGACCCGGACGCAGCAGCATCGCCTCGCCCACCGGCAGGTCGCCGGCCTTCTCGATCCCGAGCATGTCCAGGGAGACCGACTCCGAGGCGGCCACCCAGGCCCCGTCCGCCCGCTGTCCGTAGACCCCGGGGCGGATGCCGTGGGGATCCCGGAAGGTCAGCAGGGTGGGCTCGCCGTCGATCTCGAGGATCGCGACCACTGAGTACCCGCCGCGAACCCGCTTGAAGACCTCCGCGACCGCAAAAGCGACATCCTCCGCGGTGTGGTTGGCAGCGCGACGCCGGGAGAGCGCGGCGGTGAGCACCATGAGGATGGGCTCCGCATCGCAGCTGGAGAGCAGGTGAATGCCCTCCTTCCGCAGCTCCTCGGTCAGCTCCGGCACGTTGATGACGTTGCCGTTGTGGGCGAGCAGGATGCCGGGACGCCGGGTGAGGAACGGCTGGGCATCCTGGGCGGTGCTGATGGCGCCGGCGGTGGGGTAGCGGACGTGGGCGATGCCAGCGTCACCGGGGAGGTGCTTGATCATCTCCGCAGGCAGGGCGGTGGTGATCAGACCGAGGTCCTTGACCATGCGCAGCCGGCCGTTGTCCCAGGTGACGATCCCGGCGGCGTCCTGCCCCCGGTGCTGGATGGCTTGGAGTCCGAGGGTCAGAGCCGGCGCCGCGGGCTGTGCGCCGATGATCGAGACGAATCCACACACAGCGACCTCCAGGGATAGAAGGCCCCTCTCCTAACCGGTTGACGTGACGGGATCGGTGGGTGGACACACTGCTGACATGGAGCCCGATCATGAGCGATTCCCTCAACCACCTCCAGGCCCACCACGGGGACTTTGCGAACTTCCGGGACGTGATGATCACGACATCGGTCGGTCGCTTCGGTCCGATCTGGTGGGGCGTGTGGGATCAGCATGTCCAGGCGGAAGGCGCGGTGACGGTGGTGGATCTGGGCTGCGGTCCGGGGATGCTGCTGCCTCAGCTTCGCCAGCGCCTGCCGGATGCCCGGCTCATCGGGGTGGAGGTCCAGCCGGTGATGCTGGAGACTGCCAGCGAGGTCGCGGCGGGCTGCGGCGCGGAGATCATCGTCGCCGACCTCGCCGCCCCCGTCCCGCTGCCCGACGGCTGCGCAGACGTGGTCGCGGCGGTGATGTCCTTCCACGAGCTTGAGTTCCCACCGCCGCTCATCGAGGAGGCGTTTCGGTTGCTGAAGCCCGGCGGGATGTTCGTGCTGTACGACTGGGTCAAGCGCCCGCTGTCGGCGTACCTTGGGGACAAGGCGCTGGATGAGGGGCTGCTCCAGCACTTCCGGGAGCACTGCCTGTTCTCCGCGGATGACCTGACGTTTCTGGTGGAGCGGGCTGGGATGGGCGTGCGTGAGGTTGTGGGTCGGAGAGGTGGT
Source organism: Myxococcota bacterium (assembly GCA_047621685.1). Classification (GTDB taxonomy): domain Bacteria; phylum Myxococcota_A; class UBA796; order UBA796; family UBA796; genus JAQXDW01. Next base: position 608 of record JBLHNG010000649.1, on the reverse strand, counting down.
AACTACGCGATCATTGTGGCGGAGAAAGCTACGGAGTGAGCGGGTGCTCGACTGGGTCGTCGAGGGTGAGCGGCGACCCGTGTCGGGGTGGGGTCACAAGGTGGAAAAGAATGGGGCTGACGATGGCGTACCTCGGGCCATGGGTGAGGGAGGAGCCTTCGGAATCGAGAGCTACGAGGCTGAGAGCGCCCCTGGCTGAGAGCGCCCCTGGCTGAGAGCGCCCCTGGCTGAGAGCGCCCCTGGCTGAGAAGACTGAAGGGCGGGGAGGACAGATCGGCACTATCGAAAGCAGAGATGGACGAACGAAAGCAGAGATGGGCGAATCCTTGAAGTTCGGCGGTACTGCCAACCCCGTCTCCGTCCTTGGGCTCTGATCGCTACGGGTCCCCTCCGTGGTCCGCGCTGCACTCCCTGTCGGCGTCCCCTCTTGTGCGACTGCCGACGTCTCCAGCCTCGGGTCGCTTGCTGCCTCCGGGGCCGCCAGAGAATCTGGCGTGCGGCCCCTCCAGCACGGCCCACTCCGGTGTCCCCTTGCGCGCGCCCGGGCGGACTGAGACTCCTGAACTGGCGATCCAAAACAATACAATCAACAAAATTAGGGGGGAAGG
>JBLHNG010000648.1:0-5176 GCA_047621685.1 Myxococcota bacterium | reverse complement strand
CATCGCCCGTTACGCTCCAACTCTTCAGCCACCCTCCCCTTGCCCTGTTGGTGAACCCCACGGCAAGAGGCCACCATGACCACAGCACTGCTCGCCACGAGCTTCACCACCCCCACCCCAGAGGCTTTCGGCTGGTGCGCCACCACCGACTGGCAGGATCTCATCGACTACGCCCCCGGCAGCTTCGTCTATGGCGGCAACCGCGCTGCTGGTGTGGACGGCAAGGACTCATCGACTTCAGCACCGACACCCTGACCTACGACATCTACGACAACAGCACCTGGGTGGGCGGCGCGGACGGCGACGGCGCCACCAACTCCGTGATCCTCGATCCCGGCGTCACCACCTTCAATGCGATCAGCTACGGCTGGGACTGCAACGACCCATCCTCGCTGCGCTACCTCATCTACGTCGAGGCCGCTGGCACCAGCTTCTACGCCTACGCCCTCCAGTAAGCTACGAATCCAGGCGCTCAAATTCCGCACCGCTCGCAGGTTTTCACTCTCCTGCGGGCGGTTCTCCATTGACGACCTGACAGGGCGCGCATACGTTCAGGGAGCCGGTTCGCCGGTTGTTCTGTGGAAACACAATGAAGATTATGGGGGCGAAACGGTTTCGACGGGGCCCTGTTCAGGTTGCGGTCGCGTGTCGAGGTACTCGGATCCTCGTAAAGCACCGGGAAAAACAAACTCAAGTGCCAACAACAACTCGCACTTCGCTCTCGCGGCTTAAACTCCGCTGAGCTGTCCGACCAGCCAATTCCAGGGTTGCTGGTTCGGGCATGTCATGACCTGGATAGTCCTGATCCACCGCGCAGCGTGGGGGCTGAGGACGATAAATAACCAAACTAAATTCGCTGTCGACGCTGATCGAAGGGGTGTTTCTGGCCTCGGTCGGAGTTGAAAAATTACCAGGAACTACACACGTAGACGCCAAGGCCGCATGGTTTCGGACGCGGGTTGAGTCAAGCCCGTCGAGCATGGACAACATGAACGAGAGAACCGGGGAAAATCGGTGAACCCTGAGATGGGAATACCGAGAGGGGCCGCTGAGCAGCGGTTCCTTGTAGAGCGTAGGGAGTGAGCATGCCTGTCTTCGGACAGGACGCCAGCAAGAATCTCCCCAAGAGTCTCCGGCACCCTACCGATCAGTATGATCGCGGGTGAAAATGTACGCCGAACTGTCGGGAAATAAACCGGCAGAAGCGTGGGATAAAAAGCCTGCGCGGTAACAAGATTGTCGACTCCCGCCGCCTCCACTTCAAAATGATTAAGCCGCTGAGATCACTACAGATCTCAGCGGCTTTCTCTTTTATGGGAGCTCAGGGGGTCTGCTTCAAGTCTCCGCGCGTGTTGTGAGACTCACTGGTCAAGCCCTCCCGGTTGTCCCAGCTCTTGTGAACACCGACTCGGCGACCATCCTTGAAGTGCTCCTCTGCAAATTTCTGCCCGTTAGAGTTCCATAACTCCCAGGTGCTTTCCTTGACGCCAGCCCGCCAGGCTCCCTGCTCAGCGCGGCATCTTGGAGGGACAGGACCCCTTTGAGGAGAGGTGTCAGCGATCGGTGCGCCCCCCCGGCGTCCACGCGCGCCCGGAAGGTGTCAGTGTCATGGAGCAGGGCCTGGATCGCCATCTCCTTGCCCTCGATAAAGCCGATATTGCCGTAGTCCACCTCGGGGACGCGGCCATGCTGACCCGCTACTTCCTGGTGCAGGGTAGGCAGGGGGTCGGGCACCGGCACGACCGACCTGAAAGCCACACTTCCTGTGAGAACTCGGATCCCACGTCGATGGAGCTGATGGAGGAGTGGCCGCAACAGGCGCTCGTAGGTGGTCTCCTCCAACGGGAGGTAGTCGGCGGCGATATAGACCAGCGCCCCCGACTCGACCGCCTCGATGGTGGCAAAGAAGGCCCCGGTCGCGACTGCATCCGCAGGAATCAGGGGTGGGTTGTTCACCAGGAATGCGCGCTTGTCTGTCACCTTCTGCGCAACATCCCTGTCCGTTCCCGAGCACGACAGCAGGCCAAACAACAGCGTTACCAGTACCAATATCATTGGTAACCTCTGGTTAAATACGGCATTGGCCTGACATGTGTGAGTACCCGACTCTACCAGTCAGATGCACTTGTACAGCAAACATCAGACATCTCATCGCCACACTTTCAGAGAAAAACAGGAAACAGGGCCAACCAAACTCGATGCCCGATACCCGATCTCAATTGTGCCAGTGTTAAGCTTCAGTCTCCCTGCTGAGGCCATCGTGATCCCGACCACTCCACCTCAAGTTTCCATTCCACCCGGGCACTTCACCACAGGTCAGGGCGCACACCTTCTGCTTCTGGCTGCCCTGCTCCCGACACCGATGCTGCTGGCAGCCCCGTTCATGGGAGACGGCTCCTTCCTCGGTCTGAGTGACCGCACCTGGCTGATCGCTGCGGTGGCAATACCGGTAGTCCATCAGCTTATCGTTGTCCTGCTGTGGCGGGCCCAGCTGTCCCACCAGCTCCTGACCAGGCTCTTCGGTAAGCACGACCTCACCGTCTGGGGCTTGATCTTCCTTCCGCTGCTGGCGGCAAGACCATTGGCTGTTCTGGGGCTAGGTCTGGCAGACACCGGCTCACTGAGCCTTCCGCAGCCCCTGTTGTGGGGCCTCGCGGTGCTCTGTCTCGCTCCCGCTGCCTACGCCGGCTGGTCAGTCCTGCGTTACTTCGGCATCCCACGAGCACTCGGTGGAGACCACTTCCGCGAGCACTACCGGGTGATGCCATTCATTGCGGCCGGTGCCTTCCGCTGGACCAACAACGCGATGTACACCCTCGCCTTTCTGGGCCTCTGGGGCATCGCCCTCGCGTGCGGTTCCGCTGCGGCACTGGCTGCGGTGCTCTTCCAACATGCCTACATCTGGGTGCACTGGTACTGCACGGAGGAACCGGACATCCGTGTCCTATACAGCCCCTCAGGGGCGGAGTAACTCACCGGTCTTCTCAAGCACCCTCATCCGTCGTTCCACCAGCCGGAGCAGATCGCTCGCAAACAGGTGGTCTCCATACGCGCCATCCGAGCTGGAGTGTGCGCCAGCGGATTGTGCCGCCGAGAGTCGCAGACGGGGGAGTGCTGCCGGCGTCATGATGCCGTAGTACAGCGAACCGCTGAGCCCCTGGGCGCCATTGGATGCAAAGTGCAGCGCACCCGAGTCGAACACAGCGAGGTCTCCATCTTGGAGAACCAGCAGGGTCACGTCTACATCCGTGAGCAGGCGGGACTGGCGAGTCGTGAGCGGCCGATCGGTGCTGATGAAGGTCGCCTCTTCGTCACTGTCTCCCTCATCGTCGCCATGTTCGTCACCCAGGTGTGCTGTGGCCGCATGAGAGGCCACGCCCAGCAGCTTCGTGCCGAGCAGACCGTGGGCCAGCTGAAGCTGCGGGCAGATGTCGGTGTGTGCACAGGTGACGGATCCGGCTTCGCCAATGAACAGTCGAGGTGTGTCTTCCTTCCAGAGCAGCGCGTGTCCACACAGGGTGTTCAGCGAGGCCCCGACATCAAGTGGCTGTGATGTTGGTCGGTCCTGGGCTGCAGCAAGGGCGGAGAGGACTGCCGCAGCGGGCATCTCCACGGCGTAGAGGTGGGTGATCGGGACAGCAGTGTCGAAGGTGATGGCCAGCGGCAGACCATCTGCCCGCCGTGCGTCGATCTCATCGAGTACCGCTTCAAATGGCTGGGACAGCAGGCAGTCTGGCTCTGAGAGCCGCGACAAGACCATGCCCACCAGCACCCCGGCCCGATCCGCAGCCCCATGCGGCTCTACCTCACCCACCACAGCGCCCGCACCGACCGAGTCGGCTCCGAAGTCGCCTGGCCGCAGGGGGCCGAGGCTGAGACCGAGGGGCTCGGAGGGCTCAAACACCACCTGGAGCAGGCCGGATCTCAGGGCAGCCCGACACCCATTGTCGATGTCGGTGCCAAGCTGTGCCAGCTCACCGCTCACAAACTCTCCGATCAGCCGACCATCGCCGCTCCAGTGCAGCGTGCGCGCAGCCCCCAGCGCGTCCACAAGCACATCGGGCAGGGCACGATCGCGAACCGCTCCGAGGACCGCAGCAGCCTGTCCGATACTGGTCAGCCCGAGCTTTGAGGCCGCATCGACCAGGAGGAGGGGGTGATCCATGGCAGACGCTGTGAGCTGGGTCACAAACCAGCGGGCATCAAACGCAATCGTGCCCGCGCCAGACAGGCGTCTCCGCGCCAGACGAGCAGTGAGCGACGCCGGCCAGTACGGAGCGGCCTGAGCCACCTCCATTGCCAGCTCACCCTGCGAGTCGTGACCAAGCGCGAGACTGAACACCGCGTCGGGGGATCCCAGCTCCACAGTCGTGCACCGACGCGAGCCCCCTTCGAAGATGTCCCATGACAGACCTCGTGTGTGCCTCATGACACCCGGCCGGAACCCAGTGTTTGAGGCCGTCTGGAGAGACACATGGTAGGTCTCATCGCCGCCCGCTCCGACCTCCAATGCGAGCAGTCGAATCGACCGACCGTCACCAACAGGAAGCGAGGGACTCACCGCTACGGTGCCTTTGAGCGGACGGCTCACGAGTCGCGGTTTTTGCGCCGCTCTCGCCGAGTCTTCAGGGGCGCCTTGATCTTTCGCGGGAGCGCAGAGGCCCAGGCAAACGCCTCCGCTGCCAGCTCCGTCAGCAGCGCGGCATCGGTTGTTGCGTCCAGCTGCAGGTAGTCATCCCACACCTTGGTCTCCGACAGTGTGAAGACCTGCATGCCAGGCTGCTCCGAGAGGGCGCTCACCCGCTCGGGACCGATGCGGGCCACGATGGTGTTCTCGAAGGTACCAAAGAACATCTGACGGTTCACGAACGCACAGGGCGTGCCGAACATCAGCTTGCGCTCGATCTCCGGATCATCTGGCAGGGCGGCTTCGTAGGCGGTGACAACAGCAGTGGTTTCCATGACTGACTCCGATGGAGCATCTCCTATCCAGGCACGGGCAGGCTGGTGTGAATCACGGGCCCAGATCACACTCCCCTCACCCGCATCCACCCTGGACACATCGCCAGGGCCACATGCCGCCCGACAATCAGGATCGCATCTGGACGCGCGGCGAGGCCATGGCCCCGGACCGGCGCTGCTACTGAAACCCCTCCTCCATCGATGCCCCGAACAG
>JBLHNG010000647.1:0-5188 GCA_047621685.1 Myxococcota bacterium | reverse complement strand
ATGGCTGGCACCCGGACATCAGCTGCGATCAGCAAGGACGGGGACATTGAGGCGTCGTCTGGACCGGCACGCCAGGGGTGACAAGCCTGCGCAGCAAGCTCTCGATTGACCGACACGATGGGCGCAAGCTGCGACTCCAGTGCGCTCCGGTGACTCTCTTCAACCCGCCCATCGATCAGCGCATCGAGCGGCTGACCAGAGACCTTTAGACCGGTCAGCGTGATCTCAACAAGAGACGACACGACCGGGATCTTGGTGGTTCGGCCAAAGCGGCAATTCCGCATCGCGCTGTTGTTGAGCACAGCAGACGGATCCACGGCGAAGAACCGCGCGGAAGACACCGCAACCGCTGAGTCCCCCTGAGGGAAGATCAGCGGGCCGACCGTTGTCGGCTTGCTTCTGGAGCAGCCCACAGCAAGGGCTGCGGTCAAGATCAAGGAGATGGTGTGTGTGTGGCGCATTCTGATTGTCCGATTCGTTAGCATTTATGGGCCTGCTCGGCTCTCACCATCCCGGCCAGACACCCGATCGATCAGCCTGATTCCCAGGTGCAGTACGGGCGGCGGATGAGGCTGGAGTTGTAGTAGGCCACCTGCTCTGTGACCTCCTCGCCGACCCAGTCTGGAAGGAGCACCGGCTCACCCTCCACAGAAAGCTCGACCTCTGCGACCACAAGCCCCGCGTTGTCACCATGAAACTCATCGACCTCCCAGGTGTGTGCGCCGTGAGGGACCCGATACCGGGTCTTGTCGATGAGGGGTGGGATGCACAGGGCGAGGAGCTGTCGGGCATCCTCAGGGGGAATGTCGTACTCGAACTCCGGTCGGCTGGCCCCGATGGTGCGCCCCTTGATGGTCACGCGCGCCAGGGAGCCCGTCAGCCGTATCCGAACCGTGCGCTCTGGATCGACGGACAGATAGCCCTGCTGCATGCGCTCTCCTGCCCCTTCCTGACGCCACACTTCGGACGTCACCAGAAACTTTCGCTCGATCTCTGTCCCCATTGCTTTCTCCGTTGTCGGGTTTCAGGGTATTTCTGATACCGTGTTTCCTAACCCCGGTCCGCTCTGGCTTCTTCTCTCTGGCTGCAACAAAGCCGTGGAGCCATCTACAGAACCGCCGGAAGATGACACCGCTGTAGAAGCTACTGGCCCATTGTTGGATGATGTGGCATGGCTGGCGCGTGCGTCACTGGATCTGCGGGGGATTCGCCCCTCCCTGGATGAGATCGCAGCCGTTCAGTCTGATCCAGACGCAGTCACTGCGCTGATCGATGACATGCTTGAGGACGAGCGCTTCCCCGAGCGCATGGCGTGGCTGTGGAACGACACCATCCATACTGCGGTCTGGGGCGCAGGGTACACCCGGTTTGAGTGGGACTTTGAGACCTGGAAGGCCGCGGGGTGGGAGCCGCTGGCAGTGATCGAGTTGGTCCTTGAGGACCACCGGCCATTCTCCGAGATCGTGACCGCAACCCAGGCGCCAATGCAGTCCGCACTCGCCGAGGCATGGGGGCTGCCTGAGGCTGGCGAGGCGTGGACGTGGGGCAGCTATGGTGACGACCGACCGATGGCCGGCCTCCTCTCCACAAACGCCCTCTGGCTCCGCTACACCGCGGACACAGTCAACTTCAACCGCACCCGGGCCAACACCGTCGCCTCGATCCTCTTGTGCAGCGACTTCCTGGACCGCGAGGGCGGGTTCGACTTCGACATCAACCCTGCAGACCTCACCGAGATCGAGTCCGCGGTCAGCACCCAGCCGGCCTGCCTCTCCTGCCACGCCACCCTCGATCCCCTCGCCCGCTTCTTCGGTGGCTTCGCGCAGAAGTCTGAAAACCACCCACAGGAGCAGTACGTCCACTACAGCGACCACCAGCACCTCGTGACCCTCGCGATGTCCGAAGGGCAGCCCATGTACTACGGCCATCCCGGTACTGACATCGCAGACCTCGGTGCGATGATCGCAGCGGATCCGCGCTTCTATCAATGCGCAGCCGAGCGGTTCATCACCGGGCTCACCCGCGAGAAGCCCGACGATGAGACCCTCCACGGCCTGGCCCGGAGCTTCTCAGAGAGCGGCGATGCGCGGGAGCTGGTCCGGACCATTGTCACCTCCGCAGAGTACCGCTCTGCCTCGCTTCGGGTCCTGCCGCCGGAGCAGCTCTACACCGCGCTGAGCGACCTGGGGGCCTGGGATCCGGGGGTTGAGCTGGAGGAGGGTCTCAAGGCGCTGGCCTGGGATCCTGAGCTGCGCGTGCTCGGCGGAGGCACCGATGACATCACCGTGCTCCAGCGCAACCAGCGTCCAGGAGTGGGGACCAGCGTCATGCTCGCCTGGGCGGCGCGCCAGATGGCGTTTGATGCCATCAACACCGATCTATCCCGCAGCACGCCGCTGCTCCTGACGATCGCGGAGCTGGACTCCACCGATGAGCCGACGGTCCGCGCGCAGCTCACCGAGTGGCACACCCGCTTCCTGAGCATGCCGGTCGAAGTCGACAGCCCGGAGATCGATGCCCTCTATGACCTGTGGGTGGCGTTTGATGAGAACACCGACCACCACCCCTGGCCGCAGGCGCTCTCTGCCCTGGTTCGCCATCCTCGCATGGTGATGTACTGATGGTTCTCCTTCTCCCGATGGTGCTGGGCTGCAAGGACAAGCAGGCTGCCCCACTGACCGACACCGCCGACGAGGTGACCTGCGCCAGCGGGGACTGGTGGAGTGCGGGTCAGCCACTGATGCTGGACTTCTGCGCAGGCTGTCACAGCAGCCACCTCACCGGCGACGCACGATTCGGGGCGCCTGACGGGGTCGACCTGGAGACTCTGGAGGGGGCGCTTCAGCACACCGACCGCATCGAAGCCCGGGCGCTGGAGTCCGGAGACATGCCGCCCGGTGGGGGGATGAGCGCCGCTCAGCTGGAGCGCTTGTCGGCATGGCTGGCATGCGAGAATCAGGAGGCCAATCCCCTCCCGCTCTCCAATGCGGTGATGCCAGAGATCACCATCTTCGGGTTTACCATCACTGTCACCGATGAAGACGGCTGGCACGTGCTCCGTCGCGAGGAAACATCTGGGCAGGTCTGGTCTGAAGAGTATTACCTGATCGATGGTAGTAACGTATGGTTTGGCGGGTATTCAATTTTCGAACCAACGCTGTTTGGGACCACCCGTTCGCTCCTGTTTGAGCCGCTCATTCAGATGACCTCTCAGCAGGAATCCGACTCCTGGACCGCCTCTGTCACCGCGGAATTGGAAGAGGACGGTGTGGTCACCACTCAAGAGCAGACCTGGTCGGTGAGCTACGGCAACACCTCGACCATCGACGGACGCAGCGTCGACCGCAACCCCACTGAGGTGATGATGGTGGCTGACAGTGGAGAGGTCCATGTCTGGCACCTCTCTGAGACCCGAATCCTGTCGAGTCGCTGGATCGACACTGGCGAGACTCTCTTCGAGGCACTCCGGCTCGATCACTACTCTCCAGACATTCCTCAACCCGTTGAGCCGTTTCCGTTTGAGAGCGGCGACACCTGGCTGGAGAGCACCCTGATGCTTGAGGGAGTCTCATGGTAAGCCGACGCAGACTCCTCCGCGGCACGCTCGCTCTCTCCGCGCTCGCCGCGCTCCGTCCGGCATCTGCGGCCAAAGGAACTGAGCGCTTCCTGGTCATCTACTGGAACGACGGCGGCTGGGATCCGGCGATGCTGTTCGATCCCCACTTCGAGAGCAACGCGCTGGATCGGGGCATCTGCGAGGAGGCCAGCGTGGGCGGGCTGACCTTCGCAGACTCCGAGGACCGGCCATCTGTGCGGCAATTCATGGAGATCTGGGGCAACCAGACCGCTTTTGTCAACGGCATCGCAGTGGGCTCGATCAGCCACTCCAAGTGCACCCAGATGATGCTCACCGGCTCCCGCAGTCTCTCCGCTGCAGACCTGCCGACGTTGATCGCCGCTCGGACCGGTGCCGGCCTCTCCCTGCCTCATCTTGTGCTCTCCGGCCCCCGCTATCCTGGCGATCTTGGTGCGTATATGGTCCCGCTCTCGCCAACACTGACCCAGACCATGACCGGCGAGATCCCCAACCCCGACCGCTACTCTCCCGCGGGCGAGTCGCTGACCCGAGACTATCTGGCCGCAGCTGCAGCAGACCTCGCGGCAGCCTCCCCCGATCCCTACTTAGACGACTACATCGACGCCACACAGCGCATGGCCTCTCTGGAGTCCGCCGCCAGCGCGCTGGACATCGATGCCGATGCCGACGAAGACACCCTCATCGACAAGGGCATCTCCGCGCTGTCTCTGGGGCTGAGTCGAAGCCTCATCATCCAGGGATCGCTGCCAGACTACAGTGCCTGGGACTCCCACATCGACAGCGAGCGTCAGCAGTCCACCTGCTACGAACACAACTTTGAGCGCCTCCTCTCTGTCATGGACCGCCTCGCAGCCGCCTCTGCACCGAGTGGAGGCAGCCTGCTGGACCAGACGACGGTGCTTGTGCTCAGCGAGATGGGACGCACGCCGGTCTTCAACAGCGCACTCGGAAAGGACCACTGGCCCTACACCTCCGCGATGCTGGTTGGGGCCGGCATCCGGGGTGGGCAGCACTTTGGGGTGACCAACGAGGCCCTGGTCGGACAGCCCATCGATCTCTCCAGCGGCTCCGCCTCCAGCAGCGGCGAGACCCTCAGCACTTCCCACTTCATCGCCGGTGTCCTCCAGTCCTTCGGACTCGACCCTGCCGAAGATCTTGGCAGTGTTACACCGTTTACGGCTCCATTTTCTCAATAATTACAGCAGTCCCATACGCCAGAATCTCCGCCGTCCCCTGCATGATCATTGAGGTCGAGAAGCGCACCCCGACGACAGCATTGGCGCCCCGAGCGAGTGCCTCGGCCCGCATCCGATCCAGGGCCTGCTCGCGGCTCTCGGCCATCATCTTCGTATACTCCGAGATCTCCCCGCCGACGATGCTCTTAAACAGCGCGATGATGTCGTTGCCGAGGTGGCGAGCTCGGATGGTGTTTCCACGAACCAGACCACGGACCTCGCGGATCCGATAGCCATGGATCTCATCAGTGGTGAAAATGGGAAGTCCGTCGGGGCGGCCCTCAAGATCCGCAGCAGCACGAACAGCAATGGATGTCATCGGACGATCTCCTTGTAGGAATCACTCTTCCACGTC
>JBLHNG010000646.1:0-5189 GCA_047621685.1 Myxococcota bacterium | reverse complement strand
CGCCGTCGGCAGTCGGAATCGGGTGTTCGTCGTTGAGGTGATGGGGCGGCGCTGTGGCTACCTTGCCTGGACCGCTGGCATCGGGTCGGGCGCTGAGGTCGTCTACACCCACGAGCAGGGCATCTTCCTCTCTGACCTCACCGCCGACATCGCCTCGCTCCAGGCGTCGTTTGCTCGGGGCAAGTCGGTCGGCATCGTGCTGGCGGCAGACGGTGCCTCTGAGGCCTACGACATCCACACCCTCGCTCGGATCTACGCCGAGGAGTCTGGCGGGCGGTTCGACACCCGGGTCTGTGTGCTCGGGCATCTCCAGCAGGGCGGGCGACCGTCTCCGGGGGACCGGGTGCTGGCGTCTCGGCTGGCGCGGGTGGCGGTGGAGCGGGTGCTGGCGGGGGAGGGAGGGCTGGTCGGGGAGCGGGATGGGGAGGTTGAGGTGGTGGGAGTTGAGGGGTTGGAGGTGGATGGGGTGAATCGGCGGCCGCTGGTGAGGCGGTTTGTGGATCCGGGGTTGGCGGTTGAGGTTGATGGCTGATTCAGGACGATGGCGAAATCAGGATCACACCCGGCGCCGACGGGCCAGGAGCAGCAGCGGTGCCAGCAGCCAGCCGGCGCCCATTCCCACCGCCGAGCAGCCGCAGCGTCGGTTGGGCAGGGTCTGGAGGCGTCCGACCACCCCGGTGGCCTTGCCGATTCGGGTCTGCCGGGCCTCCTCGTCGGGAGCCTCTGCGCAGAACACCTCCGACCAGACCGAGGCCCCGTAGGTCTTGCACATCTCAGTCCAGCCCTTCGCCTCCAGGGCCTCGCAGTCCTCCCGTCCGCCGTGCCAGCCGCTGCAGGTCGTCCCCTCGGCCTCCCCACACTGAATCTCGACAGTGCAGGTCTCGACATAGCTACCCGGAGGCGGGATGTCGGCGTGGGCGAGGAAAGTGGTCAGCAGGATCATTGGGGCTCCAGAGGTGCTACGCGGTTGCTGCGTCGTTCTCGTCCTGGATGTAGGTCTTCTCCTTGTACCAGAGCGCCACCGGGATGTAGAGGATCGCGGTGACCAGCATGCAGCCGGCGAAGAACATGTAGTACTCCGGGCCGGTGAGCTTGGAGGTGCCGTCGTCGTTCTGGATGAAGAAGTTGACCGCAGAGACGAACACGTTGCCCAGCGACACGCTCAGCAGGAAGAAGGCCATGACGAGGGACTTCATCTTCTTGGGTGCCTGGGTGTAGGAGAACTCCAGGCAGGTGATCGAGACGAAGACCTCTGCGGCGGTCATGAGCACGTAGGCGCCGAGCTGCCAGGCGATGTTGACTTCGATTCCGGCGTCGAGCTGGGTGTCGATCCAGGCGGGAACGAGGAAGGCGGGCACGGTCAGGAAGAAGCCGATGCCGATCTTGCGCAGCGGGGTGAGCGTCCAGACGCGGTTGAGCAGGTCGTAGAGTCCCGGCCACTTGAGCGACTTGATGCCGTTGAAGAGGGGGATGAACAGCATGATCATGATCGGGTTGATCGACTGGATCTGCGAGGACAGCCAGTCAAAGCCGAGGAAGCTCCGGTCCATGCGCTCGGCCTGCTGCACCCAGGCGCTCCCGGTCTGGTCAAACAGCGCCCAGAACATCGCGACGAAGGCGTAGATGACGAACAGCTTGGCGATGCTGCCGATGCCCTCCCTGGAGAAGGTCTCCTTGAGGAACGCCACGCCGCCGGGGGGGACGTGGATGAAGACGTTGCGGCCCATCCAGAAGAAGATGGTCGCCAGCAGCATCAGGCCGCCGGGAACCCCGAACGCCCACTGGGGGCCGAACCTGGGGTCGTTGAGCAGCCAGGGGGTCAGCAGGGTGGAGAGGAAGGCGCCGAAGTTGATCGAGAAGTAGAACCACCCGAACACCTTCTCCAGCAGGTGGGAGTTGGACTTGCCGAACTGATCTCCGACGTGCGCGGAGACACACGGCTTGATGCCACCCGATCCGATGGCGATGAGGGTCAGCCCCAGGGTCAGGCCCATCTTCGTCTCGTCGAGGGCGAGGGCGAAGTGGCCCAGGCAGTAGACGACGGAGAGCAGCAGGATGGTGCGGTACTTGCCGAGGAAGGCGTCTGCAATCAGGGCGCCGATCAGGGGGAAGAAGTACACCGCGCTGGTGAACGTGTGGTACCACTGCCGCGCTTCTTCCTCGCCGAGGAGATCCGGGTTTCCGGCAGAGTCCAGCATGAACTTGGTCATGAAGACGACCAGGATCCCCTTCATCCCATAGAAGCTGAACCGCTCGGCGGCCTCATTGGTGACGATGTAGGGGATGCCGTTTGGCATCTCGGTGGATGCTTCAGGAGCGCTCCTGTACTTACCCATGCTGTTCACCCGGTTGGCTGGAAGACGGCCATGTATACCAGATCACACGCCGATCCGGCCATGAGTGTTCCCCTCAGCGCTCACGCAGAGCACTGGACTGGTATGCCTGACGGGAGAGGTTCCTGATGCTCATGCTGCTGCTGGCCTGCACCACACCCAACACGATCAAGGCGGATCCGCCGACGGAGGCGCCTCCCGTGGTGGTGGTCGCGAAGGCGATTCCGACGGAGGTGGTGGTGCTCAACGACACGGAGATGACGGTCACCTTCGACCGAAGCTTCGGCCCCGCCACGATGATCCACATCTCCCCACAGGGAGAACTGCTGCCGTCCGGGACACAGATCGATGACGTGGACGATGCGCAGACTGGCGGCTGGATCGCGACCTGTGTGTGCGACTGTGAGACGGACGAGGAGTGCCCGGAGTGTGAGCCGCCTCGGGACGTGAAGGTCACCCTGGCACCGGGAGAGTCCTACTCCATCCCCTGGAACGGACAGCTGCGGATCTGGCAGCCGGGGAATGACTGTGTGACTCGGCTTCCGGTGCGGCCTGGGGAGTACGTTCTCACCGCATGCAGCGAGGAGGGAGCCTGCGGACGCACCGAGCGGACCCTGCCGTCCGCGGAGCCCGTGGTCCTCAAGATGAGCCAGGCCGCACCGGCAGCCACCTGCACAGACCTCTCCCCCCACGCCCTCCGGCGGGCGACCACTGCGTCCCTCGCCCTGGTCGGTCGCATCCTCCGAGACCGCCCGGTCGATGCGTGTGGCCCGGAGCCGACCTGCATCGAGCCGTCCGCAGCGGAAGCCTTCTTCGCGCAGGCCCGAGCGCAGCCCTGCACCACCGCGCTCATCCCCCGGGGCGAGCGGATCGAGCTGGTGGTCTTCCTGCCGCTTCCCGCAGACACTCTCGGCGGCGAGCGGTACACCCACTTCTACGACCCGGACGCCACGTACCTGATGGATGCGCGATACGAACAGTAAATGACCGCCCGTACCCACCCGCTCATGGACCGCATCGACTGGCAGAAGGCCGGCGATGAGACCCTCGCCCTGCTCAGTCGGCTGCTGCGTCACCGCACCATCAACAGCCCCGACTGCAACCCCGACGAGACCTCCGCCGCCTCGATGATCGCCGACCTGTTTCGGGCGGAGGGCATGGAGCCGGAGGTGCTGGAGAGCGCGCCGGGGCGGGGCAACGTGCTGTGCCGCATCCCTGGAGATGGCACTGGCGGCGAGCCGATCCTGCTGTCGGGACACCTCGACGTGGTGCCGGTGGAGCTGGAGCAGTGGAAGCGCGATCCGTTCGCCGGAGAGGTCCACGACGGCTGGATGTGGGGCCGGGGCGCGGTCGACATGAAGCACATGGTCGCCATGGAGGTGATGACCATGGTGCTGCTGCACCGGCTGGGGGTGCCGCTGAAGCGCGACCTCATCTTCGCCGGGGTGGCTGACGAGGAGGCCGGCTGCGAGCAGGGCAGCCTGTGGCTGGCGCGCAACCACCCCGACAAGATCCGCGGGGAGTACGTCATCTCCGAGATCGGCGGCTTCACCCTGCACATGGCTGGCAAGCACTTCTACCCCGTCCAGGTCGCCGAGAAGGGAATCTGCTGGCTGACCATCACTGCAAGGGGCACCCCGGGGCACGGCTCGCTGCCCAACCGCGACAACCCCATCGCCGCCATCTCCCGGGCCGCCGAATTGCTCGCCACGAAGCGACTGCCCCACCACGTCACCCCGGTCGTCGAGCGGTTCGTGCGCACGCTGGCGCAGCACCAGAAGGTGCCGAATTCTCTGGTCCTCAAGGGGCTGCTCAACAAGCCGCTGTGCGGACACATCCTCGACAACATCTTCCCTGACCCCTCCCTCGCCAGCACCTTCGACGCCATCCTCCACAACACCGCCAACCCGACCATCCTCAAGGCGGGCCTGAAGATCAACCAGGTGCCTGGTGAGGCATCGGTGCAGGTGGATGGGCGGCTGCTGCCCGGTCAGACCGGCGCGGATCTGATTGAGGAGATCAAGCGGCTGATTGGGGCGGGGTTTGAGTACACCATCGACAAGGAGATGCCCGCCAGCGTCACTGAGGTTGAGGATCCCATCGCTGGTCTAATCGACACCGTGCTCACCCGGCATGACCGCAAGGCGGTGCCGATTCGGAACCTGCTTCCGGGGTTCACGGATGCGAAGGCGTATACGGAGCTGGGCATGAAGTGCTGGGGGTTTTCGCCGCTGAAGCTGCCGCCGGGATCGAACTTCGCGGCCATGTTTCATGGGCACAATGAGCGGGTGCCGGTTGATGGCGTGCGGTGGGGATTGACGGTTTTGATGGATTTGGTGAGTGGAATGGTGGCGAAGTAGGTGCTGGAACCATGCGGTGCACGCTGAGGTTCAGGAAGGTCCTTTGAGCCTGCGGACGGTGGCCGCAGGGCGGGGATTCGCCCTTGGTGTCCGGGTGGGTCCGCTGGGCGGGTCGTTCAAGGGAGCGGCGCCCAGTGTCCGGCTGGGGGGTCACAGGGGGAGCGACGACTGGAGGCGAGCGCAGCGAGACGTAAGAAGTGCAGCCCTGGGGCATCCCCACCAGAGGGTGGTTCACCGAAAATGTTCGGCTATTAAACTGAACTTTGAAGATTCATGTTTCTCAAAGAAGCAGTCAGAACCACAAACATCCTTGAACGCCATTTTCCATCGAAGAACGACTGGCTCGTGGGGATGCCCCAGAGTGCAGCCCCCCTCGAGCGCAGCGCCATGAGCGGGCCGAAAGGCCAGCGTTGGAGCGGAGTGGCCAGAAAAAGAATGGCGCTGACGATGGCGGACCTCAACCATCCGGTGAGGGAGCACCCTTCGGAATCCATCG
>JBLHNG010000645.1:0-5195 GCA_047621685.1 Myxococcota bacterium | reverse complement strand
CGTCGATGTCTGCTGACGATGACATCGTGCGCTTTGCCTACCCCTCCCGGATCCTGCCCGGCAAGGGCCAGCACCACGCCATCGACGCCATCGCCCGGCTCCCCCAGCGCTATAAACAGCGCGCCCACCTCACCATCGTCGGCTCGATCACCGATCAGGTCTACCTCGACCAGCTCAAGGTCCAGGCGTACAGCCAGCCCGTCGAGTTCGCCCACAATGTGCCGGAGATGGCGCCGTACTACCAGAACGCCGATGTCATCCTCTACCCGACGGTGATGGAAGAGGGCTTCGGATTCACCGCGGTCGAGGGGCTGTCCTGCGGCAAGCCGGTGATCTGGTTCGACCAGCCGGCCATCCGAGAGGCCACCGGCGGCCACGGGATCCCGGTCCCCCGCGAAGACGTCAACGCCATGCGGGCGGCGATGATCGAGCTGATGAACGACCCGGAGCGTCGGGTGCAGATGGGCAAGGAAGGGCGCCGGTATGCGGAGGGCAACCTCAGCTGGGTGCGGGTGTGGGAGCAGTACGAGAACATCCTCTCCGCCATCGCCCGGTAGCACGCTTCGCTCGTCGCCTCGGCAGGATTGACGATAGACTCTGGTCATGAAGCACTACCGTTTTGAGCACGGAAATGTCTCGATGGTGTCCGCCTGGACCCGCGAGGAAGTCCACGAGGGCGTCGCAGCACTGCTGGTGGCCTACACCGAGCGGCTCCCGACGAAGCGAGACGCCCGCATCGTCCTGAAGCCCAACCTCAACAACGACCTCGTTGCCCTCACCGGCAACTCCGTCGACCTGCGGGTGCTCGCCGCGATCCTGGAGTGGCTCCAGGCTGCCGGGTACACCGACATCACCATCGCCGATGGCTCCAACATCGGCATCGAGCGGCGCGGCATCGACACCTTCGCCCGGCTGCGCATCGACCGGCTGGCGGAGCGCTACGGTGTGGGGCTGGTCAACCTCAACCAGGACGAGGGCTACCAGGTCGTGCTCACCGCCGGTGCCCATCCCCAGATCGCCCGCACAGTCATCGACTGCGACTTCCTCATCTCGATCCCCAAGGTCAAGACCCACTGCGAAGCAACGTTGTCCTGTGCAATGAAGAACTGGGTCGGCATCGCGCGGGGGCAGGACAAGCGGCACATGCACATGGACCTGGGCCGCAACATCTTCGCGATCAACGAAGTCATCCGACCAGACCTCATCCTGGTCGATGGCCTGATCGGCATGGAGGGCAACGGCCCCGGTGACGGAGAGCCCTACCGGCTGGGTCGGCTGATGATGTCTGACAGCGCGTTCGTCAACGATGTGGTCATCGCCCGGATGATCGGGCTGAAGGTCGAAGAGATTCCCTACCTGGTGTATGCCCTGGAGTCTGGCGACATCGACCAGGAACTCATCGACGCGGTGAACGCCACCGTCGAGGTCATCCGCCGAGTCAAGAAGGCCCCGCCGCGCAGCAAGCTGGCGGAGCTGTCGGACTCCCGGAAGCTGCTGTGGCTCAAGAAGGCCGTCCGCCCGCTGACCAGCCAGGAGAGCGTGCTCAAGGTCGCCTACAAGCTCAACATCGTCCAGGACGTCTACTCCTTTGAGGAGGACGAGGTCGAGGGCGTGAAGCGGAGTCGGGAGGACTGCGGGCCCTGCACGAAGTGCGCGGACTTCTGTCCCACCGGGCTGTCCGTTGATGAGATCGGGGTGAAGACCGACCCGGAGAGCTGCATCAGCTGCATGTACTGCTGGTGGGTCTGTCCAGACGACGCGATCCAGATTGCCGGAAACCCGGGCTACATGGAGCGGCAGATCGAGCGCTACAAGAAGGACATCGAGGGCCTGTAGCGAAGTCGGGGAACCAATGCCGTGGTGTCGGTGACCAACCTGTCAGCCCCCGGATGAACCATGCTCCCTGCCGCCCTGCTTGTCCTGTCCGCCTCCGCTGCTGACCCCTGGGATCGTCCCGAGCACCTCCGAGCGGTCACCCCGCCGCCGACCCGCTGGTCGGACCTCTCCGCATCGCGTCTCCCGGTGCGGCTGTGGTGGGACGGTGCGGAGTCCGTCGAGGTCCAGGCGCTGCTGCGGGGGCGATGGCGCACCCTGTCAGACGATGCGACCTCTGGGTGGGTGAGCCGCCTGCTTCCCCGGGGGACGCCGCTGCGGGTTCGTCGAGATGGGGGGCGATGGAGCACGCTGACCGCTGCGCCGGAGTGGACGAGTCCTGCCCAGCTTGCGATCCTCGCTGGTCCGCCAGGCGCCATCCTCGCGGGCGATGTCGGGCAGGTGATCTCCGATGGGCAGAGGGGCCTCGCCAGCACACTGGGTGGTGGGGTGGTCATTGCACAGCCGGGTGTGAGCGGAGTCACCGCCCTGACCCGATGGGACGGCCTGCCCGACGATCGGGTCATTGCCCTCGACGAGCGAGACGGCCAGATCCTGGTCGGCACCGCGCAGGGGGCGGCACTCATCGAGGACGGAGTGGTCGTCGAGGTCTGGGACGACGTGCTGCCGGATCCGTATGTCCAGGCGGTGCTGCTTGATGAGGACGGGCTGTGGATCGGGACCTACCAGGGCCTCGCTCGCCATCGAAGCGGGCGGACCGATGCCGTGCTGACGCCGTGGTCGGTGTTCAGCCTCTCAGAGACCCGCGATGGTGGTGTGTGGGCGGGCTACGAGGGCCTGCGCTGGCTGGACGCTGTCGGGGTGCAGCCTCAGCTGGAGCTGCCGGCGATCAAGGTCTTTGGTAGTGTCGTCTCCGGCGAAGATGTCTGGGTCGCGAGCGAGGATCAGGGGGTGAAGCTGCTGTCGGACGGCGAGCTTGTCGCGGTCCCCGGCTACCCGACCTCGGAGACCTACAGCCTCACGCTGAGTCCCTATGGTCCCTGGGCTGCCGCGGGTCGGCAGGGGCTCGTCGGCCCAAACGGGCTGCGGATCTCCCGCCTCGATGGGCTGCCTTCTGCGACGGTCTGGTCGGTCGCGAGTCAGGGCACCGGTCTGTGGGTTGGGACGGACGCCGGGCTGTCCTGGGTGCAGCTTGAGGAAGACGGCACCGCCCGGGAGGTTCGCAACCCGCGCCTCTCTCGCTGGCCAGCGGACCGGTCCGCGAGTGCGCTGCTGCTTCGTGAAGACGGCGCGTTTGTTGCCGGGGACTATGGGGTGTGGAGCGTCGGGGTTCCCCATGAAGATGCTGCAGACCTCATCGTCGCCGCTGATCCGCCGGTGATGTCGCTGCTGGCTGTGGAGGATGACGTCTGGGCCATTGGCCGCTCGGCGGTTCGTCTGGATGCTGACGGAGACCTGCATCGGGTGGCGCTGAGCAAGCTGCCGAGCGCTGCGGCGTCCTGGGCGGGGACGGTGTGGGTCGGGGACGACCGCGGGCTGTTTCGCTACGAGGCGCAGCGGGATGGCTTCGTTCAGATGGTCGATCTGCCCGGGGTCAGTGCCCTGTCCGCCGACGAGCATGCCCTGTGGGCGGTCGGAAAGGGCGGGGTGATCTTCCGGGTGGTGTTCGGTGCCACTCGCCCCTACACCCAGGCCCAGCACGCGCTGTCCCTGTCCTCAGACGGCGAGCAGGTCTGTGTGGGCACCCTCAACGGCCTGGAGCGCCTGAGTGTGGCGGATGGCTCGGTCACGGACCTGCTGGAGGGGCGGGATGCCGGGGTCGCGATCCCGGCGGTCGCCCACGACGGAGCCGGCGGCTGCTGGTTTGCCGCAGAGGACGGCACGGTCGGGCGCATCCTGGCTGATGGCACGATCCGCTACAGCCAGCTCCCCGATGATGCCTGGCCCACCGCGGTGGTTCCAGACGGCGACGCTGCCTGGGTGCTGACCGAGCGGGGCTCCTGGCGGGTGGTGCTAGCGGAGTAGTCGGGCGCGGACGACGCGAGCCAGAAAGGCGGTGTTGCCGATGAGGTAGCGCTGCCAGAGGCGCCGGGGATCAGCGATGAGCCGGGAGAGCCACTCGTGGTTCTCGACCAGCCACTCAGGCCCCGGGCGCTGCACGGTACCGGAGATGAAGTCCGCAGTCGCCCCCAGGCACCACACCACCGGGGCGTTCAGGCTTGCCCGGACCTCATTGACCCACTGCTCCTGGAGCGGAGTGCCCATCCCGACGAGCACGATGTGTGGGGCAAAGGCGTTGATTTTGGCAAGCGCGGTGTCGTTTTCGGGGCCGGTCTTGGCGTGGTAGCCGTGATCGGTGGCGATCTGGAGGGCGGGGTGGCGCTCCTTGAGCTTCTCGGCGGCAGCCTCGGTGATGCCCGGTGCCCCACCGATCCAGTAGACCCGCCATTCGCGATCCGTGGCGACCTCGGCCAGCGACCAGATCCAGTCCGCGCCAGTCATGCGCTCGGGGATCTCCCGACCCAGCAGCTTCGCACCAAGCACCACCCCGTTGCCGTCGCAGTAGCAGACATCGACGCTTGTGAGGAAGTCCCTCAGCGGGGCGTTGCGGGCGGCGGTGTTGATGACGTGCACGTTGGCATACGCGATGGTGCGTGGCACACCCGCAGCAATGAACTCGCCCACGCAGGCGAGCAGCTCAGACCAGGTCAGCGGATGAACGCCGACGCCGAGGACGTCAACGGAGGTCTTCATAGTAGCAAAGCCTTCATGGCCGCAGACTTATCCTGCTGCCACTCAGAGCGGGGTCACCCGACCTGCCGGGATGTTGGCCTCGCGCAGCTCATCGCCCTCTGTCAGGAAGCCGAGCAGCCGCCCGGCGCTCTTGAGCTTGTGGGTGAAGTCATCCACACTGCGCACACTCTTCGCGTGCTTCCAGATGCCCGACGGGGAGAGGTACTGACCAGCATAGGCAAGTTTTAACGCTAGCTTAAGCTCTCGGTGCGACAGGTTGGGAAGGTCGATGATGACCTCCCGGGCGTTGTCTGCAGGGCGGAAGTCGCCATCGACGAACCAGCCGTTGGTGATCGCGTCGTCGTAGAGCTGGGTGGAGGGGGAGGGCAGGGCGACGGAGAAGTGAACGAACTTGGTGCCCAGCGTGCGGCTGACCCGCCAGGAGTTGATCAGGGTCTTCCAGGTCTCGTTGGGGCTGCCGCCGATCAGCACGCTGATCTCGGGCTCCACGCCGTTCTCCCGACAGGTGTTCACTGCCTTGACCACGTCTCGGACCTTGATCTCCTTGACCATGTCGTTGAGCAGCCCGTCGTCGAAGCTCTCGCTGCCCATGTAGACCATCTTGCAGC
>JBLHNG010000644.1:0-5200 GCA_047621685.1 Myxococcota bacterium | reverse complement strand
CTCCAGGACAACTGCAACTCCCTGCACACCAACGCCTACGACGAAGCGATCACGACGCCGACCGAGGAGAGTGTGCGCCGGGCGATGGCGATCCAGAAGATCATCAACGCCGAGTTCGGGCTGCTCAAGAACGAGAACCCCCTCCAGGGTTCCCACATCGTCGACGAGCTGACGGATCTGGTCGAGGATGCCGTGCTCAAAGAGTTCGAGGCCATCGACCGCCGCGGTGGGGTGCTCGGTGCGATGGAGACGATGTACCAGCGCGGGCAGATCCAGGAGGAGAGCCTGTACTACGAGCGCCTCAAGCACAACGGGGAGCTGCCGCTCATCGGCATCAACACCTTCCTCAATCCGGCCACCCTCGCCGAGGACTACGAGCAGCCCGAAGTCGAGCTGCGCCGGTCCACCAGCGACGAAAAAGACGAGCAGATCGACCGCCTCCGAAGCTTCCAGGCTCAGCATGCCGATAAGACCGGTCCAGCCCTGGAGCGTCTCAAGGCGGTCGCGTTAGCTGGCGGCAACATCTTCGCAGAGCTGATGGCGACCGTTCGGGTGGCGAGCCTCGGTCAGATCACAGCTGCCTTGTATGAAGTCGGCGGCGAGTATCGCCGCAACCTGTAGGATTTGCCCATTATGGCGGGACTGGGACATCGGGTCGGCCCCTTTGAGCTGATCGAACGCATCGCTTCAGGTCGGCGGACCTCTCTCTTCCGGGCGCTTCGTCCGGACAGCTCGCGTGCGCCTCGGGAGGTCGCTGTTCGCATGGCGGACGACCCGGACGACGCCGAGATCGCCGCGCAGATCGCCGCGGAGTACCACGTACTGCGGGAGTGCACCGATCCGCGCATTCCCCGGGTCCACGGGTACTACGCCGGACAGGCTGCCCTCGCGATGAGCTTCATCAAGGGGGTGAGCCTCACGGATGTCATCGTCGCCGCCCGAGACGGACTCATCGGCCTCGACGTGCCCACGATCACCGACATCCTCATCGAGATCGCCACGGCCCTGCGGCACACCCACGGCATCCAGACCCTCGGCCACCCCATCGTCCACGGCCACCTCGGCAGCCAGCGGGTGATGATCACTGAGGAAGGCGAGATCATCGTCCTCGGGCTCGGCGCCTCCCCCCGGGGCACCCACTTCGGCTACCTCGCCCCAGAGCAGGCCTCCGGTGCATTCCAAGACTGGCGCTCCGACCAGTGGGCGCTGGGTGCTATCGGCATCGAGCTGCTGCTCGGACAGCGCCTCTACGACGGGATGGAGGAGCCCGACAAGGCCGCAATCATCGGTGATGTACGGCCCTGGCTAGAGGCCGCCAGCTCCGTCTCTCCAGAGCTTATCCGCCCCATCCGACGCACACTCGCCACCGCATCGGGCAACCGCTATCAAGAGAAGAACGGCCTCATCCGGGACCTGCTCAGCGCTCGCCGCAGCATCGAGGGCCTCGGACGCCGACGCGCGGTCGCCCGGAGCGTGATGGCGATGCAGGAACGTCTCTCCCAGCAGCGTCCTACCGTCGCGCCCATCCAGCCCCGCGTGGATCGCGCCGCGGCGAGCACTCATCCGGCCCCGGTCCCGCCCCCGACCACCCCGCAGCCACGCCGCCGCCCTCCGGTGGTGCTCTCGCCGCCGAAGCCACCGCCAGAGCCGGCTCCCGAGGTCTGGGAGGATCCAGCCTGGCTGAAGCCCCCGAGCCATCCGCCGCGCCCCGTCCCGGTCCAGCCGGTCGAGGATCCAGGCCTGCCCCGTCCCATCGGGATCAACCCGACCCTCACCCCTGAGGACGAGGGCCTGGAGTACACCGCGCCACACACCGACCCGACCATCCTGGAGCCCACCGAGGCCCTGGAGTCCGTCGAGGAACTAGAGGCAACCGAGTTCTACGAAGAGGGCGGCTTCGACGACTTCGACGACCACGAGCCCGACACCCCGGTGGCGGTCCTGCTCGCCGCGCTCCAGCCCTCAGAGATCGCCGGAATGGCCCTGGGGCTGCTGTTCGCGGTCCTGGGCATCGTCTACCTGTTCGCCCGACTGTGGAGCTGATGTGCCGCCGCGCCTGATCGCTCCGGGGCTGTCCGTCGTCCCGGTCCGCTCCCCCACCCTGCCCCCGGCCACCCACACCAACGCCTGGCTGCTCGGGAGTCGTGAGGTGGTGGTGGTGGACCCGGCTGGCGCATGGGCCGAGCCCCGGCAGCACCTCGCAGACGAGCTCAGCGGGCTCACCGTCGCCGCGATCTTCCTCACCCACCACCACCTCGACCACATCGGCGGAGTGGAGGACCTCCGGAAGCGCACCGGCGCCCCCGTCCTCGCCCACGCCCACACCGCCGCACAGGTCGACTTCCCCGTGGATCAGATCCTCGATGAGGGCGACGTTGTGAAGACCGACGCCGGAGACTGGACGGTCCTGCACACCCCTGGTCATGCCCGCGGCCACCTCTGCCTGCACGGTCCCGGCGGCTACCTCGTCGCCGGGGACATGGTTGCTGGAGAGGGCACCATCGTGCTCGATCCCCCAGAAGGCAACCTCGGCGACTACCTCACCAGCCTTGAGCGGCTCCGGGCGATGAACACCACCGCCCTGCTGCCCGCACACGGCCCCGAGCTGACCGACCCGACCGCCCTGCTGACCTACTACATCAACCACCGACACAGCCGCACTGTGCAGGTCCAGGACGCCCTGAGACAGGTCGGGCGCCCCGCTCAGCCCATGACGCTGGTTCCGATCATCTACCCAGACATCCCCACCTTCATCCACCCCATCGCCGCCCGTCAGGTGCTCTGCCACCTCCAGTGGCTCCAGGCGCAGGGAGCGGTCACCGGATCGCCGGATGGGTTCGCGTTGTCGGCATGAGGCTGTTCATCACTGGCACGGACACCGGGGTCGGCAAGACCCGGATCACCGCGGCCCTCGCATCGGCAGTCCCCGGCTGCACCGCGATCAAGCCCCTCGCCAGCGGCAGCCCTCCCCCCGGCGAGGACGCCACCCGCATCGCCGCCGCCGCTGGACACACCCCGCAGGTCCGCTACTGCGCCCCCTTCCCTGCCTCCCCCGACCGGGCGATGCACGAGGCCGGCATGTACCTGGACTGGGCGGGGCTGCTTGCCTGGATCCGCGACTTCCCGGCGCCGCTGCTGGTGGAGGGGGTCGGTGGCTTCGCGGTGCCGCTGGATCACACCCACCGGGTCAGCGACCTCGCTGTCGCCCTGGGCTACCCGGTGCTGATTGTCGCCGCGAACCGGCTCGGGGTCCTCAGCCACACCCTGCTGACCGCCGAGGCCATCCTCGCCCGGGGCCTCACGCTCGCTGGTGTCGTCCTCAACACCGTGCCCGATGGCGCACAGCCCCCGCTGTCACACTGGAACCTCAGCGACCTGCGCCGAGAGCTGTTCGTCCCGGTCGTTCAGTTCCCGCTGGTTGTCTCTGACGAGGAGCAAAAGATCGCTGGAGTGGCGCTGCATGCCGCGCTGTTTCCACAGCCCTAAAGCGGCTCCGCTCCGACGCTGACAAACGGGCGGAGTTTCTCCACGGTGACCGGTCCGATGCCGGAGACCCGCTGGAGCGCGTCGATGGAGTCGAAGTCCCCGCGCTCGGTGCGATCCGCGATGATCGCCCCCGCCCGGCTCTCCCCGATCCCCGGGATGGACTGGAGTGCTGCGGAGCTGGCGGTGTTCAGGTCGATGGGCAACCCGAAGACCAGCAGCTCGTCCATCGGCTCCAGCCGCAGGGTGCCGCCCTCGACCACGATCCGGGTTCCTGAGCTCAGCTCGGCGTCGATGAACCCCGCCGGGCTCAGTCCCGCCGCTGAGAGTGCCGCGTGGATGGTCACCGGACTGGGAGTGACGAAGCCGGGGGCTGGGACATCCCCGATGACCTCGACGACCACTGCGGGGGGTGGGGGAGCCTGGGCGAGCCAGGTGTGGCGGGCGACGAGCAGAGCGGCGCACAGCAGCAGCAGGACCGCCATCCCGGTGACCCGATGCCGGATGGCCGGGGCGCTCTCTCGCTGGCGGAACACGGGCCGGTCAGCCAGCATGCGCGGCCTGCCAGTGCGCCAGGGCTGCGGCGCTCTTCGGTCCGTTGCTGTGGATGGTGAAGCGCCGGGTGTCGCCGTCGATGTCGATGGACACGCTGAGGTGGTCCAGCGGGAGGGCCTCAGCGACCAGCTCAGCCCACTCCACCAGCGCCAGCCCCTCCCAGTCCTCCAGGCTCTCCTCCAAGCCGATCCCGGCCACCTCTCCGGGCCGGAGTCGGTAGGCGTCGGCATGCAGCAGGGGCAGCCGGCCCTCGTACTCCGCGATGAGGATGAAGGTCGGGCTGACGATCGGCTCTTCGACCGCGAGTCCCACCCCGACGCCCTGACCAAAGCAGGTCTTGCCGGCACCAAGATCACCGGTCAGGGCGACGATGGTGCCGCCTGGCGCGCTGACCCCGAGAGCGAGCCCGAGCGCACGAGTCTGCTCTGGATCCTGACAAACGACCTGCCACATGCTGGCAAACTCACCACCTCGGCGGGGTGTGTCAAGGAAAGTCGGGACAGACAGTGCACGTCTTGTTGTCTGTCCTGAAAGTTGCGCCAGCTCCCCCGCCGTGCGACGTTCGCGACTCCGGGAGAGACAAGGTCCTTGGACACCCTGCTGCGCTATGGAATCGTGGCGGTCTTCGTGGCGCTGATGCTGACGCCCTTAGGACTGCCAGTCCCGGAGGAAGTCAGCCTCCTTGTTGCCGGTGTGCTTGCGGCAAACGACCACGTCACAGTCCCCGTTGCGTTGCTCGTCAGCTACATCGGGGTCACACTCGGCGATGTGGTCGGCTGGACGATGGGCCGACGCGCCGGACTCCACCCCACTGGCTTCATCAGTCGCCTCGTCGGTCCCGAGCAGATCGTCCAGATCGAGGAGTTCTATGACCGCTGGGGGGGCTGGGCAATCGTCATCGCCCGCCAGCTCCCCGGCATGCGGCTCCCAGCGTTCTTCTTCGCTGGTGCCAGCGGGATCCCGCTGACCCGGTTCCTGCTCATCGACGGCACCGCCGCAATCTTCACCACCAGCGTCTTCTTCTCCCTCGGCTACATCTTCGCCGACGACATCGACGCCGTGCTGCTGTGGGTCGATCGGTTCCGCTCTGGCAGCTCGACCTTCGCCCTGGTGGGCATCGTCGTCTTTGCGATCTGGATCTGGCGGCGGCGGCGGAAGAAGC
>JBLHNG010000643.1:0-5202 GCA_047621685.1 Myxococcota bacterium | reverse complement strand
CTGGTGTCCGGTTCCGTATAAGATGACGCATGCTCTTGCTGCTCATCGGCTGTGGCCCGGACCAGGGCCTGTTCGTCTACCCCGTCGAGGATGCCCCGGCGGACTCCGCGGCGCCCGTGGACTCTGGTGAGCCGGAAGAGACTGGGGAGCCGGAGGACACCGGGGAGCCGGAGGACACCGGGGAGCCAGAGGACACCGGGGAGCCGGAGAACACCCCGAGGGCACCCCGGGCGGGCGAGCTGGTGATCTCCGAGCTGATGATCAATCCGACCGGGGTCTCCGATGAGGCTGGGGAGTGGGTCGAGCTGTACAACGCCGCAGGTGTTGGCCTTGACCTCTCGGGGCTGGCTCTGGGGGACGACGGCGTGGACGACGCCGATGTGGTGTTCACCCAGACGATCATCGCGCCGGGTGACCTCATCGTGCTGTGCGCCAGCGCGGAGAGCAACGGCGGGGCCAGCTGCCAGGGCACCTACCTCTACCAGACCTTCGGGGGAGGCTTTGCGCTGTCGAACACCGGGGACGAGGTGGTCCTCATCGGCGACGATGGCACGATCCTCGACACCTTCCGATACGGCGAGGGCTTTGCGCCTGCTGGTCAGAGCATCGGCGTCTCTCCGAGCTGCCTGGACGCCGACGACAACGATGCGATGAGCTGCTGGTGTGGGCAGAGCGGTGTGATGACCAGCGGGGATGCGGGGAATCCCGGGACCTGGAACGACGGCTGCTAAAAAAGCGCATCCCGACTTCCCATTCCGCAGGCCTGTGGTGTTTTCTCCACACAGGCCCCCGGAGACACCATGATTCCCCTCACCACCGCCGCCGCACTCGCTGCACCGCTGAGCCATGCGGTGATCATCGGCAGCAACCGCGCCGGCCCCGGGCAGACGGAGCTGAGCCACGCGGTCCAGGACGCCGATCGGATGGCCGCAGTCCTTGAGGAGCTGGGTGGCTACGACCCCGACCGAATCCACATCCTCGAAGATCCCAAGCCGGCTGACATCATCGCGACACTCGCGGCTGTGCAGGCCGCAGTCGCCATCGCTGATGGTCTCGGCCAGCAGACCGCGCTGACCTTCTACTACTCCGGTCACGCCCGTGCCTCGGGCCTGTCTCTCGGCGAGGAGGAGCTGTCGCTGGTCGACCTGAGGGCAAACCTGGAGTCCATCGACGCCGGGGTGACCCTGGTGGTCCTCGACGCCTGCCAGTCCGGGGCGTTCTCAGAGGCAAAGGGGGTCGAGCGAGCCTCGGACTTCTCCTACAGCTCGATCGATCAGCTCACCACGACTGGCACCGCGGTCATCGCCTCTTCGACCGGCCAGGAGCTGAGCCAGGAGTCCGCAGAGCTGGGCGGCGCCTACTTCACTCACCACCTCGTCACTGGCCTGCGCGGGGCGGCGGACGGGGATCTCGATGGTGCAGTGACCCTCTCGGAGGCCTTCCGCTACACCTACGACCGCACCCTCATCGACACCGCAGTCACCGCCATCGGCTCCCAGCACCCGACCTATGAGATCGAGCTGTCGGGCACCGGGGATCTGGTGCTCACCCGACCGTCAGAGGCCTCCGCCCGGCTGGTGCTGCCCCGAGACGAGACGGGGGAGCTGCTCATCCACCACCTGCCTGCTCGCACCGTCGCTGCGGAGGTCCACAAGGCCGCCGGGGAGTCGCTCTCCCTCGCACTCATTCCCGGGGACTACGCAGTCACCCTGCGCACCGGAGAGGGCCTGTTCCGCTGTCCGCTGCTCCTCACTGAGGGCGAAGACACCGCGCTCTCTCGTCAGGGCTGTGAGGCCGTGGTCGCCGTCCAGAGCACCGACAAAGGCGGTGACGATGCACCCGACCGTCATGTGATGATCGAGGGCACGATCGGGCTGCTGGGGACCGGGCTGAGCGACTACACACAGCGGCTCCGCGACTTCGGCTACCGCTCCCAATTCGACTTCATCTCTGGCATGACCATGTTCACCGGCGGCATCGTCATTCAGCATCGTCCAAAGCTCGCCTGGGCGATCAGTGGCGGCTCCCTGGACCGCCAGCTCTGGCAGCGTCAGTTCTCCGACACCGACGACAACACCCAGACCGACAGCTTCCAGTGGCAGGTGAACCGGCTCGGGCTCTACCCGAGGTTGCAGACCCCCATCGGACGCGGCCGACTGATTCCCTACCTCCAGGGCGGCGGCGGACCAGCGCTGGCCTCAACCCGCTACAATTCCCATGGCGAAGAGACCCTGGAGCGCTTCCTGCGCTGGCATGTCGCGGGCGCTGCAGGACTGCAGGTCATGGGCAAGAAGAACCGCTTTGGCTTCTACACCCAGGCTGAGCTGATCCACGCCCCGCTGCCCATCAACCTCCTCGAAGACCGCCACAATGCCGGCGGATTCAACCTCCAGATCGGCCTACGGGCCGGGAGCTGAGCTGTGTTTTTCGATCACCTCAAGCAATCTTGCCAGACAGGCTTGTCTGCAGTCCCAACTCTAAGAAGAGGGCTCATGCTTGCCAGCCTCCTGCTCCTGTCGTCGTGTGACACCGATCTCCTCACCGACTCCAGCTTCGATGTGTGGTGCGGTGACACCCTGTGCAGCTGGGAGGTCGAGGCGGGGAGCATTGCGAAAGTGCCGACCTGGCACAGCGCAGACTACGGTGTGTCGATGGTCGGCGAAGAGGTCATCCTCAGCCAGCGGCTCACCGTCACCCAAGAGGAGCTCGACTGCATCGAGTTCCGGCTGACGGCCGACATTGGAGAAGACGCGACGATCTCCCTGCAGCTGGACTTCCTCGACGACGGCATCGATGAGTACAGCCACCCGCTGACCTCGGATAACTTTGAGGAGTCCAGCTACTTCATCACGCCGCCGAGCTGGTTTGACAGCGTGCGGTTCACCCTCCATAAGCAGGGATCCGGCGAGGCCATCCTCGGACAGATCCGCGCTCTGAGCGAGGGGCCCGCCGACTGCCTGGCAGATCCGCTCATCCTCAGTGAGCGCCCAGACGGCGCACCCTGTGATGCTGCAGACGAATGCAGCGGGGGGACCTGCGCCGAGGTCACCCTGCCCTCCTCCAGCGGGACCTACACCCTGTCAACCTGCAGCAGCTGCGAGACCGACGCCGACTGTGCGGGTGTCTGCGGGCTGTCCGCCAGCGAGCCCGAGCTGCAGTCGTTCCTCACCTGCGAGACCGACCAGGGTGCGCTCCTCGGAGAATACTGTGCGACCGATGCAGAGTGCGACAGCAGCTTCTGCACCGACAGCCAGTGCTCAGAGTGCGCGACCACTGCGGACTGCGACGGCGAGAACACCTGCACAGAGCGCATCCCCCTTGCCCACCACCAGTGCCTTGGTGAGCCCCGACCGGCGGGTGCCCCGTGCCTCTACAGCACCGACTGCTCCAGCGGGACATGCGACGGTGAGCAAATTCAGCGCGCCTGCAACACCGACGGCAGGGTCTGCACCAGCAGCGATGACTGCCCCTGGGAGGAGCTTGGCGCAGAGTGTGTCTCCACCGGTCTCCAGGACGGAACCTGCCAGTAAGTGGAGGCATATCGCCGATATGGACCGGCGCTGCGCAGAAAGTGCGAGCGCATGCTCAAGGACCGCGCCGAAGCAGAGGACGTGGTGCAGGCGGTGTTTGTCGATCTCATCGGCAGGAGGAAGACGGACGTGGAGCTTGGCTACCTGTACCGCGCGGCGACCACCCGCTGCCTCAACCGGATCCGGGACCGCAGCCGCCAGGTGCGACTCCTCAAGCAGCACGGAGACGACATGCTGCGCCCACCAGACACCCACCTGGAGTCTCAGGTCCTCTCTGGCGATCTCCTCACAAAGCTGGTCGCCAGCCTCGACGATCGCTCCAGCGAGATCCTCGTCTACCACCACCTCGACGGCATGACCCAGGAAGAGGTCGCCGAGATGATGGGCCTCAGCCGACGCACCATCGGCACCCGACTCGCACAGATCAAGGCAACCATCACGGCGCTTGAGGAGGGCCCATGACCACCCCGATCTCCTGGATCCGCCTGGAGCGATACCACCTCGGCGAGATCGACGTGGCAGAGCGTGGTCGGATCGAGACCGAGCTTGGCGACTGCAAGACCAGCCGGGGACGGCTCGCACAGATCCAGCAGGACGACCGCCCCATGCCCGCCCTGCCCCATGTCGCTCCCCGACGACGCCGGTCCCTGGTGTGGGGTGGCCTCGCGCTGGCTGCTGCTGTGATGCTGGCGGTGCTGGTTCCGCGTGGAAACACCACCAAGGGCGGCGACGTCTCCCTCACCCTCGTCCGTGAGCGCGCCGGCTCCATCGCGATCGCCCCGGCGACCTACCGCGACGGCGACCGGATCTCCCTGAGGCTGACCTGCGCCTCGGGTTCTCCGACCATCTCAGTCACCGTCCAGCAGGGCGCAGCGCTCTACACCCCGATCCCCGACCAGACGATCCGCTGCGGCAACCAGATCCCAATCTCTGGCACGTTTGCGGTCACTGCCCCCGGCGATCTTCGGATCTGTGTCGCGACCGACGCGGTCGAGGTCTGCGAGGACCTCATGGAGATCGAGTAGAGTCCGCAGCATGAGCCGTGCGATTGATCCGAGCACCTGGGAGCCCCCTGAGCCGCCCGCTGTGCGGGGAGATGGCCGCATCCGGGGCACCCTGTATGGCTCCAAGCTCTACGAACAGCCCAAGCACGCCGCCTTCGCATCGTCGGTGCGATCCTTCTGCGTGCCCGGTCCGCCGCTGAGCCTGGAGATCGGGGTCGACCGCGGCTACCGGATCCTCGGCCATGCCCGGCGGTGGCCCCAGCAGCGCTGGTTCGGGGTGGAGCTTCGCCGCTCGATACTCGACGCCGCTGAGCAGACACCGGACAACTGCCTGCTGCTCCGAGGGGATGTGCGGGCAGTGCTGGCGGCGGGCCTGATCCCCATGGGACGGCTGCAGCGGGTGGACATCCTGTTCCCCACCCCATCCAACGCCCCTGGCCATCTGCTGCTGACCCCAGAGGTGGTGGACCTGCTGGCACAACACCTCGCGGCGGACGGTGTCCTGCTGTTCGCAACCGATGTCCCCGGGATGGCCCGGCTCGCTGAGCGGCTGCTCGCAAGCTGGCCCCGGGTCGACGAGCCGCCGTCCGGTCCGGTGCGATCCCGACGCGAGAAAGTCTGTGCCCGCAACGACCTGCCGGTGTGGCGATGGGCCTGCACCCCGCCTC
>JBLHNG010000642.1:0-5213 GCA_047621685.1 Myxococcota bacterium | reverse complement strand
AGTCTTCGGGGCTGGAACCCGAATCCAGGCTCCCTGGAAGTGAAGGTAGGGAATACCGCGCTGAGCAGCCTGATGGAGTTTCTCCGCGAGCTCTCGTTGCTGTTCATCAGTGAGGCTGCCCAGTGGGTCGGCACTGCCCTCGCCGGCTGAGGGCTCCAGAGACAGTGTGGGAGTGCCATCACTCCGCTGATCGCGGCTGACCCGGTAGACCACTGGCCCGAAGCCAACCACACGGTCGCCATAGCTGGAGAGGTCGAACAGGCTCGGATCGAGGAGGGTCTCAGGTGCTTCAAGGAGGCGAGGCAGTGCTTGATGGGGACTGCGGCGGAGTCTTTGGGCTGCTGTCGCCGCGCGTCGGGCGGTCTCTGTGAACAGCAGTCGCTGTCGATGTGTGCTGCCGTTGCTGTCTCGCCAATTGAGGGTCGGATCCTGGTTTGCACGAGGATTGAAGCGATCGATGGCCTGGGTCAGGGCGTTTGTGTCGACGTTGTCTGCACCGAGGAGTAGCTCCATGGAGCCATCTGGCCGTCGGCTGAGGCGAGGCTTGAGACGATCGACGATGGTGGCGTCGTTTCGGGCAAGGTAGCCGCCGAGCTGCGCGTCGTGCTCAAGCAGGATGCGTCGGAGGCGACCCCACCACAGCATGCGCTGTCTGGTTATGGCAGCCGGTGACTCACCTGAGCTTCCAGTAGGTGTACCCTTGGATATACGGTCCAGCGCATCCGCGAGTTGTACGGGGAGCAGCCCCTCGCTGTTGTCGCTGATCCAGCGTGCACCTTGCCGCTGGGCGGGGACTCCCGTGTCTGGATCGGTCAGTGTGACATGGATGGCAAAGCGCTCCGCGGCTGTGGCGGTCAGGTTTCCCTGTGCGCGGAGATGGAGGTTCGGTGCTCGGAGGGAGGGCAGCCTGGCTTCCCGCCCCAGCTGCCTCAGGTCTTCAAGAGTCTCTTCAGGAAGTGGAAGAAGAGGCTCATCACCCACTGCGATCGCAGCGATGTGTTCCGGCAGTCCCGAGGCTCCATCGTCCAACTCCAGATCAATCAAGTCGGAGCGAATCTTGTCGAGGCGTGCTGTGGCCCGTGCGGTCGCCCCCTCCAGTTGAAGCCGGCCGTTGCGGAAAATAGCGCGGCCTGCCGGGAGAGATGACGGATCCTGGGCTGGTGGCGGTGCGTGTGGATTGAGAGCGGTCAGAGCTGCACGCATCGCATCTGCGGAGACAAATCGATCTTTTCGATCTACCGAGAGGGAACTATCAAGCCACGCATCCAGCTCGATTGAGAGTGTTGGGTCTCGTTCGCTGGCGGCTATGTAGATGCCTTCGACGATGCGCTGCTGGATCTCCAGATCGCTGTCGGCGTGGAACGGTGTCTGCCCAAAGAGCAGCTCATAAGCCAGCACGCCGGCAGAAAACAGATCCGCACGTGCATCGACAGTCTCGGGTGCTCGGAGCTGCTCCGGGGCGGTGTACTCAAGGGTTCCCATCATTGTGCCGGCACGGGTGAGCCGACGGTCCGGGCTCAGGGCGATGCCAAAGTCCATTAGACGAAGACGCTCTTCGCCGGAGGGCAGACGCTCAAGAAAGAGGTTGGCGGATTTAAGATCACGGTGGACGACACCACGCTGGTGGATCCACGCCAGTGTCTCCAACACGGTGTCCATCAACCTCCGGATGGACTCGAACGGCATCGTGCCAACAGACTGGAGGCGGCTCTCCAGGTCTTCACCGATCAGAAGCTCCAGAATCAGACCAGCAAGACCGGGTTCACTGATGACCTCCAGCACCGGTGCGATCCCCGGGTGGTTCAAGGTCGCCTGTAGACGCCCCTCCTCCAGAAACCGGTGCCGAGCCTCAGCGCTGTGCAAGAGGTGAGGATGGAGGACTTTCAGAGCACAGAGCTTATTGAGGACCCGGTGTCGGACCCGATAGACGCTGGCCATTCCTCCGATGCCAAGAAGGGACTCAACAATATAGTGGTGCCCTACGAGGGCTCCAGATTTGAGATTCATGACAATCAAGTGTGTGGAGGCGCTGATTGTAGCGGAAGTCCTTCCGCTCAGGTCGACTTGAGCAGTCAATCATTGAGGTACTCCAGTAAGAACAACGCGTATTGTTGAACCTCGGTTGTCGAAAGTGAGCACCTCTGCTTCTGCAGGTAAGCAGCCAGCTCATTAGGTCGAAGCACCGATCCCCAGACATCTGGCGGGCGAGGAGGGAGCGAATTGCATCGCGCCAGCACCGCGTAGACCTTCGTCTCCAGCCCGGCCTCTCGCAGCAGGCAGCGGACCAGATGCGAGCCCCGAGCCGTCTGCTGGTAGGGATCCGAGAGGTCGTCTCTGGCGCAGTACCGTGGAGACCAGTTCTTGGTCTCTAGGACCGCGACACCCATTGGGCCGACCACCACATGATCCAGCTGCGCGCTCCGGTAGGTCCGCTCAAACAGCGTGACTGGGTGGTCGAGCTGGACAAGGAGGTCATGAAGGACGTGGTAGCCCTCACCCAACGCTCGGAGTGCCTCGGCGACCTGCTCTTCTCCAATGGCACCGCGGAAGGAGGTGCTCTCCAGGCCGACCTTGAGCGTATCGTTGGTGCGCTGGAGCGAGGCCGTCTGCTCAGTCACCCAGGAGTCGGGGTCTTCGTTGAGGCGGGCGATGGCCTGTGTCTGACGCGCGAGGTCTCGAAAGCCTGTGCGCTCTCGTCGCTTGAGCAGGGAGGTCTGCGCGCTGGTCTGGAGCTGCCGGGCAGTGAGCTGGATTCCGCCCCACAGCCGGTGGTGGGCCACCTTGCCGAGGTTTGCCCGCTGTGCGGAGGCGATAGCGGCACGCTGAACGTCCAGCGCGTGCTGCTGCCGCGCGGTGTCCTCCATTAGCTGTCGTGCCTGTGCCGCGTGTGCTGCGCGACGGAGGCTCAGCTCTGCCTCCAGGTTGTTCAGTGCCTGGGCACGCGCGGCCCCTAACCGCGACCGGATCGCCTCGGCCTGTCCCTGGCAGTCTCTCAGATCGGTCATCGTCACGCCGCCCTCCGCCAGCAGCTCTTGGACTGCCTTCGTCGAGCCACACACCCCATGCTCAATCACCCCGGCACCATCACCGACACGTCCACCCCATCCACCACCATCGCCGCGATCTCCGTCCCACACAGCGTCCTCAGGTGCTTCCACAGCAGCGCTGACTCGTAGTGCTCCACCTCAGTGGGGATGTGGTCAAGCAGGGAGCGAGCGCAGACCACCACCAGCCGCTCCTGGGTCCGAGAGAAGGCGACGTTGGAGCGGTTGAGGTTGAGGATGAACTCGGCGGTCTGGGCGATGACCACCGGGTCAGAAACGGTCGCAGAGAAGAAGATCGTCGGCCGCTCGCCGCCTTGGAGGCGCTCCACCGTGTCGATGAGGCCCACCGCGCCCCCCTTCCACTCCGCCAGCCGACTGGTCAGCAGCGCCCGCTGCGCTCGGTGTGGAGTAACGACCGCCACCGAGTCATCCGCCAGCCCATCCCCCGCAGCGAGGATCCCGGCGATGATCTCGGCCTCGACGGGGTTGAACTGCTGTGACTCGACCTCATCGTGCAGCACCAGCAGCAGGCGGTGTCCGCTGCGCCATACCACCGACCAGGGATCCCCACTCAGCGGGCGGGCAACCGCCGCCTTGCGGACTGGACCGGTGAGGGCGATGTCGTCCTGGGCGTACAGCGGACGGATCAGCTCTCGGATGACCGGGGGCAGCCGCCAGGTCTTCTCCAGCCGGTCGATGGTGATGCTGGCGGAGCGAATCCGACGGTGGGTGGAGAGGTTGAGCACCGCTTCATAGGCAGACACGTAGGGCTTGTAGAGCACGGACGGCGGGCGGTCCTCGGAGTCCCAGTCGTGGGCGACGATCGGGGAGAGCTGGCGGTGATCCCCGGCGAGCATGATCTGGCCGTCGGGTGCGGTGAGGCTGGCGAGGGCGAGGAAGTGGCTGAACACCATCATGCTGGCTTCGTCGATGACGAGCAGCGGGGTGAGAAAGCCGTCGGGCTTGTTCTTGAACCGGGCGGTCTTGTTGATGCCCTTCTCCACCATCTTCAGGACCGCGTTGACCGTGCCGCCGATGACCACAACCCCGTCCTTGAGCAGCCGGGTGATGGCCCGCATGCAGGAGGTGGACTTGAGGAGGTGGAGGTCGCCGTCCATGTCGCCGTCGGGGTTTGAGTCCACCTTGGCGACGTTGACGCTGGGCATCGGCAGGCCCGCACGTCGGGCGGCGTCGATGAACGGGGTGCGCTGGGAGAGGACGCGGGCGAGCAGGGTGTCGACGGCGGTGTGGGTGTGGGCCGCGACGAGGATGACCCCGCCCTTCTGGTTGCGAGCCAGGATCCGGGAGAGCAGGGCGAAGGCGGTGACCATGGTCTTGCCGGTGCCGGGCGGTCCCTGGAGGAGCTGGAGGCGGGCGTCGATGCCGCCGAGGATGATGTTGATGCGTCGCTGCGCGATGTCGTTGTCGACTCCCCAGCGGTAGCCAGCCAGGAACCCTGCGATGGCAGTTCGCAATGCGGCATCGAGCGAGGGCATTGCCGGGATGTCCGGACGAGTTGGATCGAACCAGCGGAGGACGTGCCGGCCCTGGAGCGGGGAGGCCGCCGAGTCGGTCAGGCGCTTCTCGATGCGGTCTGCCACGAAGTCGGAGACGGAGGCGTCGAGGGTGGCGTGGTCGTAGGGCGGATAGCCGGCGTCTGGGTCGAACTGGAAGCTCGGGAGGACGTACTCTGCGCCCTTCCAGCTCGGGATGATCGACAGCTCGACGATGCCGGTGCCCCAGTCGAGGCCGCTGATGACTGCGGTCTTGCCGTGGATGAGGTTGCCGAAGGTCTGGCCGTCCTGGGGGTCGGCGGAGCGGCGGGTGAGGCGCACGAAGCTGCCCTCGCCCATCGAGATGCGGGCGGAGAGTGCGGCCACATCGACCTGGGCGGCAGCGAGGTCGAGGTCTGCCCGGATGCGGGTCTCGGTGCGCGGAGAGCCGTCCCGCTTGAACTTCCCGGGCACGACATGATCGAACAGGCGGAGGTCCTTGATCATCAGGGACAGCCCGCGGGCGACCCGGACATAAGGCGGCACGAAGTGGGTGTGCAGCCAGTCGTGGACCTTGACGTGGTGGTCGAGCTTCAAGAAGTCGATGGAGGCGTCGGCGACGTGTCGGGTGGTGAGCTGGAAGCTGGGGAGGGCGGCGAGGGGCATCATCGGCTTG
>JBLHNG010000641.1:0-5233 GCA_047621685.1 Myxococcota bacterium | reverse complement strand
GACTTCTACGGCGACGCGACGAACACCACGGACGCCTGCGATCGTCCGGCGCTGCATCGCTCCAACAGCACGGACTGCGACGACACCGACGCCAACATCAACCCCAGCGCGACGGAGACCTGCGACGGGGTCGACTCCAACTGCTCCGGCGATGAGTCGGATGCCATCGATGGCGGACAGTACTACGCCGACGCCGACTCCGACTCCTACGGCGACCCGGACT
This sequence comes from Myxococcota bacterium, assembly GCA_047621685.1. GTDB lineage: Bacteria > Myxococcota_A > UBA796 > UBA796 > UBA796 > JAQXDW01. Next base: position 5,010 of record JBLHNG010000641.1, on the reverse strand, counting down.
CCCCGGCCACCGAGTGCACCCAGCCCTCCGGCTACGTCGCCGACAGCAGCGACTGTGACGACGGCGCCAGCACCGTCAACCCGGGCGAGTCGGAGGTCTGCGGCGACGGCATCGACAGCGACTGCGACGGTGCCGACAGCAACACCTGCGCCCAGGACCTCGCCACCGCCGATGCGATCATGCTCGGTGAGGCTGCCGGCGACCGCGCTGGCTACCACCTCAACGGCGCGGGCGATGTCAACGGCGACGGCTACGACGACCTCATCATCGGCGCGCGCTTCGAGGCATCAGCAGGAACCGACGCTGGCGCCTCCTACCTCGTGCTGGGTCCGGTCAGCGGCACCATGAACCTCTCCGCCTCCGATGCCAAGATCACCGGAGAGGCCGCCTCGGACACCTCGGGCATCTCCGTCGACAGCGCCGGCGACTTCAACAACGACGGCTACGACGACCTCCTCATCGGCTCGCAGTACAACGACGGCGGCGACACCGATGCGGGCGCTGCGCATGTGCTGTTCGGACCGGTCACTGGCGCCGTCTCCCTGTCTTCTGCGGACGTCGACCTGACCGGTATCGCTCCCAACGACCTCGCTGGCCGCGCGGTTGCCGGGCTCGGTGATGTCGACGGTGATGGCTACGACGATGTCCTCATCGGTGCCCAGCAGGCCGATGTCGGTACCGACGCCAACAACGGAACCGTCTACCTGGTCTATGGAAACTCCACCAGCGGCTCTCTCTCCGGGGCTGGCGCCATCATCACCGGTGTCGCCGCTCAGGACTACGCCGGCTACTGGGTCGCCTCTGCCGGAGACACCGACGGGGACGGCAACCGTGACCTGATCATCGCCGCCTACCGCGCCGATCCGAACAGCACCACCAACGCTGGCTCGACCTACCTGCTCAACGGCCCGGTCACCGGCACCGTCTCCCTGTCCACCGCCGACGCGACGTTCAACGGAGAGGCCGCCAACGATCAGGCCGGCTCGAACATCGACGGCGCAGGCGACATCAACAACGACGGCTACGACGACCTCCTCATCGGCGCCCAGCACCACGATGCCGACGGCAACAGCAACGCTGGCGCGGTCTACATCACCTTCGGTCCCTTCTCTGGCTCCCTCGACCTCAGCAGTGCCAACGCCAAGCTGACCGGTGACGACGCCAGCGACTTCGCCGGACGCGCGGTTGCCGCTGCCGGAGACGTCAACGCCGACGGCTACGACGACATCGTCATCGGTGTGAAGAAGGGTGACGGTGTCAGCAACAGCAGCACCGACGCCGGAGACACCTTCCTCCTGCTCGGCCCGATCACCGGAACTGCATCGGTCTCCGTTGCCGACGCCGCGTTCTACGGTGAGTCCTCTGGAGACGAGTCCGGCATCGCAGTGGCCAACGCCGGAGACGTCAACAACGACGGCAGCGACGACCTCCTCATCGGCGCCTACCTGGAGGCCACCAACGGCTCCCAGGCCGGCGGCGCGTACCTGATCCTCGGCGGCGGATACTAAACCTCAGCCGGGATCGCTCCCCTGGGGGGCGAACGTCAGAGAGGCGGGAGGAGGATCATGATCCTCCTCCAGCCTCTCTCTCTTTTCTTGTAGGCACCACTCAGCGTCCCTCATCAGGGCCGGGCAGCCCGCGACCTACTCAAACGAGCAGCTCTCGTCGATGTAGAGCGACATGCGCTCGGAGCTGGACAGCGGGAGGAAGTTTTCAGCGTCATCGATGGTGTAGGCCTGCCAGCCGGGGAGGATGCCGTTGAGGGCAAACGACAAGGCAATCACCTGATCCTCCGGGGGCGCGAAGTATGCGGTGATCGCCGGATAGCCGTTGTAGCAGGCGGTGTACCAGGGTGAGTCTCCCTCCGACAGGAAGCCGTCTCCGGTGTCGTCGGTGTACGCCAGAAGGATCTCCAGGGCTGCCGGGAAGCCGATCTCGTCCTCGGTGATGTGATCTTCGGGCGGCGGTCCAGAGACGTCGATGGTCCAGCTTGAGGTCATCGCCTCGTCATAGAGGAGATCCTTGCTCAAGATATCGTCGAAGATCTGCAGCGGCGCCATCGCCAGCGACATCGCCTTGGCCTGTGGGAATTCGGCGTCATAGGTGCCGCCAATGGTGACCGACTCCGACGCCTCCAGGTTGACCTGGATCGGGATGTCATCGATCTCATAGAGGCTGGGGATCTCCGACTTCCCGTCGAAGTCCAGCTCGATGGCGTTCCATCCCTCGACCAGCCCGAGCGCCTTGAGATCGTTGGAGAGCTCACCGGAGATGAACACCGGCCAGACCAGGCCAGCACTGGTGATCGCACCATCCGCGCTGCCGTCGCTGTCGGCGTCGACCTGGAGGGTGGGGAGGTAGAACGCACCGAGCAGGTCGGGGCTGCTGTCATCGAGAGGCGCAAGGTCTGCAGGGTCTGGGTCCGGAACCTCCAGGATCAGCGGAGAGTGTGAAGCAGGCGCTGAGGCGAGCCTGGAGCCGATCTCGAAGCCATCCTCCAGGAAGGTCAGCTGGTGCAGGCTGAGCACCGTGCCGGTGTGCTCCCCGTCGATGTTGAAGGTCAGCTGGGTGCCGGCATCGGCATCGGTGTCGGCGTCGGTGTCGGCGTCGGTGTCGGCATCGGTGTCGGCATCGGTGTCGGCATCGGTGTCCGCGTCGGTGTCGGCATCAGCCTCTGCCACCGCTGTGTCGGTGTCCTTGTCTCCGCAGCCCACGAGGGCGCCGAGGCTCAGGGTGATGATCCAGTTCTTCATGGCGTGATCTCCTCCAGTCAGAGGATAGACCCGCCAGACGCCGAGCAGTGAAACCCAACCGGCTACAGATCGCTCTCTTCGCTCACAAAGATGATCAGCATCCAGTACAGTGCCTCGGTAAACACCGGGATGAACGCCAACAGAAGGCCGTTCTGGAGGAAGGCGTGGAAGTAGGCATCCTCCTGCCAGATCTGAAGCAGGAAGAACTTCTGGTCTTCGGACTCAAACAGGTAGCCCAGGCTGCCGACCAGCAGCAGCACGAACACCGCGCCGGGCATGAAGTCGGCGTAGTCCTGGGTGTAGGGGTAGCGCAGGTAGGCCATGACCCGGGCGGAGAAGGGGATCGCCAGGGAGAGGGTCGGGAGGAGCTGGAGGTTCTGCTCGGTCAGCGGCAGATCCACCCCTGCACTCCAGGAGACGAAGAACAGCGCCTCGGAGAACAGGACCAGGTAGATCCAGCTCATCACGTAGAGGGTCGCAAACGCGATCAGCACCGAGGATGGTCGCTGCGGATAGACCGTGTCTGGCTCGGGCTCGTTCTGGAAATTCAGCAGCCGATGCCCGATCTGCTTGAACCGCTTGTGCGGAAAGTCCTCGATGGTGAGCTTCTCGAGGATGCGGAAGGAGAAGGCGTTGGAGATGATCTGGGTGTAGAGCTTGGTGGCGGTGAACACCAGGAGGATCCCGCAGCCAACCACAACCGTGACCACGGAGTTGGTGACCAGATCCTCGGTGAGGGTGTCGATGATCTGGAACATGCCCTCGAACCAGCCATGCCCCTTCATCACGACGTTGTAGAGGTATGCCCAGCCGATCAAGGCGGCGATGATGGTCTGGCCGATGACTGCCGAGCGGTGCCGCCGGGCGGCCTCCTCGGTGTCGATCGGGGTCTCCACTTCTTCTTCGAGCCCCTCGGGCCCGTCGTCGTCAGAGGATCTCATAGAACGACTCCGGCATGCGACCGAGGAAGGTCATCAAGATCGCCAGGAACAGCGCCAGCCAGGCCCAGCGGCTGTGGGCCCAGACGTCGCTGCCATCGAGGGGAGGCAGCGGGAAGGACAGCACGAAGGCATACAGCAGGAGCTGGGAGCTGAGGCCGCTCATCCAGGGGTTGCCCAGCCACTCCCCTGCCAGCGAGAGGATGGCGTAGAGGACGACGAAGCCGCACAGCACGGAGGAGGCGCAGATGGCCTTGTCGCGCTGGGAGCCGTCCAGCTCTACGTCTGATGCCAGGGGCAGGTAGGACATCGCCCCGGTGAAGTAGGCCTGGAGGAGGATTCCGTCGATGTCCGTGCGGAGTGCGACCCCGACCCCGAGCAGTCTGCCGATCAGGTAAAACATCAGGTAGTGGATGAGCAGCGGCAGGCAGGCCAGCGCGGACATCGACAGCAGCGACAGCCCACCGAGCATCTCGGTGGCGTGGTGGCTTTCGGAGAGCGTCACCACCCCATAGAACGACAGCCCGAGGGTCGACACCCCCAGCGCCAGCGCCACCCAGAACGACTGCTCCCCCTTGCCCTGGAGGGTGTCGAGGGTGGAGGAGCGAAACGAGGGCAGGAACAACCGCAGTGCCATCGGAAGGAAGGAGCGAACGATCCGGCGGGTCAGCGCGCGGGCCATGGTCCGAGCAGCGCTCATCACTGTGGAGCGAAGCATCGTTCGTCCGCCGGCCCGGAAGAGCGCACCCAGCGCCACCGTCGCCCCGATTGCGCTGGTGCCGTCCACCCCGTTGACCGGGTTGTCCGCCATGTGCTTGATGAAAACCATCGGCGCGATCATGAAGACAACGACCGAGACCACCGCGAGGATGGGACCGATGTGTCGGGGCAGGCTGAGCGGCTCGGATGCGTCTTCAAGCATTGGGGAGGCAGCATATCACCGTCCCCGATCTACACTGTGATAGAACAGGCCCTGAATTCCCCGCTGGAGCGTCGAACCCATGCGCATTCATCTTCTCGCTCCCCTCACGCTGCTCCTCGCCTGCGACACCGATGAGGAGATCAGCAGCCTGAAGTCCCAGATCAGCGGACTGCAGACCCAGATCGACGCCATGGCGGATCTCCAGACGCAGATCGACAGCCTCCAGGCCGAACTGGAGACGGTCGCCACCGAGAGCTCGCTGACCACGCTGCAGAGCCGAGTGGAGAGCAGTGAGTACTCCATCGACCAGCTCACCGCCGCGGACGCCGACTTCGACAGCGACCTCAGCGCACTGAGCGCCGAGGTCAGCGACAACGAGAGCACCCTCACCAGCCAC
>JBLHNG010000640.1:0-5237 GCA_047621685.1 Myxococcota bacterium | reverse complement strand
TTCGCAGCACCACGACCTCCACCCCCGACAACCCCAGGACCTCCCGGGCGATCCGGCGGGCGAGCACGCTCTTGCCGGTGCCGGTCTCCCCGGAGATCAGAAGGTTGGTCTGCCCCTGTCCCTTCAGCATCGACAGCGAGTAGTCCAGGGACTTGCTGTGCTCTGGATTGCAGACCTGTACTCCGAGGATGTCCTTCGGCTCGACGAGGGTGTTGTGCTGTCGCCCCAGCAGCGGGAGCATGTCCCCCACCGCGCGAGCCAGCCGCTTGAGGGTCTTGACGTCCTCCATGTCGAACCGTCCGGCCCGATACAGATCGTCGACATACAGTGCCCCGACGGCCTTTCCGCCATGAGGAATGGCGACCGCGAGCAGAGACTTCAGCTCAAAGGTCTGCACCGTCTTGGAGGTGTTTCGAATGCTCGGGTCTCCGAAAGCATCTGCGGCGAGCCAGTAATCATCGGGCTTCTGAATGCGGCGAAGCACCTCAGAGCTGATCCCGGCGGTCTCTCCACCTGAGAGCATCTTCACGCTGATCTGCTTTCCGAGGCCGGGGATGCGCAGCATGATGAGCACCCGGTTCGCCCCCAGCGCCTCGGTGATCAGCCGGGCCAGTGCGGTGGGAAAGGTCTGCGGATCCCGCATCGCCTCGGTCAGGGCAACGACGCCAGCGAGGTCCACGCCGGGAGCGGTCGAGATGCGATCCCGGAGGGTGGCGGCCTGTGCTGCGCGCTCTCCCCGCAGGAGGCGTGCGGCGCGATCGAGCGTCTCCCGTCGGTCGGTGAAGGTTGCGGGATCCAGATCCTCACCCGCCGCCGAGAGGTAGATCTCTCCAATGCTCAGACGCTCTGCCGGATCTGAAGCCTCTGGAAGCATCGCCATCGCCTCTGCGAGAAAGCTGCGACCGATGGAGAGGTGTGCCCGCCCCTTGAGTGCACGCATGAACGCATCAAACACCGGCCCCCGGGAGGTGCGGTCCTCCTCCAGAAGGGCGAGCACTTCAGGAGCCCGCCCCAGCGCCAGCAGGCTGCGGCTCATGTAGGTCTGACAGGATGCTTTGAGGCTCTCGGGGCAGATCGGAGAGTTCAAGGTCTCGCGAAACAGCTTGAGGGAGGGCTCATACTCCTGACTGTAGAAGAGGAGCTGTCCGCGCAGGACCCGTGCCCGGAGCTGGATCTCACGAGAAGTGTGGCTCTGGGCATCGCGCTCAAACCGGTCGATGTACTGCCGGGCTGCAGGGAGCCGTCCCGCCTCCAACTCCAGGGTCGCGAGGCTGTAGCGGATCTGGATCAGGAGCCCGGCGCTGCCCAGCTCTTCGGCGATCTGGAGGGCCTCCTTGAGAGTGCGTCGAGCATCGGTCCGGCGCCCCATGCCCTTGAGAATGTTCGAGAGGTTGATGCGCAGCCCAGCGGAAGAGCGCTGATCGTTGTCCCGATCGGCCCGATGAACCGCCAGGGCCAGCAGATGCTGGGAGCGGTCCAGCTCGCCGAAGCCGACCTTCAGCAGGAGGCTGGCGACGATGAGGATCTGGTTGGGCACGTCCTCCCTCAAAGCGCGCGCCTCAATGCTCTCCAGCATCGGCATGATGCCGACCAGCTCCTCTCCCCGCTCCAGCCTCAGCGCAGCCAACCGCAGGCGCATGGCGAGCACCTCATTGTCCGCCAGACCGGGCTCCAGGCGAATCACCTCATTGCAGGCATCCTCGGCAAGCTCGACGTTCTCCCGTATCTTCTCGACAAACGCGATCTCCAGCCAGAACCGCGACGCGAGGGGGGTGTCCAGCGCCGTCCGGGCGAGGGCATCGGCCTCATCAAGTCGACGTGCGCGGCGAAGCACCCGGACCAGCCGGAGGTTCTCAGAGGGGGTCCGCTCCTGAATGTCCATCAGCAGAGACGCGGCCTTGCTGAGATCCCCCGCGCCCTCCTTCAGCTCCGCAAGGATCAGCCGAGCCGGGCGATAGCCCACGGCGATCAGACGGGCACACAGCTCCTCCAGCTCGGAGGGTCGGTGGCGGGCCTCGCCGGTAGCCCGCTCGAAGTGCTCCTCGGCCAGCGCGAGGTTGCCGACCCGGGCGGCGGTGAGGCCCGTCCAGAGCGGATCCGCCCAGCGTCCCTGGTGGGTGACCAGCAGGTCACGGAGTCGCTTGAGGGTGGACTCATCGAGGGTCACCTCGCCGATGTCACCGAGGAGGTACAGCCGACCATCCTCCCCCCAGCGCGTCGACTCCCGGGCCAGCAGCTGCGGCAGGATCTCGGGCTCATCGGAGAGGACCTGGACGAACGGCTCCGGGATCCCACGGGGGAGGAAGTAGAGGATGCGGAGGAGGTCGTCGGTCTTCCGCTCCATGGAGGACATCGGACGGCGGGAGGGCTGGAGCACCTGGATGAGCGCGCCAGGCCAGCCGCCGGTTCCCCGACAGCTCTCAAACAGGCGCTGGTGCGAGGTCACCCCAAAGAAGCGGCCGAGGAGGATGGTGTCGGACTCGCCCAGCGGCTGGAGTCTGAACGGCTCCAGTCCCTCCGACAGCTCTCGACCCGCCCAGATCACCACGCAGCCGCGCTGGATCAAGACATCGGTCAGCTGCTCCAGGCGCTGGAGTCGCTCAGCGGGGTGGTCTTCGCGGCGCCCCATGTAGATGGCACCGATGAAGCCGACCGGTGTGCGAAGTCCTGCACTCACCCCGTTGACCCAGCCGGGTCCAGGCAGCGGGATCGGCAGATCGGGCCGGCTGAGCCCGGCGAGCCGCTGGATGGCGCGAGCGGGATCATCGGCGTCGGTGAGATCGAGGGCCAGCCGCTCTGCCTGCCGGATGTGAGCCCTCAGGGTGTGCTTGATGAGCGTCTGCCGACCGCTGCCGGCGGGGCCGATGACATGCACGACCCGGGGTGGTCCTGCGAGGGCGGCATCAAGCCGGGCCCGGACCGACTCAGAGCCGAGGAAGGGGGGAGAGCCCTGCTTCTTCAGGGAGTACCCGAGCGCCTGGGCGACGACCTCGATGTTGGCCGGACGTTTGGGGACGTCCACCGACAGCATCGACTCACACAGCCGCGCCAGCTCACGGGGAATGGCGGGCTGGATCACTCGGACCGGGACGATGTCTCCAGACAGAATGGCGCGTCGAAGTCCGGTGGCATCCACCGAGCCATAGGGGGAGACACCAGTGATCAGCTCATAGAGGAGGGCTCCGAGGCTGAAGATGTCCGCAGCAACGGTGGCGGCCTGACCGGCCATGACCTCTGGGGCGGCATAGCCGACCGTTCCACCAGCCTCACCCGGACCGCTGGTGACTGGCCGGGCGCTGCCGAGGTCGAGGAGGACCACGCCGCCATCCGAGAGCAGGACATTGTCGGGCTTGATGTCGAGGTGAAGCACACCCCGACGGTGGAGGTAGTCGACCACCTCCAGCAGCTCGCAGAACGAGCTGAGGATCTCCTCAAGGGGACGACTGCTGAGTCCGCCATCCAGCGGAGCACCGTCGATCCAGCGCATCGCAAAGCCGGTCACCGGCTTGGCATCAATTCCCGGAGCACCGACGAACACATCGAGGATCTCGACGAGATTGGGGTGCGACAAATCGGAAAGGAGCCCAGCTTCTTCCATAAGCTGCGATGCGGCTGAACTTTCATAGGGAGCAAATTTTAAAAAGCTGATCGTTCCTAGAATTAGATCTTTTGAGACAACGGCTGTCCGGTTTGCAGCTCTCTGGTCCCGATTAAGTATTCGGTACCGCTGATAATCTGCGTTCAAAGCTAACCACCTCGATGAAGATTTCAGACAGTGGGGATCCAAGACGAGGATACACTGCGGAAATTTCCATAAGGCAATTCGAACTCATGGAAATTTCCATATGGAAATTTCCAAAACGCGACAGCGACACTCTCACCTATCGAAAACCAAGTCTTCAAGCAGACTATCACATCATCAAGGCAGACAACCCAGTACTCGAGAAAACTGGCACAGTTCCTGCTCTCTGTTCTGGCAGAACTCCCCATCCGAGGCGCTGCCATGACCCTTTCTCTCCGCTCTGCCCTGATCTCCGCTGGACTCCTGCTCTCACTTCCCGCGCTTGCATTGGATTGGGAGTGGGGAGATGAAGTCGCCAACCGGGAATGGAATCAGGCTTCGCTGAGCTGGGCCGAGGGCAGCCACCCGAACCACCCCTCTCAGATCCTCCTCCTCACCACCACCGCGCCGCCTCCTCGGGAAATGTGGTGCACCGACAACAGCGCTCCCACTGAAACGGACTGCGACATCTTCGACACCCTCCTTGAGGACTGGACCCAGGACTTCCTGGGTATTCCTGATCCAGGCTATGCCCCCAACGCCGTGCTCATTGCCTTCCCGTCGGAATGCAACTCCATCTGCAGCTGATTTTAATCCTCTACTTCTGCTCTAATCACACCACTGAAGCGCCTGCGATGCTGGCTCCACTCTGGCGACACTTCTAATACACAGTCGCCATCGCGTGCAGCAATCTCGACCTCATACCCGGCGAGCATCAGACGCCATTCTTCAGGAAGCTCGGACCACTCCGCACAGCCGCCCGAGCGACGGGCGTGGCGGGCGAGGTCGACTCCAGCATCCTTGATCCACGCTTCCTCGGCGGCATCGGCAGCTGAGATTGCCCCGGACACCGCCGCCCGGCGCTCGGCATCACTCTGTGTGCCAGGGATGAGCCTCAGCCGCCGATCTACGGGGGATGGCACCGCCTGGCTGGGCACTACCACTGCCCGGGTGAGCACGTTGACCCGAATCAGCGCCTCTTCATCCTCCAGGGTCGGCTCGACGGGAAACACCAGCAGCAGGTCCCCACCATCATCCGCCCGGGTGGCGACGACGGGCTTCGGGGTCAGCCAGGTGATGTCGTGAACCGAGACCATCGGCGCTGCGTCTCCCCGAAGGAGGACCGCTCCGACGGTCTGCTCGCCGTCCTTGAGCAGGAAGTCCCCTGCCTGCCACGCCGCATGCTCCGCCTCAATTCCGGCCACAGCAGCCAACTCAGCGGCCTCCAGTGCAGCAGCCGATGCCACCCCGGGAGTCCGGGAGAGTGTGAGATCAAACTCACCGCTCCGAGCCCCCAGCGGCATCCGGATGTCGTCTCCCTGCATGCGAAGCGCCGCCAGCCCCTCCCCCACCCCGGTCTGAATGAGGAAGCTCAGCCAGAGGACGCCCTCCTCTTGAGTGACCTCGACAGGGACCTGCCCCGCCGTCCCCCCGGTCGCGCCCCACAGGCCGCTCG
>JBLHNG010000639.1:0-5266 GCA_047621685.1 Myxococcota bacterium | reverse complement strand
GGTGCGGGGACGGGGTGAGGCATCCGAAGCCGGTCAGGTGGCTGCCTTCCTCTCCTATTTTGTTGATTGTATTGTTTGGATCGCCTGATCTGGAGTCTCAGTTCGCCCGGGCGCGCGCAAGGGGCACCCGTAGAGGGCCGTGTCGGAGGGCCGGGGGGCGCCCTCAGCCCACGCCAGATTCTCTGGCGGCCCCGGAGGCAGCAAGTGACCCGAGGCTTGAGAGAAGGGGCAACCCACGGAGAATGCTGGCCGACAGGGAGTGAGAGGCGAAGCGAAGCGGAGGCGGAGTGCAACGGAGCTGCGACCGCGGAGGGGACCCGTAGCGATCAGAGCCCAAGGACGGAGACGGGGTTGGCAGTACCGCCGTACTTCAAGGATTCGCCCATCTCTGCTGTTGATAGTGCCGACCTGTCCTGCTCGCCCTTCGGTCTTCTCAGCCAGGGGCGCTCTCAGCCTCGTGGCTCTCGATTCCGAAGGGTCCCCCTCACCCATGCGCTGAGAACCGCCATCCTCCGCGCCATTCTTTTTCTGGCCGCTGCGCGGAAGTCTCCATTCCCTCCGGTCTGGATCCTTCCGCTTGCTCAAGGGGGCTGCGCTTCCTGCGTTCTCCGCTTTGCAGCGGTTCTCTCCAGTCGCCGCTCCCCTGTGACCCCCAGCCGGACACCAGTCCCCGCTCCCCTGTACTACCCGCCTTGTGGCCCCAGCCTGACACCCGCCACCCACCGCACGTCGGCTCACTCACTGACCCGTCCTGATGACCTCAGAGCGCCGGGTGGTTTCCAGAAGTACGCACCATCTCAGGGCATCTCGCACTTCGCAAGCGGGTCCGCTCCCATGTCCACATCCGCCCGCAGCGTGACCAGCCTGCGGGCAAGCATCGCATCATCCTTCCCGGCAAGCAGCTTCCGCGGCAGCGTCTTCGCCCCTCGAATCGGCAGGGTGACCAGGCCATCGAGGTCGGCGTAGATGGCGTCGAGGGTACCGCGTGCTGTGAGGAGGGCGGCGGCGGTCTTTGCGCCGACTCCAGCGACCCCGATCACCCCATCAGTGGCGTCGCCGACGAGGGCCTGGAAGTCGGTGACCTGCGAGGGCGTCACCCCGAGCCGCTCCATCACCCCGGCCTCGTTGATGTCCCAGCCCTTCTTGGGTGCAATGACCCGGACCGAGGGTGCGGCATCCCGAATGAGCTGGAAGAGGTCCTTGTCCGGGGCCTGAATGAGCACCGGAAGCCCGGCGGCGACCGCGTGGCGGGTGAGGGTGGCGGCGAGGTCGTCTGCCTCGACCTCCAGGGAGCCGAACAGGGCGATGCCCATCTTCGTGACCTCTTCCTCGAACCGGTTGAAGTGCGCGATCAGCTCCGCCGACGCCGGGGGGCGGTGGGCCTTGTAGCGGGGGTCGAGCTTGCGACGGAAGGTGTCCATCGTGCGGTCGATGACCACAGCGACATGGGTGTACTTCGCCGCCTCTTTCCGGAGCTGATTGCGGGCGACGGCCCAGGGGGCGGAGACCTTGGCAAACCAGGGTCGAAGAACCAGCACCGTCCCGTCGATGATCAGCAGCGCGCGCTCCATGCCCTCTCCCCGTTAGGTTTACGGGGGAGGTCTATCCGATGAGCGACCTGGAGCGAGAGCTTCGCTATGCAGTCGAAGACGCCATCATCGGCGAGCCGCTTCGGCCGGGGCTGGCGGGTCGGGCACAGACCGCTGCGATGGGTGTGCTGCACCGCCACCGCATCCGGGGACGCGTCGTGGTCCACCAGCGCGGGGCCGGGTTCGCCGTCGAGGTCATCCTGCCCCCCGCCCCCCATCGGGTGCAGCGGGTGGTAATCCGGATGGGCTGAGCCTCAGTCCAGCTCGGACTCAATCGCCGACAGCATCGCATCCAGCTCGAAGCCGTTGTTGACGTAGACCACCGTGCCGTCCGCACCGATGACCCAGTCCTGGGGGTAGGCGGCGCTGGGGAAGGGAGTCTGCTGGGCGTACTCCTGGTGGACGCCCTTGTTGTCGATGAGGAGCGGGAACGTGATGCCGTACTGCTCTGCGAAGGTGGCTACGTCGCTCTCAGAGTCTGCCGATGCGATGCCCCAGACGACCACGTCGCCGCCAAATGCCTGGTAGATGCTGTGCTCAATGTCCGAGACCTCGGACGGACACTGTGGTCACCAGGTGGCAAAGTAGGCGATGACTACAGGCTTGCCGAGCTGGTCGGAGAGGGTGTAGCTGTTGCCGTCGATGCCGGTCAGGGTGAAGTCCGGAGCCTGCGAGCCCAGCCCGGTGTTCGAGCCGATCTCTCCGGTGGTGACCTCGAAGGTCCACTCAGGCTCGTCGGGGTCATCGGTCGCCAGGCAGATCGAGACCTTCTCCGCGCTGCTGCCGGTGTAGGTGATGCCCATCTGTGCCGTCTCGCCCGGCGCGATGCTGTCGGTGGAGAATTCTACGACCACATCGCCGGAGCTGGACTCCGCACCAACGAGGGTGAGGGGGGCATTGCCGAGGTTGTCGAGGTTGATGACTTCCTGGGCCTCAGCGGTGACATAGACCGAGGTGGTCGCCGGAGCGAGGTCGGGGGCCGTGTTTCCGGGGATGGACTCATAGATCGCGAGGTACGCCCAGTCTGCGACATACGCTCGACCGTTGATGGCGGCGACATGCATCGCCCACTGCTCGGTCTGCTCGGTGTTGATGAGCGCTGGTTCTTCGGGGCTGGAGATGTCGAAGCCGACAAGATCCTGCTGATCAGCGGCCCACAGGGTGTCGCCGTCGGTGGCCACGGAGATGACCGAGTAGTTGACGTTGATGAGCCCCAGGCTGATCGGGTCGTCGGGGTCGTCGAGGGTGAAGGTCTCCACGCCAGCCCCGCCCACCGCTGCGTAGAGGGTAGAGCCATCGGCGGAGAAGGTGAGGTCCTGGACCCCACCGCTGGCGGCGGTGTAGCCGACCAGGGAAGGGGAGTCGGGGTCGGAGATGTCGACCACCCCGATGCCCTTGGAGTTGTCGGCGATGTAGAGCCGATCTCCGAGGAGGTGGGGCTCCCAGGGGTTGCCGAGCCCGCTGATGCGGGTGATCTCGGTGGGCGTCTGCGGCTGGGTGATGTCGTAGACGATCAGATCACCGACGTGGGTGACGAGGAAGAGGTGGGTGTCGGTCGAGGCCATCCCGGAGAAGTCCGACGCCGAGATGAGCATGCCCTCCTCGGGGGAGCTGGCGTCTGAGATGTCGTAGACCGCCAGCCCATGATCGCGGTGGGTGGCGTAGACGGTGTCGTCCTCGCCGACTTCCAGTCGATAGAAGCGCTGGTAGAAGGTGAGTGGTGCGACGGTTGAAAGGTAGCTGGGGTTGGACTCATCGGAGATGTCCAGGGTCATCAGGCCGCCCTGACCGACGGCAAGCACGAGGTCGCGCTCGGGGATGACCTCAATGTCGATCAGCTCGACAAACGAGTGGTTCTGCACGTTGAGCTTGCCGACCAGCGTGATGGGATCCGTGCTGGTGGAGGCCGGTGTGCAGCCCATCAGCAGCGTCTGCCACACGATCGGCTCGGTGTCGGTGTCGTCGGTGTCGCTGGTGTCGTCGGTGCCCGAATCGTCGGTGTCCGAGACGCCGGAGTCCCCGCCCGTCTCGTCGTCGAGGTGACACAGCCCGTCGTCGTCCAGGGATGAGCCAGCCGGGCAGTCTGTCCCACAGCCGGCCGTGGTCAGCGTGGACAGTCCCAGAAGTGCCACAAGTCGATGCATCGATCCTCCTCTACCGTGATTAGCAGATGCGGGAAGATCGTCCAAAGCCTACTTAACTACAGGGTTGCACCATGGTCATTTACTGGACGTTGGTGCTCATCATGTAGCTGTTGTAGCGGGCGTTTCCATCCACGCAGACATCCACTTCACCCGACCAGGAGCCGGCATCGGTCGCCAGCATGGTGAGCTTGACCGTGGTCGAGCCGCCGCTGGGGATCGGGGTCATGTACTCGTAGCTCTCGGTGTTGTCGATGGGAACGTGCATGTACGAGCCGTAGGGCGGGTCGCTGCCGACGACCTCGGTGCCGGCCATGAACTCATCGGCGAGGTCGAGGGAGTAGAGGGTCTGCTCCTGGGGCGCGGTGTTGTAGACGGTGACGGTCAGCTCGAAGGTCTCACCAGCGCTGACCTGGGCGGGCACGTCGACAGTGGCTGAGAAGTCGTCGACGCTGGAGCTGATGCCGCTTTCACCGCCGCCACAGGCGAGGGCGAGGATGAGCGAGGTCGCGACGATAGGAATTGTGAGTCTCATGGTTCCTCCTTTGGGTGACGATACATGATGCGCGAGGATACTGGCCCCACTCTGGAGGGGTTGATGACCACCTACGTTAATTTCTGTTCCGCGTTCCATGCGCACTTCACCGTGGATGCAAATGCACGCATCGTGATGGGCATCGACGAGCGACTCGGGGAGCTTCCCGATCCCTCCCTCGCCGGGCTCGACGCCACCGTCGCATCGGCCCGCCGGCTTCTGGCCTCCATCGCCGAGATCGACACCGCAGGGCTGTCCTTTGATGACGACCTGGACCTGGACCTCGCCCGCCTGGCCCTGGAGCGCGAGATCCACGATGCCACCTACACCTTCAACGGGCGCCGGGCGATCTGCCAGAAGCCAACCGCCGGGGACGACATCGGAGACGGCATCTTCCTGATGTTCGCCAACGATCCCCGACCAGCAGCCGCGCGTCTGGCGGACATCACCGACCGGCTGGAGGCGGTGCCCGGCTACCTCTCCGCGCTCCAGGCCCGCCTGGACACCCCGGTGGAGCGGTGGGTGTCCATCGACCGCGAGAAAGTTGAGGGGCTGCCCGGTCTGCTGGAGAACATCGAGAACTGGGCCATGGGGGTGGACTTCGCGGACCTCTCCCGGCTCCAGTCCGCCCGCACGGTCGCTGAGGAGGCCGCCGTGGCGTACCTCGGATGGCTCTCCGAGCAGCCGACCACCCCGCACTTCCACCTCGACGGGCAGACCGCACGGCGGATCGTGCACCTGAGGGGCATTGGGGTGTCGCTGGAGGAGATCCACGGCTACGCCCGTCGGTTCCTCGCTGAGACCTCCGAGACCATCGTCACCCTCCGTGACCGCCTCGTTCCCCGCTACAACCTGCCCGCCGACACCACCGTCGAGCAGCTGCACAGCTTCCTCAACAAGAAGTTCGCGGTCAAGGTGGCCGATGGCAACCTCAACTCCATCCTCGACCGCTATCAGGCCGAGCGCGAGAAGATCCTCGCCTTCATCAAGGAGCACGACCT
>JBLHNG010000638.1:0-5267 GCA_047621685.1 Myxococcota bacterium | reverse complement strand
AATCTGCACTGGCGAACACCGAGACGACCCCACTATTCCAGGTTCCCACGCTGTACTCGCCCGCTTCCTCGATGAGCACATAGGTCTCTGAGAAGCTCTCCTGAGCCATGTGGCAGGTGCCGTCGTGTTTGCTCTGAGCGCTGTCTTGAACGAAGAGCAGGTCGAAGGTGAACACGCACTCCGGGCAGGCGACGAGGGAAGGGGAGCCCGTGGCCGTCCAGTAGAGGTCGCAGTTCAGCTCACCGGGGCCGCTGCCAAACAGGTAGCGCTCCCAGCCGGTGTAGTCAGAAAAGGCGGCGCCAGAGTCGAGCGGTCGATCAAGCTCGATGCAGCCGGTCAGGAGAAGCGGGAGGAGTCGAAGCGGCATGGACATGGGCTTAAAATACCCCGCCTGCACATCGCCCGCTCAGGTCCGCTGCTCAGTCGTCGAGATGCATGTTGGTGCCGCTCTCGCGACCCTGCATCTTTGCCAGGGCCTGCTCACCAACAATTAGACTGAAGAGGGAAGCGAGGAACGCACCGATGTTCGGGAGAAGCACGATAAAGCAGAGGCCGACTGCGAACAGGCCGATCAGTTCGAGGGCGCCGACGAAAACGTGCATCACAGCTCCAGGTGAGTTCCAGGACGGTTGCTCTAACCGTATGGGGTAGTCTTGGGCAATGTCTGAGATCATTGATGTCCCCCTCGCTGAAGGCCCTCTGCCCGAGCTTGATCCACAGGACTGGATGAGCCAGGAGGTCCTCGAAAGCGGTATCGAGCCCCTGCCCACCGTTGTCGTCGCCGGAGGCTCGGTTCGAAAGCTGGTCGCCATTGAGCTGGAGCCGGACGCCGCCTGGATCGCCTCGGTGGATGCTGCGCTGCTCACCCGCGAGGATGTGGACTGGGTCGGCGGCTGGGGCACCGCGCTGCTGAAGCGGGACGGCGGTCGGGTGATGGCGTCGTTTGCCCGGATGCGCCGGGTCGATGGCACGGTCTGGTTGCGGCTGTGGATGCGCTTTCCGGGCATCGCCCCCTCTAAAGAAGACGCCGAGACCTGGGAGGGGTCGCTGGACACCCTGCCGGTGTGGCTCCAGCGCCTGTTCCCGGCCCCCCGGGGACTCCAGATCCGTCTGGTCGAGGCCACCCTGGAGAGCCTGCGCCCGCCTCGCGCGCCAGACGATGTTCTCCCGCTGTGGGAGGGGGCGACGTTCGCGGACTTCACCCTCACCGCCGCCCACCGCCTCGAAGCCCGGGTGGTTCACACCGGACTCGTCGGCCCCTCGGTGGTCGCCTGGGTCGACGACGAGCTGTGGGTGTGGTGGGGCGAGGCGCTCGAAGAGGTGGAGCGCATCGGACAGCACGTTGCCCGCCAGGCCTCCACCTACGCCATCGGCCTGTTCGGTCTGGGCGATGACGACGAGGCAAAAGACGGCCACATGCTCGCCCTGGCCACCGAGTCCCGCGCCAAGGAGCAGTTCCTCTGGGTTCGCCGGTTCGCCATCAGCCGCGATGGCTCTGCCTCCTGGCGCCAGGAGTCCGGTGAGCTTCGCCCCGGCAAGCCGACGCTGCGGTGGTTTAAGTAGGGGCGCCTCGGGTCGCGATCTCGCTCTCTGACGGTCCCAGCGATACTCCTCCCACGCATGCCACATATAAACGTCTGGGATCTGGGTCGGGTTCGCACCATCACCTCGGTGCTGGTTCGCCATGGCTTCAGTCAGCTCGTTCGACTGGCGGGGCTGGAGGTCGAGGGAGAGCCCGTCGACGTCAAGCTGCCCCTCGCCCGGCGGCTGCGCATGGTGCTCTCCGACCTCGGCCCCACCTTCGTCAAGCTCGGACAGGTCCTCTCCGTCCGCCCCGACATCGTGCCGCCGGACGTCATCGAGGAGCTGTCTCTGCTTCAGGATCAGGTGACCCCGGCGCCGTTTGAGGCGGTCAAGACGATCCTGGAGGAGGAACTGGGCGGTCCGCTGTCTGAGCGGTTCTCCTACTTCGAGGAGACCCCGTTAGCCTCCGCCAGCATCGCCCAGGTCCACCGGGCCACCCTGCTCGATGGGCGCACCGTGGCGGTCAAGGTCCAGCGGCCGGGCATCGAGGCCGCGATCCGCTCGGATCTCCACATCCTCTACTCCATGGCCTCGCTGCTCGTCGGGCGGCTGGAGCTGCCGGGCCTGTACTCGCCCGAAGACATCGTCACCGAGTTCGACACCGCGCTGTCCACTGAGCTGGACTTCCTCCAGGAGGCCCGCGCTGCCCGTCGGTTCGCCGCGAACTTCGAAGATCACCCCGACATCACCGCCCCGGAGATCCACCTGGAGTACTCCAGTCGGCGGGTGCTGGTGATGGAGCTGCTCGATGGGGAGTCCCTCTCTGCGCTGCTCGGCCGTGGTGGCTCAGGGCGGCGGCTGGACGAGGCCGAGAGCAAGGTGGTGATGCACCGGGTGATGGAGGCGACCTGGCTGCAGGTCTTTGAGCATGGCTTCTTCCACGGCGATCCCCACCCCGGGAACATTATGCGGCTGGCGGATGGCCGGGTGGCGTTCCTGGACTTCGGGCTGACCGGGCGAATTACCCGGGAGATGCAGGATGTGGTGATGACGATCTTCACTGGTCTCATCTTTCAGGATGCCGACACCGTGGCGATGACCCTGTTTCGCGCCGGAGCGACAGAGTCGGCGGTGGACCTGAAGGGCTTTCGAAGCGAAATTCAGCGGCTGATGGCGAAGTACCACGGCGCCAGCCTGCGAGACCTCGGCGCCCAGTCCACCCTCACCGAGCTGGTCGGAGTCGCCGCCCGATACCGGATCCGCCTCGTGCCTGAGTACGCCGTGCTCGCCCGCGCAGTGTCTCTCATCGATGGGCTCGCCCGGGAGCTGATCCCGGATGTCGACATTGTCCAGGAAGTGCGCCCCTATGCGATGCGCCTGATGGGCCAGCGTCTCTCCCCGGAGCGCATCTCTGGAGACGCGGTCCGGGGGCTCCAGCAGGCACAGATCGCCCTCCAGGACGTCCCGCTCCAGTTCAACCAGCTCCTGCTCGATTTGGAGCGGGGAAACATCCGTTTGAGCACCATTGATCCAGAATCTGCGGAGCTGCGACGGGTCATACACTGGGCTGGGCTTCGGCTGGCGATCGCGCTCTGTGCTGCCTCCACCGTGCTCTCCGGCGCGATCCTGATGAGTGTCTGGGCGCCGGCTCCCCTGGGGATTCCGCTGATGGCCCTGGTGGGCATGGGGATGCTGATGGGCGGAGGCGTCTTGTTCTCCGCGCTTGTGGTGCACATCCTGGTCGCTGAGCGCATCCACCCCCGGGAGTGGAAGCGGCGGGTGATCGCCCTGCTGCGCTTCTTCACCAACAGCTCTCGAGAGTAGTTCTCCGGGGCAGTGGGTTCGCGTAAGTGACGGTGGCGTGGTAGCATCCTGACGGTCAAGTCTGCCTGGCCTGGCCGCAGCAACAGCCGATCGAGCCCGTTTTTGGAGTAGCCAGTGGCTGAGGAGTACCGTCAGTTTTCCCGTGGTGACGTCATCTCCAGTCGGTTTGAGATTGAGAAACCTCTCGGCGAGGGGATTCTTGGTGCGACCTACCTGGTCCGTCACATCAAATCCGGCAAGCACCTCGCGCTGAAGTTCATCGATCAGCGCTACGTCACCCCCGCTAAGGGCCTTGATCGCTTCAAGGCCTCCATCAAGAGTGTGCGCGAGTCGCGCCACGATGGCCTCGTTCGATATGGCGATGTCGGCGAACACGATGGCTTCGTCTACTTCAGTCAGGAGTATTTCCAGGGGGGCAACCTCCGGGATCTGCTGGAGGAGTATCAGGAGGAGGAGAAGTCGTTTTCCCTCCAGGAAGCCTGCCAGATCGTCTTGAAGGTGCTCGACACCCTCAGTCATCTCCACACCCAGAACATCATCCACAGCCACCTCAAGCCGGAGAACGTGCTCATCCGCTCGAAGACCACCGGTCCTGGTGGGCGCAACATCCTGCGCGAGGTGAAGATCACCGATGCAGGCATGGCGACGATGCTGGCCGCGACCGGTGTGGACGATGACTCTCCGTATCGGGCGCCCGAGCTTGGCCTCGGCATCGGCACCCCACCCTCGGATGTCTACTCCGTTGGTGTGATGCTCTATGAGCTGCTCGTCGGACAGACCCCTCGGGGCACCTACCTCTCCCCGACCCAGCTTCGCGGAGACCTGCCCGAAGCGATCGACGACATCGTCGAGATCGCCCTCGCTGCCAACGCCGAGGATCGCTACCAGAACCCCCGAGACATGGCCGAGCACATCAAGCAGACCTTCTCCGGGGAGGTGTTCACCGATTCGCAAGACTCGTCGTTTAAGAACATCCTCATCGGTGTGGGAATTGGTATCGTTTTGATCGGCGCCATCGGGGTGTACATCAACGTCCGCGAGACTCCGGATCCCACCGCGGATGCCCGTGCTGCGGACGAGGCCCTCCGTCGTGAGGCACAGGCCGGCAACCGTCTGCTCTCCGAAGAGGAGAAGGCGGTGATGGAGAAGGACCACCAGGAGATGCTCTACATCCCCGCCGGTCCGGTGATCATGGGGCGACTGAATCAGGAAGAACTGACCATCGCTTCTCAGTCCGAGCCACTGGCGAAGGTTGTTCAAGTCGAGGCGTTCTACATCGATCGGTTCGAGTTCCCCAACCGAATCGGCACCAGTGAGGAGAAGGTCCTGCCGGTCGCCAAGGCCACCTGGAAGTCTGCTTCAGAGGCCTGCGAGAGTCTCGAAAAGCGGCTGTGCAGTGAGGATGAGTGGGAGAAGGCCTGCAAAGGTCCGGGAAACTGGATCTACAGCTATGGCGACACCTACGACGTCGAGATGTGTGGCGGTGGGGTCGATGCCGACTACAACCTCGGTGAGCGTGAGACCTGCGTGAGCGGGTACGGCGCCTGGGGAATGAGCGGCGGTCCCCGAGAGTGGACGGCCAGCGAGAACTCCTCCGGAAGTCGTCGAGTCGTCAAGGGTGGCCTTCGCTCCAACAACGAACGCGGCTCCCGGTGTGCCTTCGCAGTCGATGAGTCTGCAACCTACGCCGACGGCACGCTGTCGTTCCGGTGTTGTCTCTCGGTCGGTGCTGCTGGTCAGTAGGGTGCCCTGGCCAGGTTGAGGCTGCTCACGATGATTCGAGGTAAACCGCCACCAAGGCGGAACCCGGGGTCGTTGGGCAGCCGGTCGAAATTCCCACCCATCCTGGTTTTGAAGGTGGGGTGCTCACTGTCTCCCCGGTGAAGTTCGGCAAGAGCCGGTCGTAGACGGGCTGATTT
>JBLHNG010000637.1:0-5269 GCA_047621685.1 Myxococcota bacterium | reverse complement strand
AACGAAGAGCTGCTCGCGCTGGAGGGCAAGTGGGTCGAGCTGGTCGTGGAGGCCCAGCAGTGGACCATCCGTGAGGTCACCCAGGAGGAAGCTGACGCCTGGTGGGAAGACAACCGCCCGGATCCCATCGTAGTCGAGCCGATGGACACATCGGTCACCGGCATCTGGAACACCGCAGACATCCTCGACATGGAGAACAACGAGCTGGCGGGCGCCCTGAAGGCCGCGATCCCGGCGTTTGGCGGAAAGGTCACCCACTTCGCCGGCATGGAAGAGAGCGAGGACATCCCCAACCCGCCTGGGTTCGCCATCCCGATCTACTACTACGACCAGCACCTGACGAACAACGGGCTGTGGGACATGGTCGACACCATGCTCGCCACCAAGGAGTTCTACAGCGACGCCGCCACTCGCGACCAGATGCTAGAGGACCTCCGCGACGCCATCTCGGAGGCCCCGGTCGATCCGGATCTGCTTGCGGCGGTCGAGGCGAAGATCTACGACCGCATCGACACCGGCGAGTCGCACACCACCCGCACCCGCTTCCGCTCCTCGACCAACGCCGAGGACGTCAACGGCTTCAACGGCGCGGGCCTCTACTCCTCCTCCAGCGGCGACCCGGAGGACGAAAGCGATCCCATCGAGGACGCCATCCGTCTGGTCTGGAGCAGCGTCTGGAACTACCGCGCCTTTGAGGAGCGGGAGTACTACAGCATGGACCACACCAACATCGGTGCCGCAGTGCTCAGCCACCGGGCGTTCCCCAACGAGGAGTCCAACGGTGTCGCCATCACCGGCAACATCTTCGACGCTACCGGGCTGGAGCCGGCGTACTACATCAACGTCCAGACCGGCGGCACCTCCGTCGTGCTCCCCCCGCCGGGGATCACCAGCGATCAGCTGCTGTACTACTACGACTTCCCCAACCAGCCCGTGGTCTACATCGCCACCAACAACCTCACGTGGGATGATGAGCCGGTGCTGACCAACAGCGAAATTTACGAGCTGGGCGGAGCCCTCAAGGCGATCCACAACCACTTCTACACGGTGTATGGATCGGCTGGCGCGTTCTACGGCATGGACGTCGAGTTCAAGTTCGACAACGAAGACACGGGCAAGACCGAGATCTACGTCAAGCAGGCTCGCCCCTACCCGGCCTGGGGTCCATGACACTGCTGCTGCTGACAGGGTGCTTTGGGGAGCCCGGGGACATCTCCGGGGTCACCACCACCACACCACCCACCACAACGGATGACAGCGACAGCCAGGAGACCGGGAGTCCAGCCGAGACTGCGCCGCCAACCGGGTCGCGTGTGCTCCCGCCGCTGGGTGGTGGTGGCGAGCAGTATCGATTTGCGGTGCTCGGTGACTATGGCAACGGCAGCAAGGAGTCCTTCGAGGTCGCCGCGCTGGTGGAGCGCCTGGAGCCGGACTTCATCATCACCGTGGGGGACAACAACTACCCCAACGGCGAAGCCAAGACGATGGACGCCAACGTCGGCCAGCTCTACCACGACTGGATCGGCGACTACAAAGGCAAGTACGGCGAGGGGTCTGCGGAGAACCGCTTCTGGCCCTGCCCGGGCAACCACGACTGGTACTCCGACGAGGGCATCGACCCGTACACCGACTACTTCACCCTGCCGGGCAACGAGCGGTACTACGACTTCCGCTACGAGGACATCCACTTCTTCTGCGTGGACAGCGACACCCATGAGCCCGACGGCACCTCCGCGGACTCCACGCAGGGCCAGTGGCTCAAGGACGCAATGACCAGCAGCGATGCCCCGGTCAAGATCGTCTACATGCACCACCCGCCGTACTCCTCAGGCAGCCACGGCAACAACGAGTGGATGCACTGGCCGTACCGGTCCTGGGGTGCGGACATGCTGTTTGGTGGCCACGATCACATCTACGAGCGGCAGGTCCACGATGGCATCCCGTTCATCGTCACCGGCATCGGCGGCTACCGGACCTACTCCGTCCGAGACCCGACTGCGCAGAGCCAGATCGCGGTCAGCGAGCGCTACGGCGTCACCCTGGTCCGGGTCTTCAACGAGACGATGATCGTCGAGACCTGGTCCACCGAGGACACCCTGCTCGACCGGTTCAGGATCCGCTATGACCAGCCCCTCACCGCAAACCCGCGGCTGATCGGCCTGGGCGATGAGTGGTCATTCACGACCGAGGAGCCCGCCGAGGGCTGGAGCGCGCCGGGCTTTGACGACAGCGCGTGGACGGTCGGCTATCCGGAGGGCTCTCCGATCTGGGCGCGGCGACAGTTTACGTCTCAACCGGGCCTGAGCGCGCTCACCCTGGAGGTGGTCGCAGAGGGCAGCAGCGAGGTCTTCCTCAACGACAGCCCCCTCACCGGCACGGTCAGCGGCTCGATCAGCCTCCTGGGCCTCTCCACCAGCACCCTGGTCGAGGGCGACAACGTGCTGGCGGTCCACAGCGATGGGGGAACTTCGGAATCCCACCTCCTGGTGAGCCTGCTCGGCACCGGCGGCACCACGCTCGTCGAGGCTGGCGCGGAGTGGCACGTCACCACCGAAGCGCCGATGAGTCACTGGATCCGACCGGGCTTCGACGACAGCGCCTGGCCGACCCAGGCCGCGCCGATCGCCTGGCCCTTTGAGGCCCCGGACACCGCCGGCTCTGGCAGCCCCACAGCGATGTGGCTGCGGCACCACTTCACCGTCTCCGATCCAGAGAGTGTCAACGACCTGCTGCTGTCTATGGCCCGCTCCGATGCGGCGGTGGTCTACCTCAACGAGCGCGAGGTTCACCGCGCCGGCCTCCCCGACGGCGTGCTGCCAGAAGACACCCGCGCGACGGTCGCGGTGGAGTCGGACTGGGTGACCGCACAGGCCGTCACCCTCGTCCAGCCGGAGCTGCTGGTGGCGGGCGACAACGTCCTCTCTGTGCTGGTCTACACCGCGGCCGAAGACAGCACCGGCCTCTACTTCAACCTGAGCCTCACCGGGCTGTAAGGGCACCGGGCGGGATACGGTCGGGGACCTGACCCGGCGTGACGGTTGATCGTATGCTCTGGAGCACGGAGGTAGCGGATGCTGGCAATGCTGTGGAGCCTCGGGATGGTGGCCTGGGCCGATCCGGGCAGTGAGATCGTCGTGATCCTAGACAACAGCTGCTCGATGGCGGTGGAGACCGGCTTCAACGGGGTGCAGATCCCGCCCAACGATCCCGACCGGCTCGCCGTCCTCGGCGCAGCAGCGGTCTCCGCGCTTGGTAGCCAGGGCAGCGACAGGGTCACCATCATCGGGTTTGGTGACAACGCCACGGCCCCAGCCCTGACCACCGTCACCCAGCCCAACATCCTCGACTGGTCCTACACCAACGGCACCTTCTTCCGCGAGCCGCTCAAGGAGGCCGACCGCATCTTCGCGGCCTCTCAGCGGGATGCCAAGCTGCTGATGTTCCTCACCGACGGGGTGCCGAGCCCCGAGGACAACATCAACTCTCCCGCCGACATGCGGGCGATCTTCAGCCCCGATGAGCACCCGGACGTCTCGGTGCTGGCCATCGGCCTGTTCGATCACCCCGAGGTCCGCTCGGTCGGCACCAGCCTGCTCTCGGCGATCACCCGCTCTGCGGACGACCTCCAGGCCGTCGACAGCGCGGAGGGCGTGGTCGGCGCGTTCACCGTGGGCTTCGCGCGCGCCATCGGCTCCCGTCCGGAGACCGGCCAGCTCACCGCGAGCAGCCGGCATCAGGTCAAGGTCGGCAAGTACGTCTCAGAGGTGCTCGCCATCACGGTCAGTCGGGATCCCGGGGCGCCGTTCTCCGCGAAGCTGGTCAGCCCGTGGGAGGAGCTGGATCCGATCGGCAGCGGCAGCAACGGGTGCAGCGCTCGGGTCAAGGCCCGCATCCAGCCGGAGCTGTGCGCGGATCCCCGTCGGCACTATCAGGTCTTTCGGGCCGTCAACAACCCGGAGCACAAGACCGAGTGGGCGCTGTCCCTGAAGTCCGCTCCTGGCCCGGTCGAGTTCGGCATCATCCTCCGCTACGACCTCATCGCTGGCCTCGATGTGCCCGCCACCGCCACCGCAGGCGAGCCGGTGCCGATCTCCGGGCGGCTGATATTTAAGGACCAGACCTTCGACGACCAGGAGTTCTTCGGCAGCGACGGCTTCACCGCCATCGCAGCGGTCGGCGGTGAGCAGGTCCCGCTGACCCACGCTGGCGGCGGCATCTTCACCGGCACCTGGACGCCGTCCGACGACAGCGAGCAGGTCCGCACTGAGCTGGTGGAGATCACCTTCTCCAACAACTGGATGCAGCAGTCCGCCCAGCAGGGCCTCACCATCAACCCGCCACCGTACTCCCTGGTGCTCGACGGTCCGCTGACCCTGGAGCCGATCCCGAGCCAGTGGGGTCCGAGCACCCTCTGCGGTGAGCTGTCGATGGCAGCCTCTCGCAACATTGAGGCTCAGGAGGTCACCTGCGCAGTCTCCGATCAGCCGCTCTCGGTGGACTTCACCTGTGAGCGCTCCGGGCCGACCGCGCTGAAGATCTGCGCGATCACCGAGCGGTGGTGCTGTGGGAAGTCCGGCGAGATCACGGTCACCGCTGCTGGTCCCGGGGGCACTCCGCCACGGACCGCCGACAGCGAGGTCGTGGCCTGGAAGGTGGCAAGCCCCGGGTTCTTCAAGTGCTACTGGCTGCCGATCGTGCTGACCCTGTCTGCGATCGTGCTGGGGTGGATCATCTGGGGGCTCATCCGTCCGTTTAAGTTCGACGAGGCCGCCAGCATCACCATCGCTGGCTCGGAGAAGGGTCTGCGTCGGGCCACCCCGCAGCTGCTGGAGGAGTGTCCCGGCGGCAAGCGGGGCTTCTACCGCGATGCCCGGGTGTGCATCAACGGTGCGGGCGACATCGTGCGCAAGCCCAAGCAGGCGGCGATCTTCATCGAGGCTGGCGTAAACAAGATCGCGATCTTCCGCAAGGCTGGCGGACTGGAGCGTCGGGACCGGCGCACCCGGAAGTGGGAAGCGCTGACCGAGGAGGAGCTTGCCGAGGGCTACATGCCGAACATCCTCTACCGGATGAGCGACCTCTACATCCGGTTTGAGTGAACGCCAATGGTGATGTTGTACCGCCCAGTCGGGCTCTATGAGCTGGCCGCCATCATCGCTGCTGACTTCGCCGCCTTCCCGCCGCGCCTCCCCGAGCAGCCGATCTTCTACCCGGTGCTCAGCGAGGGCTACGCTGTCGAGATCGCCTCGCGCTGGAACCCGCCAGATCC
>JBLHNG010000636.1:0-5270 GCA_047621685.1 Myxococcota bacterium | reverse complement strand
AGATCATTTGCCAGAATTCGGGGTCGCCGCCCTCATAGGTCAGCGCCCAGAAGCCGATGCCCTGGATCCCGGCTTCGACGGCATACGCGGTGCGATCCCGGATGGAGTCGGTGTTGTCGTACCAGAGCTGGGAATTGCTCTCCAGGATGTAGGGCGTGTGGGTGGTGGTGTCCCAGTCAGCCCCCCCGGAGGCGGCCTGTGAGACCGCTGAGGACATGAACACCGCGTCGCCGTCGTCGGTAGCTGTGCCGGGAATGGTGGAGCTGCTGGTGGGCCACTCCCGCCCGTACAGGGGCAGGCCGAGGATGATCTTGTCCGCCGGGGCGCCGTTGGTGAGGTAGTCCTCGACGGTCCACTCCAGTGAATAGTCGCTCCAGATGCCGCCGCCATACAGCGGGGCGAGCGGGCCGGGGTTGCCGCCGGACCAGTGGTAGCCGTAGCCCATGATGAACAGGCCATCGGAGGCGTACGCCAGGGCGTCGTAGTCAAACGCCCCGAGCCAGTCGATCGCCGGGGTGGCGATGACCACCTCATCCACCTCTGCGGCCAGCTCTTCGATGAAGGTGACCATGTTCTGCTTCTGGCTGTAGTCCAGTCCCTCGATGTCGACGTTGACCCCATCCGCGCCGTAAGCATCAACCAGCGCCTTCAGCTCCGCGATGGCAGTGGCCCGCTTGCTGGAGCTGGCGAGCACGGCGTTGGTGGTGGAGTCGTAGAACGAGGTCATGCACAGGTGGACCTTGACCCCGTAGCTGTGCGCCAGCGGGACCAGCTCGGCGGCATGGTCGGTCCAGCGGCTGGTGTCTGACAGGGTGCCGTCGTCGTTGAGGTCGACGTTGAACACCGCAACGTGGGTGAGCCGGGTGAAGTCGAGGTCCAGCGGGGAGCCGCTCCAGTAGGCGTGGTAGCCGTAGACCGTGACGTCTGGACCCCCGGATGCAGGCGGCGGAATCGCGGGAGGAGGGGGAGGGGAGGCATCGGGGGCGCCGAGCTGCAGGAGGTGACGATGGTGGGCGCCGAGGGGCAGTTCGCCGGGCAGCTCCTGGGGGGTGCCAGCCATCGCGACAGTGTGCAGCAGGGTCAGGGAGATCATGGTCGCTCCAGTGCGGAGAGGAATCCTATCCTTTATAGGCTGGAATACCCGACCCCGGGGGGCGGTTGTCAGCCAGCAGAAGGGCGGTGCAATAGTCTGTCACAGCCACCGTACCGGCTTGCGTCGGCGGTTCACCTCGACTACTTTCCAGACACGTCTCATCAGCCGGTTTCGGCGCTCAGGAGTAATGGATGGGTTTCTTTGATCGGCTGTCTCAGGTCTGGAAGGGCTTCCTCGGCCTCTGGATCTCCGACCTTGAAAACAGGAATCCAGAGGCGGTATATGAGGCTGCTATTGAGGAGCGGATTAAGAAGCACCGCGAGCTGAAGAAGGCTGTCAGCGGAATTGTCTACCTCCGCAACAAGATCCAGGCAGAGCTCGAGACCAAGTCTGCACAGCTCCTCGAAATTAATGCGCAGATTCCAGTGGCCATTGAAGAGGGGGAAGAAGAAGCCGCCCTCGTCCTGCTGGAGAAAAAGAACGAGCTGGAGGCCTCCCTCGGCACGCTCAAGATGGAGCTGGAGAAGGTCCGTGTCCAGGCTGAAGAGGCCAAGACCGGTCTCATTCAGTTCCAGGCGGAGATCGAGAAGCTCAAGCGTGAGAAGACCGAGATGCTCGCCAAGCGTGCCAACGCTGAAGCCCGCATCAAGATCAACGACACGCTCAACGGCCTCTCCACCGACGCAGACATCAAGGCGCTGGAGAACGTCCGAGAGAACATCGAGAAGATGGAGGCTGAGGCCGACATCTCCTCCGAGATTCAGGGCACCTCCCTCGACGCCAAGCTCGCCAAGATCAAGGCCAAGACCGGCAGCGCTGCAGCCCGCTCTCAGCTGGAGCAGCTCAAGAAGGAGATGGCCGCCAAGAAGGCCGTCGCCTCCGCGGTCAAGAAGACCATCTGAGCCACCCGTCTCAGGCGCCACATCAGCCAGCCGGTTGAGACATGTGGTGCCTGCCCGGCTATAGTCACCCGACGTCGCCAGCTTCGGCGGGTGTGTCGATAGACGGGTGGGATGGACCGGGTTCCGGAGCGAGCAATGCGCTGGTGGCAGCGACTGGATGACCAGGAGCGACGCCACGCATCCTGGGTTGTGCTGTGTGGAGTGGTCTACATCGTCCACTACCTGGTGTACTGCCTTCCGCAGCCATTCTTCATCGAAGACGCTGCGATCACGTTCACCTACTCCGAGCACCTGATCGAGGGCGAGGGCCTGGTGACGTACCCGGGCGGGGAGCGGGTGGAGGGGTACTCCAACGCGCTGTGGATGTTCATCCTGGCAGGGCTGTATGGAATCGGCATCCCCACCTGGACGGCCGCGAAGGTCCTCGGCGCGATCCTCGGGGCCGCCACCCTGCCCTTCGTCTTCGGGATCACCCGACGCATGAAGCCCGAGGGCAGCGCGGACGCCGCATGGCTCGCACCCCTCTGCCTCGCGCTCACCCCGCCCTTCGTCATCTGGAACGCATCGGGTCTGGAGAATGCGCTCTTCTGCTTCCTCCTCGCCGCCGGGACCTGGAGGCTGCTCAGAGAGAGCGAGGAGCCGAGTCTCAAGCCGCTGTCCGCCTTCCTGTTCGTGCTGCTCACCATGACCCGCCCCGAGGGCATGATGTACGCAGCCATCGCGCTGCTGGCCCGGGTCATGTTTGCCGTCGCCGACCGCCGGTTCCGGTCCGTCCTCACCTGGGTCGCTGTCTTCTTCGTCCCATGGGCTGCCTACAACGGCTGGCGGTATTGGTACTTCGCCTGGGAGTTTCCCAACACCTACTACGCAAAGCTCGGTGCAGGAAAGACCTTCAAGCCCTTCGGATGGAGCATCAAGGGCTGGAAGTACATCAACAAATACCTGACCATCCACGGCATCGTCTACGCCCTGCCGATGCTGTTCTTCGCCCTCGGCGGACTGGCCGGCAACCGCAGGCGTCGGCTCTCCGTGGTGCTCATCGCCCTGCTGACCTTCATGGTCTTCTACGACGGCAAGTTCATCGGCCAGCCTGAGTGGCTGCCGGAGTCGATCAACTGGCCGAACAAGCCGCCCTGGTGGCGCGAGCTGTCGTCGAAGTGGGTGGAGCTGCGGGTGTGGACGATCCTGGGTGCTGCCAGCGTGATGGGGCTGGTCACCTTGAGCCGACCCGGCTGGCGGGCGCGGGGCACGATGTGGGCATTCTGTGCCTCCGGGGTGTTCTTCGCGCTGTATGCCGGCGGGGACTGGATGGACGAGTGGCGGTGGTTCAACATCGTCTCCGTCAGCCTGTTCCCCCTGCTCGCGGTTGGGCTCGGCGAGCTGCTCGACTTCGTGATCCCGGCAGACAGCAAGCGGCAGATCCTCCCGGGTGTGCTGTCGCGCTGGGGCCAGGAGGCGCCGCTGCGGGTGCTGGTGATGATCGCGGTGATGATTCCGTTTGCGATCAACGAGATCAACCGGGCGACCCGCTTCTCGGTCAACCCCGAGACTTCGGTGCGGGACATCCACCGGCGGGTTCGGTACATGACCTGGGTTCAGAATCGCCTGGACGTCGATGACATCGTGCTTCTGGACGTCGACATGGGCGCCAACATGTACTACTCCGGCTGGGACATCGTCGACATCGCTGGCCTTGTTGATGTCTCGATGGCCCGGCACTCCGACTTCAACAAGAAGTTCATCGCCGAGTACCTCTTCGAGGAGCGTCTGCCCGACTTCGCTCATGTCCACGCTGGCTGGGCGCGCTCCAGCAAGATCCCGCGCCAGAAGTCCTGGAAGAAGGACTACATCGAGATTCCCGGCTACCCCATCGGTGGCCGCAAGCTGCATGTGGGCAACCACATCCGCAAGGACCTGTTCGTGGAGCGTCACACCGGAGAGGAGCCGGCGCATCGGTTTGAGGGCGGGGTAGAGCTGCTGTCGTACAGGCTGCCCTCTCCCGAGGTTGCTGCCGGAGGGCAGGTCCACCTCCGGACATGGTGGCGCGCGGTGTCGAGAGAGGGCAATTTCCGCACCCTGGTCTGGCTGGACGACGGTGCAGGAAACCGCACCGTGACCGCCCTGGAGCCCGGGTACGGCTGGTATCTCCCCGAGGACTGGCATGGCCGGGAGAAGGTCGCGGGTCGGTTCTGGATCCAGGTGCCTGAAGACCTCCCCGTCGGCACCTACCAGGTCGGCATTGTCGTCCTCGACGAAGCCACCGGCGAGGTCCTCCCGCTGATCACCGGTGCGCCCGTCGATCCCGTCTTCCTGCCCGGCGAGGTCGTCTTCTCACAGACCGTTCAGATCGTCCCCCAGGAGGTCGCTCGCCAGCACGCTGAGGACGATCACGCGGAGGCTGGCGCCCTGGCTGCCACCGGGGACTGCGAGGCGGTCTGGCCGAAGTGGAAGGATGCTACCCGCCATCTCTCTCGCAACACCACCTGGCGGGCCAGGCACGAGGATGCAATCAAGGCCGCCCTGGCTGGCTGCTGGCTGGCCCAGGCTGAGGCCACCGAGGAGGATCGTGAGGCGCGCATCGGGTATCTCAAGGAAGCCCGATTCTGGGATCACCGGCTCGATGGTCTGGCGGATGCAACCGAGCCGCTCGCCGCAGAGCTGGATGCAGCGGGCGATGCCCTGTTCGCCGCAGAGGACTGGGAGGGTGCCTATGCCGTTTGGTCTGACGCCCTCGCGCTCGATCCTCGGCTGTCCTGGACCCGCCGCAAGGCCGAGGAGGCCCGGGACAAGCGGCTCGTCATCGCCCGTCCAGGCGAGCTGATGCCGGCGGAAGGCGCGGAGCGACCCCCGCTGCCCCCGGGTGCGGATCGCAAGCGGGACGATGGGCCACGGAACGGCGCGCCGCGGCTCGGCGGGCCGCGGGACATTGAGGAGGATGGGGTTGGTGAAGGCGATGCTGTTGAAGGTGAGGCTGATGGTGTTGAAGGTGAGGCCGTCGAAGACGATGAGGCTGTCGAAGACGATGATGCCGTCGAAGACGATGCCGTCGAAGACGATGCCGTCGAAGACGATGCCGTCGAAGACGATGCCGTCGAAGACGATGCTGTTGACGAGCCGGTGATTGGCAAGCCGAAGTTCCCGCCGCTTCTGCCCCGGGGTGAGGGGATTTGAGAGGGATTACCTCAACGTGAGGTGACACTGTGGGCTTCTCAGCGTGACTGGACGGGGATGATTGACGGGTTGAACCGTAGGTTGTGATGGTTTTGTTTTGCCTG
>JBLHNG010000635.1:0-5286 GCA_047621685.1 Myxococcota bacterium | reverse complement strand
CGATCCTCGACTTTGGGGGGGAGCTCATCGAGATACCCGCCTCCGCTCTGCCTGAGGGCGCCGCTGAGGGCAGCCACCTCTCGCTCAGCCTCGCTCCAACCGAGAGCACCGACTCTGCCCTGGACGAGGCAAACGCCCGCCTGGAGCGGCTCAAGGCGAAGAGCGGGAGCCTGGATGACTTTGAGTTTTGAGTCTGGGATTTATAGGTCTGGGACCGCAAAGTCACACACCCGATGAATCCCTGTGAGGGACACTCGTCCATGAGCATTACTGCAACCACACTCCACCAGGGGTCTCCATGCGCCGCTTTCTCTTCCTGATTTCTCTGCTCTGGATGATGACCTCTGCCGCCTTCGCTGGCGTCAACGTCAACACCGCCTCGCAGTCCGAGCTGGAGACCCTCCCAGGCATCGGTCCCAGCAAGGCCGCCGCAATCATGGAGTATCGGAGCAGCAACGGGCCGTTCACCAACGTCGAGCAGCTCGACAACGTGCCGGGCATCGGGCCGGCGACCATGAGCAACCTCCGGACGCTCGTTGAGCTTGGGGAGGAAAGCACCGACGGTGCACCGCAGATCGCCGCGCCGGCTGGAGAGACCACTGCCCCGGCAATGACCACCACCCCCACCGGCGGGGATCGCGTCAACATCAACACCGCCAGCCAGAACCAGCTGGAGGATCTGCCTGGCATCGGCCCCAGCAAGGCCTCCGCGATCCTCCAGTACCGTACCGATGTCGGCCCGTTCTCCTCCTGTGCGGCGCTCGACGCGGTCAGTGGAATCGGCCCGGCGACGGTCTCCGCACTGAGCGATCGCTGCGCAGTCGAGTGATCGGTGATAGCCGATGGCGATGAGTGTCTGTGAAGAAACGCTTCGCCAGGAGCTGGTGGCCACCAGCCGACGCATCTGGAAGAGCGGCTGGGTTGCCAACCACGACGGCAACCTCTCCGCCCGCCTCGGCGACAACCTCCTCTGCACCCCAACTGCGGTCAGCAAGGGTGATGTCTGCCCAGAGTGGCTCATCGTGGTCGACCCGGACGGTCAGGTCGTCCAGGGCAGTCGTCGGTCGTTCAGCGAGCTGAAGCTGCACAGGGCCGCCTACACCGCCCGCCCAGACATCGGGGTGGTCATCCACGCCCACCCGCCCTCCGTGACCGCATTTGCCGTCTCTGGAGTAGACCTCGGGCACCCGTTCATGGCAGAGCCGGTGGTCACCCTCGGGCCGGTCATCCCACGAATCCCCCTCATGCTGCCCGGCGATCCGGACCTGCCGCGGGCCATCGCGCGGGGGCTGGAGCAGGCGGACGTGCTCATCCTGGAGGGCCACGGGGTCCTCGTGGTGGGCGGCAGCTTCGAGCAGGCAGTCTTGCGCCTGGAGCTGCTGGAGCACCTCGCGAAGATCGCCCTGGCTGCACAGCACCTCGGCGGCACGAAGCCGCTGCCGGAGACGCTGGTCGCACAGCTCGCCGCAAAGGGGCGGCCGAAGTCGATGCCGGATCACACCCCGGACGGCGCAGAGGGCTACGCGGAGGGCTACGCAGGGCCTTCAGCGGGCTCAGAGCGCCCAGACCTCAGCTCCCTGGTCGCCGACGCACTCCAGCGCCTCCGCTGAGTCTCAGGCGTCTGCTCAGACGTCAGACGTCAACCTGATTAGACGTCAACCTGATTAGACGTCAACACTGTCGACGATCCCGACGATGACTGAGTGCAGCGGCTCATTGCCGGCACCGAGGATCTGGCGAGCGGTGTTGCCCTCGCGGGCCACCAGGACGAGGTCCCCCGGGCCTGCCTGAGCGGCATCGACGGCGAGGAACTCGGTCTTCATCGGGGCGTGGGTGTCGGTCTTGACCGGCTGCACCACCATCACCGATTTGCCGTCGTAGGCGGGGTGCTGGATGCTGGAGACGGCGTTTCCGACGACGCGACAGAGGATCACAGGTACCTCTCCGGATCCGACCAGGCATGATCGACGATGCTGGTGACGGCGCAGTCAACGGGGGTGTCGGTCACCGGGAGCGTGAGCGCGGCCTCGCGACCGGCGATCCAGGAGACGAGGTCTCCGGTGCCAGACTGCAACGCGTCTGCGGCGATCATGGGCTCAGCGGTTGGGTTGTCCTGAGCATCGACGGGCTGAATGACCATCAGGCGGACGCCGACGAGGGCCTCGTTCTTCACGGTGGCCACGACCCGACCGATGACGCGTGCAAGCTCCATGACTACGCCTTTGGAAGCTGGAAGGGAGCCGGACGGAGCAGCCAGGCAACCATCTCAGCGTGGGGACGGGCGATGCGCTCGGTGCGGTGACAGGCATCGCCGAGGACGTTCTCCGCAGCCTCGATGGAGGCCTCGACGTCGTGCTGGGCACCGTAGACGATGAAGTACGCCCTGCCCCCGAGTCCGCCCGTCAGTCGCAGCCCGGCGAGGGTGACGTGGGCATCCTTGATGGCCCGGTCCGCAGCGTGCAGGGTGGCGGCGATTGCTTTGCCCTCGATGATGCCCAGGCAGTCCAGCTCATCAGCGGACAGCCGCACGACGTGGCCCCGGAGTCCGCGCAGCAGATCGGGGTGGGCATCGGCCAGCAGCATCGCGCCAAGGACTTCCTCGCCTCCGACCCGCAGGGCCTCAGCATGGGACTCCTCGACCTCCGCCACACCCCCGGCGAACAGCACCAGGAACTTCCCGGGCTCGACGAGGTTGGCTTCGAGGATCTCGACGGGGGCCTTCTTGACGAGGGCATCGAGCGCACGCAGACCGCGGGCCAGTGAGGCAAACGCGATCAGTGAGAGGGCTTCGGCGCTCATACGATCCGGAAGTAGCCGGCGAGGGTGCAGCGGCGCTCACGGGTGAAGGTGAGCGCAGTGGTCAGCCCGTCGCCGGTGGGGCTGGCGATGGTGAAGCTGGTGTAGCCCTCACCGCCGAGACCAAGTCCGGCGAAGTTCGAGGCGTTCTTGATGAAGATCGAGCAGTCGACTGCCCGCGCCATGCGGTGCAGGGAGTCGATGTTGCGGGAGTACATGCTGGCGGTGTGCCGGTAGCCGTGCTCGGCCTCGACAGCGAGGTCGATGGCCTGGTGGACATCCTTGCAGCGCACAAACCCGATCACCGGCATCAACTTTTCGAGCTGGATGAACGGGTGCTCGAAAGGAACCTCACAGATGATGAGCCGGGGATCGCCCTTATATGGGATGTCCAGCTGCTCCAGCATCACCGAGGGGCTCTTGCCGACCCAGGCGCGGTTGATGTGCTCGCGATCCGGGGTGAGGATGAGCTTCTCCAGCCGGCGGATCTGGTGGTTGCGCAGGCGGACCGCACCGAGATCCTCCAGGCGCTTCATCAGGCTGTCGAAGATCTTGTCGACGGCGAGGACTTCTTTCTCATCGGTGCAGATGATGTTGTTGTCCAGGGACGCACCGGCGTAGATGCCCCGGGCAGCGCGGTCGAGGTCTGCGGTCTCATCGACGACGACCGGGGGGTTGCCCGGCCCGGCTGCGACGCACTTCTTTCCGCTGCTCATCGCCGCCTTGACCACTGCCCCGCCACCCGTCACGACGACGAGGTTGGTGCGCTTGTGGCGCATGACGGCGTTTGCGGAGGCGATGGTGGGCGTCTCCACACAGGTCATGAGGTTCTCAGGGCCACCGACCTCCAGCACTGCCCGGTTGATCAGATCGATGACGTAGGCGGAGGTCTCCTTGGCGGCGGGGTGGGTGTTGAACACCACCGAGTTGCCGCCAGCGACCATGCCGATGCCGTTGTTGATGATCGTCTCGGTGGGGTTGGTGCAGGGCGTGATCGAGCCGATGACTCCAAACGGCGCCCGCTCCAGGAGGGTGAGCCCGTTGTCGCCGGTCCAGGCGGTGGGCTGGAGGATCTCTACGCCCGGGGTCTTGTGCACGACCAGAAGGTTCTTCTTGATCTTGCAGTTCACCCGGCCAAGCCCGGTCTCATCGACCGCCAGCTTTGCCAGGGTGTGAACATCCTCTGCGCACCGCAGTCGGATGTTGGCGATGATCTCCCGCCGCTTCTCCAGCGGGATCTCCACGAGCACCTGGTGGGCATGGAGTGCGGCATCCATCGCACCGTCGACGGTCTTAAAGACCCCCTTCGGCTTTGCTGGACGGTCATCGACCCGTGCAGGCATCTCGCCCTGCTGGATCTGGCCGAGCACGCGCTCAACAATCTGGCTGATCTGATCCCGCTTCATGACTCACGCACCATCACGCCGCCTGGATCAGTCCAGAACTGGCCTTGTTTCAGAGAGTACCACCACCGAGACATACGCTCGGCGATGGGTGAGGATCTACTCCTCAGCAGGAGCCGATGAGACTCCGGTGTCGTCCGACTTGTTGTAGACCAGACGACCGTGGACATCCATTTGATCGACGATCGCCATGACGACGGCATCGACCGGGCGTCCGTCGGTCACATGAGTCTGACGCGCGGCGCTACCCGAAGCGTACAGGACGACCTCACCCAGCCCGGAGCCAACACTGTCCACTGCAACCACGAAGGAGTCCTTCTCAGCAATTGAGAGGGATAAATCACGGACAACGTACAGTATCAGGCCATCGATCTTCTCGTCCTTGTGGGTAGAGACGACCGTCCCGACGATCCGACCGAGCTTCATGGTGCCTACTTCTTCTCAGGGTTGCGGCCCAGGGGCAGGACCAGATCGATGTTGTCGTGCGGCCGCGGGATGACGTGCACGCTGACCAGCTCGCCGATGCGCTGTGCCTGACGGGCACCCGCTTCGGTGGCAGCCTTGACGGCAGCGACGTCGCCGCGAACGATGGCGGTGACATAGCCGCCGCCGATCTTCTCGTAGCCGACGAGCTCGACCCGAGCGGCCTTGAGCATTGCATCGGAGGCCTCGACCATACCGACGAAGCCCTTTGTTTCAATCATGCCGAGTGCTTCAGCCATGAGAAATCTCCAATAGGTAGTGAGAGTGTGAGGGAGTGGTTTACGAGTTTGCCAGAGCCTGAATCGCAGCGATGGCTGCTTCTCGGGCGCTGTCGATCTCGCTCTCGCTTCCCGCCATCCAGAGCCGACCGAACGCACCGAACGGACGGAGGTTGACGAGGTTTACATTAGCGGCTTTCTCCGCCTCGTTCGCCGCAGCGACGATCCAGGCGGCGGGCTCGGTCTCCAGGATGAACAGGCTCTGACCGGGGATCAGGAGCATGCCCTGACGATTCCGGTTGATGAGCTGTGCCTGGTAGGCCTCCACAGAGCGAATGACCTGATCGGAGACCACACGGGGCTTGAGACAGTCGGACATGGAGAGG
>JBLHNG010000634.1:0-5356 GCA_047621685.1 Myxococcota bacterium | reverse complement strand
ACCCGCCATCCCCGAGGTCCGCTACCCACACCCCCTCGGTGAAGATGCCACCTTCCCGCCCCAGGTCGCCCGCCGCCTGCTCTTAGAGGCCACCACGGTCCGCGGTGATCCGATCGCGCTTCCGGCGTTTCCATTCTCTCACCCCCGGATTCAGCACTTCCGTGCAGCCCTTCGAGCACCGATTCCCTCAAGTGTGATCATCATCGGTGGGGGGTATGTGGGCGTTGAGATCGCACTGGCATGGGCGGCGCAGGGCTGTCGAATCACCATCGTCGAGTCCCGCCGGCAGCTCCTCGCTGGGTTCATTCCATCCTTCGCGGCAGCCATCGCAGCAGATGTCGCAGCGGCTGGGATCGGGTCGGTCCTGGAAGCCGATGCCGTGGGCTGGGCCATGCGGGGCGAGCAGGTGCTGGTGTTCACCGAGAGCGAGGACGGCCCGATGTCGCTGTGGGCCGAGTCGATCCTGGTGGCGGTCGGGGTCCGGGAACCTACCGAGCCGACCACAGCCCCTTCGCTTCTTCCATCAGAGAGCTGAGTCGGATCGTCCAGTCCTCCAGCTTGTTCAGGTCGTCGGTGCTCATCTCGAAGCGGGTGCCGATCTCCTTGATCATCGCCCGCTCTCTGGGATCAAATACCCCGTCGATGTAGGCCAACTCCAAGAGGCCGAGGACCACCTTGGTCCGGGACTCCTGACTGCTAAACGGCACAGGAAGCACGGTGAGGGAGTCGTCAGGAAGCTCCGTGTCCGCCGGCAGGGCCATCTCGCGGCGGAGAGACCTCAGACGCTGCTCCTCGGTGTCTGCGAATTCGCCATCAGAGTGGACGAGGTGGATGGCAAGGGCGAGGAAGCTCTTGCGTTCGCTGAGGTTGAGGGTGTGGAGGAACATGACCGGCTCCAGTTGAGGCCCCTCCATAACGTCAAAACAGCACGCGCTTGATGAGGCGGGACTTCAGGATGGACCGAAACCGCCGGCTCATTCCTTCCATCTGATCTTCGGTCAGGTTGTTGCGGTGGGTGCGACGCTGGTTGGTGCGCATGGACAGCGCCGCCATGACCGCGAGGGCGTCGGTCTGGATCCAGAGTGAACCAGACGGGTGCCCATGTAGCCGAAGTGACTCATCGTCTGGTTGCATCCAGTGCACTTCAGCCCGCTGCCGGAGTCTGGGATCGGATCGATGTCCTGATCGGTCGCCATGTCCGCGAACAGCTCCTTTCCGAGCCCACCAAGCAGGGGGATGAGTCGGTTGTTGGGCAGGGCCACCCCGCGGCATGTGGTGCAGGTCTTCAGCACGATGTCGTAGCGGGTCTGTTCGCTCAGCTCAGCCTGACAGCTCGGGCAGTGATTCACAGATCCTCCGGGTTGAGCGGCCTGTGGGTCGGTCAGATCGGATATTGCAACGCCATGAAGCTGAGAAAGACCGCCTCTGCCATCACCCTCGTTGGTGCCGTCCTTGCGCTGATCGCAACCTCCCCGGTGGAGCCCCCGGAGCCGCCGCCCTCACCAGTGACTCCGACTGAACCAGAGCCCCCATCTGAGCCGGAGCCCACCCAACCAGACGCGACGCTGTCGGGTCGGCAGGTCTGGATGGTCAACGCGCCCGAGTCTGACTGTGCTGCGGCAGAGAAGCTTGGTCTGAAGGTGACCTGTGAGCCTGAGCGTCCGGGAGCCGCGGGGCCGGAGCTGGTTGTCTGGTGTCCGGAGATCAGCCAGGCTACCGCGGAGACCCTGCTGCGGGATCTGTCTCTGGAGGGCTTCGCAGTGCGGACATGGGAGAGCCAGCCAGCAGAGAAGAACGCCGAAGAGTGTGGGCAATTCTATGAGATCGTCCTGCGGTACTGAGCCCAGGGCAGGACCGTCAGATTCGGCCAGCAACGGGACCAGCGGGCGACCTTCTTCTCGTACACCGCCCTGGGGATGAGCACCGGGTTGGGACGGGCGATCATGTTGAGCAGATCATCGAGCCCGAACGGGGCGCAGAGCTTCCACGCCCCATCGCGCACGGTCAAGCCGATGCTGCTGGCGGTGGTTGGCCAGGTGGCAATGGCAGCCTCTGTGGAGGTGTAGGGCGGAATCTCCTTCCCGAAGACCGCCGGATACCACCGATGAACCCGAGCCTGGTTGTTGACGTCGAGGGGCAGGGGCGCAGTGAGGGCAGCGAGTCGAGCCTGGATTTGGGCCTCTGCGGACGCCTCCAGATCGTTCGGATCGAAGTAGACGAGGTCGACGTCGTCGATCCAGGCGTCCAGCGGCTGACCGGAGCGGTGGTTCCACCAGGTCTGGTAGATGATCCCGGCACCGACGTACCAGCCGGGCAGTGGATCGGAGGCCAGCGCGTCCATCAGTCGGACGAGGGAGGGCTGTTGGCGGAGGACGGAGAGCAGCGCGTCTTCACTCAAGGCTCAGTCCCGAGTCGGCTGCAATCTCAGCGATCTTAGAAATTGCAGCGATCTTAGAATTGTACATGGGGACCAGGGGGCCTCCTCTGTCATTGGGCCGCATCCTAGTCCCCATGTGGCGACATGTATTTAGTGAACCGAAGCTCACACGTGGATACCTTAAGCAAGTACCGTACCAGTCTGAAAGAGGGCGTTTCCTCGTAGGAGGGGGAGAGGTGAATTTCCAATTGGAAATTTCATCACGGTAATTTCCTGGAAATTTCCACTGCCTGGAGGAAATCTCCGGACGCCAATTCGATCCTCAGTGCTCCCGCTTCGCGGTGAATAGAGCCGCTGAGCCGACGTCCAGGGCCAGGCCACTGCCACCGCATCGCCTCTCCGTGGAGTCGCATCACCCGAAACTCCCCGGGCTGTCCGCTCAGCTCGACCCACAGCAGGCTGCGAGCTTCGTCGAGTCTCAGGGTGACCTCGTCTGCCAGATCGCTGCCCAGCGCAGAGAGGGGGAGGCGGTAGGCCTGGGTGGGACGGTGTGAGGTGAACGTGGAGGGCGGGGTGGTCGGGCAGGTCCAGCTCAGCGCGACCTCGTCTCCAGCCTCGCCATCAAGCGCCACTTCCGCCAGCGGGGTGAGGGGATCTCCAGAGATTCGCAGCGCGGTGAGGTGCTCGGGGCGGTCGGGGTCGAGCTTGTGGAGTCGGAACATCCCGCTGCCTGGGCTGCAGGTGGCCTCGCCAGAGACCGTCCAGCGCTGGTGTCCCCTCGCGAGGGCGTCCCGACACCAGCAGGCGTGCTGTCCTCTGGCCCGGTCGAGGATGGTGGT
The DNA here is from genome assembly GCA_047621685.1 of Myxococcota bacterium. Taxonomy (GTDB): domain Bacteria; phylum Myxococcota_A; class UBA796; order UBA796; family UBA796; genus JAQXDW01. The sequence continues at coordinate 2,140 of JBLHNG010000634.1, read as the reverse complement.
GAGCTGGTCGTCTCCAGTCTGCACATCCCCGATGAGATCGTCTGAGAAGCCCAGGTTTCGGTTTCCGTTTGAGACCTTCTCAGTGCACTCCGGCTCGCTGCATTGCCCACCGGGGCGCTCGTCGCAGCGGTCCACCGGGTCGACCACCGAGCAGTCGTAGCACAGCTGCGTTGCCCAGATGCCCTCCGGGTCTGCGCCCTGGTCTGGGCCACACTCACAGCAGCAGGAGCCGCCGGTGCCCTGCATGATGTTGGAGTCTGGATAGGGGGCCTCGTCCACCCCCCGGCAGATGTGGGTCAGCCCGAAGATGTGGCCGACCTCGTGCTGATTGACCCCGTACAGGAAGTCCTCCCCCGGCTCTGGCGGCAGGCGGGAGACCTCCAGGTAGACGTAAGGCGCACACCCGGAGCTCCACCGGTTGGTGTAGGCCGTGGCGAACGAGGTCACGATTCCAGAGACGCTGTTGTCAAACAGGAGGATGTTGAGGGCATGGGGATCCACGATGTCTGGGTCGGTGCAGGCCTGAGTGGCGGCACGCAGATCGGTGATCGCGGTGGAGGAGTGGGTCACGGGCGTGCGAATCCCCCGGGCGGCGGCGATGACGTCGCGACATCCGGCGGTGCTGGCGACCTCATCGAAGTACCGGTGGCTCTTGTAGCGGAAGGCGACGCACTGCTCAGGCTGGTCGGGATCGCAGACCGGGGTGCCGGACTCGGTGACGAAGGTCTCGGTCAGGGCAGTGATGTGGCTGCACGGCCAGCGGGTGTCGCCCGGTGGGCAGTCGGTGAGCGACTCGCCGCCCGTCTGATCGGCTGCGGTCGGGGCGTCGGGGTGGTCGGTCAGGACCGCGAAGTGCACATCGAATGGGGGAAGCTGACGCTGGAACTCGGCCTCACAGGCTTCGACGAAGAGGTCATCAGACAGCATCGGGGGTGGTGCGGTGTCGACGGTGGGAGATTCCCCACCGGTGCAGGCCAGCAGGAGCGCTACCATGACGCCCCCGTCAGCAGCCACAGTCCACCGGCTCGGTTCTCTCCGCTTCCTGGTCCGCCGACGATCACATCGAGATACCCATCGCCGTCGAGATCCCGACCTCCCGCCAGCGCGATGCCAGCGAGCGCCCCCGGTCCGGCCATGCTCCACCAGTCCCGACTCAGCGCCTCGACCGAGTCATCCGCGCCGTAGAAGATCGCGAACCCGCCCGCATTGGCTTCGGGGAGATCCCAGCTCGGCGCACCGATGAGCACCTCACCACGACCGTCACCGTCCAGATCGCCGGCTGCAGAGAGCACTGCACCGACCAGGGCGTCCTCCTGGCCGATGATCTCCCGGTCTGCATCGAGCCGCTGCCCCTCAGCTTCGGTTCGGCCATACAGCAGCCAGGCCTTGCCCGCCATGCTGCCGATCCCGACATCCGCCCGCCCGTCCCCGTCCACATCCCCGAGCGCCGCGACATCCGCCCCAGCCCGATCACCGCTCTCACCGGTCAGGATGTGATCGGCGGACCACGCGGTGAGGGTTCCAGAGATCGGGCCGAGCCAGAGATAGGCCCCTCCTGTGCGCTGTCGGATGTGCAGCGCCTGCCAGGCCCCGACGATGATGTCGGAGAGGCCGTCGCCGTTGAAGTCGCCCGCAGTGGAGACGCTGTGGCCCAGCTCGTCCGCGGGGCGGGCTCCGCTGAGGCGTGCGGTGTCCGAGGCGGTGTGCAGGAACACGGAGCCGGAGCGGCTGCCCCCGTCGTCGTGGAAGGGTGCGCCGATGAGCACGTCGTCGAGTCCGTCACCGTCGGTGTCTCCCGCACCGGCGACCGAGAACCCGGCGTTGTCGTAGCTGTACTCGCCCGGCCATGCGGTGCCGAGGTCATCGAGGGTGCCCCCAGCGGTGATCGGACCGGTGACCAGCCACGCGACTCCGGCATCCGTCCCTGCGGAGTCTTCGCCCCAGGCACCGATGAGCACATCGTCGAGTCCGTCGCCGTCGGTGTCTCCCACACCAGCAACCGCGAACCCGGCGGCGTCTCCAGCTGAGCTGCCCAGCAGCGCGATGCCGACCTCATCGAGGCTGGTGACTCCCTCCGTTGCTGCTGAACCATCGAGGATCCAGACCGCGCCGGTCCCGTCGTGGTACGGCGCGCCGATGA
>JBLHNG010000633.1:0-5363 GCA_047621685.1 Myxococcota bacterium | reverse complement strand
GACCCTCTACCACCCACCAGACTCTGAACTCTACCAGCCCAACACCGGCGAAGACTTCAAGTCCGCGATCGGCTTTCCCATCCTCTACCTCGACACTGACAGCTCGGGGACCTGGAACGAAGAGTGGATCCTCGGCGGGAGCAGCACTGCCTTTGTGCTCTTCATCGACGGCGAGTTCCCAGCCCCCCCTGACGATGTTCCCAGTGATTCCATCCTCCCTGAAGCGGGCTACAACGTGGTGCAGCCGCCCGACTGCGAGGCCACTGGACCAACACCACCGTTCCCGACGCTCACACCGCCGGATCAGGTGAACCTGGAGATCGGCGACTACTTCTTCAACAACCGGCCCGACACCGACTGCGATGGATCGTTTGAGGAGTGGGACGCCCTGTGTGCGTATGGCTGCGGAGTCCCGGAATGATCCTCTCCCTGCTCGCCCTCGCCCACGCCGAGACCGACTCCAACCTGGAGCAGCATGTCCTCAGCGTGCTGACCAGCAGCGAGTTCGGCAGCAGCCGGTCGCGGACCGTGCGCTGGGACCACAGCCCAGCCCTCGCCATCATCGGCGGCACCCCGCAGCAGCGCCAGCTCGCCGAGGACATCTCCCAGACACTCTCAGAAGCCATCGCCCCGCTGTCCATCCACCTCACCGATGATCCAGATGCCGCCGACATCCGCCTGTACTTCGATCGCCCTGGCGCCCTCAGAGAGATCGCCATTGAGGAAGGGTTCACCTTCGTGCCGGGCAACTCCGGGCTGTTCTGGTGCTGGTGGGACCTCCGGGGACGGCTGACCCAGACCGTCATCCTCATCGAGGACACCTCGGCTGCGAACTCCTCCTGGATGCAGCACCTCATGTTGGAGGAGATGACCCAGAGTCTCGGCCTGATGAACGACTCCACGCTCTTCCCACAGAGCTTGTTCTATGAGACCACCGCCAGCTCTGGCACCGCGACGAGCCTGTCGGAGCTGGATGTGAAGACGATCGCTTTGTTGTATGGCGTTCGCCCTGGGACTCGCGAGGGGCGGCTGAGGCGGGTGCTCCGGAGGCGCTGGGAGAAGCTGTAGCGGTGCGCCTTGCGGGGCGGGGGAGCGCCCAGTGTCTGGCTGGGGTCCGCTGGGCGGGTAGTCCAGGGGGAGCGGGGAGTCGAAGTGAGCTGCCGAAGGCGGTGAATGAAGGCGAGTGCAGCCCCCCTTGAGCGCAGCGCCACACGCAGGTCTGAGCCGCTGGAGCGGGCACTCACGATGGGCTGCGGTGGTGCGAAGCGGCCAGGAAAACTGCGATGTTGCCGACCTGTTCTGCTCGCCCTTCGGGCTTCTCAGCGTCGGGGCGTTTGACTCCGAAGGGTGCTCTCTCCACGGGCTAGCTGAGGTTCGTCATCGTCCCACCGCAGCCTCAATGGACCGTCCTGAACCGCAGCGGGTGCCGCATGCTTCCCGGCAGGGTGTGGTATCGCTCACTGATGCGAGACCGCACCGTAGTTGCCCTTCTGGGGCTGTTCCTGATCGTCACGGTCTTTGGCCAGGCGATCCCGATCCTGAACACCCACTTCCTCGGCATCGAGTACGTCGATCACTACGGAACCCAGTGGTTCTACTGGTTCGTCGAGCAGCAGGGCGGCAGCGAGAGCAGCCACCACACCGACCTGTTCTTCTACCCCTGGGGCAAGGACATCTTCGCCCACACCGGCACCAATGTCCTCGACGCATGGATGGCAGTGCCGTTTCGGCGCATCTTCGGGGACATCCTCGGCTACAACGTCTTCGTCCTGGTGATGCTGACCCTCTCCGCGATCGCGTTTGTCCCGCTGGCCAGAGAGGTCACCGACAACAAGCTCGCCATCGGGGTCGCGACCCTGCTCTTCGCGTTCTCGCCCTACATCCTGTTCGAGACCGAGGAAGGACGCCCCACCCAGTCCATCCTGCTGTTCGTCGTGCTGTTCATGCTGTTCGTCCTGCGGACCGCCCGACAGCCGGGCTGGAAGTCTCCGGTGCTCGCCGGGATCATGCTGGCGCTGGCTGGCTATCAGTACTGGTACTACGCCTTCTTCGGCGGCATCACCTGCCTCGCACATGGGCTGTGGCACACTGCACGTCCCCGAGAAGGCTCCGGCGGCGGCCGGGCCACCCTGATGCGGCATGCCCTCATCGCCCTCATCGCCCTCGCGGTGACCCTGCCCGGCGGCTGGCGGCTCATCTCGATGACCACCGGCGCAGACGCCGAGGTACCTGGCCTGCTCAACGTCGACCTCTGGAACCTCACCACCAACCCGCCAGTCACCCGGGAAGAGCTGACCATCGGACTGCAGCTCTGGCAGCCGTTCCGCCCCTGGGCGGGCTTCTTCGTCCAGGATCCCGACGGCACCGAGCGGTTCTTAGAGCATGCGGTGGTCATGCCCTGGATGATGCTGCCGCTGATGGCCCTGGCGATCTGGCGTCCGCAGAAGATGAGCCGTGGTGCGTTCATCGCCATGGCAGCCACCGCGATGATCGTCGCAGCCGGGCCGATGGTTCTCATCGGCGACTATGTTCTGCCAAACCCACTGTTCATCGCCCTGGTCAAGAGCGTCGGCTTCCTGCAGCGGCTGTGGTGGCCGGGGCGAGCGGTAGCGATCCTGGTGATCCTGCTGGGCATGGCAATCGCGGCAGTTCTCGGCAGTCTCGCCCACAGACGGCGTCTCCAGCTCGCCGCGGTCGTGGTGCTCAGCATGCTGTGGAGCGTGGAGCTGGTCCGCGGAAAGCTGATGCCGTTCAACGCCTGGGACGGCACCATCCCCGCTGGCTACAAGTGCCTCAAGACCGGCCCAGAGGGCGCAGTCGTCGAGCTTCCCTACGCCTGGACCCAGGCCCACCTCTACTACCAGACCGCCCACGGCCGCCCCATCCTCGGCGGCATGCTGGAGAACAACTCCACGTTCACCCCCCCGGAGTTCAACGACTTCCTGGAGGGGAACGAGCTGCTCAACATCCTGCTGCTCTCCCGGCTGGAGCGGGCAGAGTTCAGCCACGCATCGGACGATCTGGAGATCATCCATGAGCTGGGCTACCGGTATGTCGTCCTCCAGAAAGACGCCTTCCACGCCCTGACCAACCACTCTGGCCTCAAAGACAACGCCATGCGGACCCGGCTGAGGCACATGAAGAAGCAGCTGCGCGGGCTGCTCGGAGAGCCGGTCTACGACGACGCCCGGACCAGCATCTACGCCCCATGGGGAGATGCCTCTCCCTGCGAGGGAATTGAGCCGGAGCCAGACGAGGAGGTCGTTGGGCAGACGGAGATTACCGTCGATGCCCGACTGGTTCGTCACCCCGACGAACAGGTGATCAAACGAATCTGGGGTCCCCCGCCGGATGAAGAGTCGCCCATCAAGACACCTCTTCCGGAAGGACCGGCGAACTGAACTGCTCGGGACCTGCATTTTGGATTCTTTACAGGGTGGGGGAATAGCGCGTAGAATCGTGCCCCTACGACTGTCTCGGAGTCACAAAGTGTCCTCTAAGAACCTGTATCATGGCCTCCTCATGGCCTCCCTCATCATCCTGTCCGCCTGCAAGGACAAGGACGACGAGGGCTGGAACACCCCCAACGGACTGGATGGGGGCAGCACAGGATCTGGCGGTTCGGACACGCCAGCGGACTACGACGGCGATGGCTACGACGCCTCCGAGGACTGTGACGACACCGACGGGACCATCAATCCCGGCGAGGTCGAGGTCTGCGACGGCACGGACAACAACTGCGACGGTGAGGTCGATGAGGGGCTCACCGAGACCTACTACGGCGACGCCGACGGCGACGGCTTCGGTGACAACGCTGACACCGAGGATCTGTGTGAGCCGCTGGCTGGCTACGTGCCCGGCGGCGGAGACTGCGACGATGAGGATGCGCAGTACTACCCCGGTGCCACCGAGCTGTGCTCAGACCGCAACGACTACAACTGCGACGGTGCCGTCGAGTTCATCGACGACGACAGCGACGGCTGGGCGGAGTGCGAGGACTGCGACGACCAAGACGACGCCGTCAACCCCGGCGAGGACGAGGTCTGCGACGGCGCGGACAACAACTGCGACGGCGTCGCAGATGAAGGCTTCGATGCGATCCAGACCTGGTACGCCGACTCCGACGGCGATGCCTATGGTCACACCAGCAGCTCCCAGGACGCCTGCGAGCAGCCGAGCGGCTACGTCGCCGACAACACCGACTGCCTCGACACCGACGCGAACACCCACCCCGGTGCGGACGAGACCTGCGACGACCTCGACAACGACTGCGACGGCACCATCGACGAGGATCCGATCGACCTGTCGACCTGGTACGCCGACGCCGACGCCGACACCTACGGCGACAGCAGCGCCACCACCCTCGCCTGCGATGCCCCCGCTGGCTTCGTCTCAGACGCGACGGACTGCGACGACGGCGAGAGCGCGGTAAACCCGGCCGCCACCGAGGTCTGCAACGACATCGACGACGACTGCGACGGTGATGTCGACTCCGACGCCATCGACCGCTCGACCTGGTACGCCGACGCCGACACCGACACCTACGGCGACGCCGCATCCACCACCCTCGACTGCGACCAGCCCGCAGGATTCGTCGCCGATGACGACGACTGCGACGACCTCGACGCTGCGGTGAACCCAGCCGCCACCGAGGTCTGCAACGAGATCGACGACAACTGCGACGGCAGCATCGACGAAGACACCGCCTCTGACGCCGCGACCTGGTACGCCGACGACGATGCAGACGGCTACGGCGATGCCGCAGACACCACCCTCTCCTGCAGCCAGCCCACCGGCTTCGTCGCCGATGACACCGACTGCGACGACAGGGAATCCAACGCCTACCCCGGCAACACCGAGGTCTGCGACGACATCGACAACGACTGCGACAGCGATGTCGACGAGGACGACGCCGCAGACGCCGCCACCTGGTACGCAGACACCGACGAAGACACCTACGGCGACCCAGACGCGACCACGTCCGCCTGCGATCAGCCCTCAGGCTACGTCGCCGATGACACCGACTGCGACGACGCTGAGGCCATCTCCTACCCGGGCAACACCGAGGTCTGCGATGACCTCGACAACGACTGCGACGGCGATGTTGACGAAGACGACGCCGCAGACGCCGCCACCTGGTTCGCCGATGCCGACTCCGACGGCTACGGCGACGCCGCGACGACCACCCTGTCCTGTGAGCAGCCCTCGGATTTCGTGGCCGACAACACCGACTGCGACGATGCTGAGCCCGCGTCCTACCCGAGCAACACCGAGATCTGCGACGGCATCGACAACGACTGCGACGGCGATGTTGACGAAGACGACGCCTCCGAGGTGCTGACCTGGTACGCCGACACCGACGG
>JBLHNG010000632.1:0-5365 GCA_047621685.1 Myxococcota bacterium | reverse complement strand
GTCGAACCGGGTGAGCAGCGACAGGTGCGCAGAGCGGGGGGAGGGGGCATCGTCCACACCGACCTCGATGCTGCGGAGGGTGGGGATGTGGCCCACCATTCCGCGGAGCTTCTCGGCCGCCTCGGGTGCGTCGCCGGGGTTCTTGAAGTGGAAGAGCACGATGTGGGTGTACATGGGGGACTCCGTAGTGCCCGGATTCTGCCACCTGCGACACTCCGTGAGTGCGATCTACCCAGGATAGATCACCGCCAGGCAACCGCCTCGCTCCCGCAGTCCAGCCGCGCCCAGACCTCCACCCCGTCCGACGCCCAGGCACCGGTCTCGGTGCTGCGAAGCTCGAAGGCCTGGATCTCACACGTCAGCGCGATCTCTCCGTCGGCGCCGTACAGGAGGTGCTCTCCGCCGATCCGGTGCTCTCCGACCTGACTCCAGGCCAGCGGCGGCCCCTCGCGGGTCTCATCGGGCGCCCAGGGTGCCGCCTCGGTGACCACTTCCGCAGCCATGTCGGGGAGGGGGACGGTGATGATGGCGGCGTCATCGGCGAGGGCGGTAGCGATCAGGGCGAGGATGAGGGGCATGGTGGACTCCAGGTTGGCTGCCGCGGGGCGGCGATGCTGGAAGTCAATGCAGGAGTCGTGCCGGGGTCATCTCCGCGAGCGCCGTCGGGGAACCGGGAGGCCATCGTGGACGGGCTCTGGAGCGCCAGGATCGGGAAAAGTCCGCGCGATCCGGAAGCTCAGCGGGTGGAAGCGGATCGCCGGGAGGTGGACCTCGCGGTAGGTCAGCCGGGCCTCTCGGGGGGAGTACCACCAGGCGCCGCCCCGGGTGATGCCGGTGTGGCCGGTGGAGGGATCGACCCGTCGGGGGAGGCTGGGCGGGATGACCCGGTCGCCGTCGAGCCGGGGGCCGCGGGGGCTGAAGATGTCGCCGCACCAGTCCCGGGTGTTGCCAGCCATGCCGCGCACCCCGTAGGGGCTCTCGTCGATGGGGAAGGCGGAGACGGGCACCGGCTGCGGACGGCCAGGGTGGCTCTCCCGGGTGCAACACCAGGAGGCATCAAAGGCGTCGCCCCAGGGGTAGATGCGACCATCTACGCCGCGTCCGGCTTTCTCCCACTCCAGCTCACCCGGCAGCCGCCAGGGCAGCCCGGTGCGGCGGGACTTCCACTGGCAGTAGGCCACTGCACCCGCCCAGCCCATCATGATCACCGGCCAGTCCGGCAGCCAGACATCACCGTGGATGTCGGGGACCAGCAGGAAGCGTCCCAGCCGGCTGCGTCCGTAGAGGAGTCCGCCCTCCGGGTCGCCGTGGGTGGGCCGATCCCGAGGTGCGTAGCGGATCGCGGCGTCTCCCCGTCCGGTGGCGACGAGGTCATCGAGGAAGGCGATGTACTCGGTGTTGGTGATCGGGAAGCGGCCGATGACGTGCCCATCGACCCACAGCCGACGCCGAGGGAGCGACCGCCCGGCATCCCGATCGCCGCCGCTCCAGTACCAGCCCGCCGGGATGTACTCCTCGTCGCCAGCCAGCTCCCGACGGGTGGGCAGGTAGATGCTGTGCGGGGCCGTGTCGCCCGGGGCGATGCCGTCGCTGTGGGTCTGCCGCTCGATGAGCACCGGGTAGCGAACCGGTGCCCGATCGGAGTGGTGGATGCTCAGCATGTAGCTGCCGATGGGCAGCGGGACTGCGTCCAGCGGGGTCTGGCCGAGGATCTTCCAGTACACCGGGACCAGTCGCCGTTGCCGCAGCTCGTATCGGTAGATGCGGACTCGGGCGCCGGGCGGGTCGGTGTGCAGGGTCAGCGCGCCCTCTGCCTTGAGGTAGTCAGCATGCCGTCCCTGATCGTAGCGGCGCAGCAGCCGCTCGGTCAGCGCAGCCCGTCGGGGATCGCGGTCGGCCTCGGCCTGGGCGTGCCGGACGGCGTAGTGGTCCGCCAGCCGGCTCTGGGCCTCGGGGAGATCGCGGGCGTACTGGAGGGCGGAGCGGATGGTCTCCCGATGTTCCTGGTCGAGCCGCTCACTCCGGCGCTCTAAGAGGTCGGCCTCGTCCTGTTTCTCCCAGCCCGGCCGCTTGCGCTCGTCGGGCTCATGCGGGCGCACTCCGTCGAGCAGGGCGTCGGCGTCTGCTCTCAGCTTGTCGACGGCCTCGGTGAGCTGATCGATCTCCGGGCGCATCTGATCGGCCTGTGCGACGATCTTCCGAGCGCGATCCTGCTCTGCGACACCCTCCAGCCAGGCGGTGATCGACTCGCCCAGGGCAGCGGCGGACGCAAAGCGATCGGCGGGCTCCCGGGCCATGGCGACCCGGCAGGTCTCGGCCAGCTCCTCGGGGATGGGCGGGCCACCTCGGCTCTCCAGGGGAGCAGGGGGACCGGCGAGGAGCTGGCGCTGGATCTCCCACCGACCGCCGCTGTAGGGCGCATGCCCGGTGAGCAGGTGGTAGAGGGTCGCGCCGAGGGCGTAGACATCCCCGCGGGGGCCGACCAGCCCGCCGCCGGCCTGCTCAAACGGCATGTAGCTGGGGGTGCCGACGACCGACCGGGCCCGATCGAGGGCCTCGTCGATGCCGATGATCGGGCTGAGTGAGAACGGCGGGCGCCGCTGATCGAGCACCCGGGCGATCCCCCAGTCCATCACCAGGACCTCTCCAAATGGCCCGACCATGATGTTGTCTGGCTTGATGTCCCGGTGAATCACCCCGCGGCTGTGGGCATAGGCCACCGCCTCACAGGCGCGCTGGATCGCAGAGAGCAGCCGCCGGAGCGTCCAGGGTGGGCCGTGAATGGACAGCGCTTCTCGCCAGCGGGCCTCCGAGGACACCGCATGGACCGACTCGATGGCTTCGCGCAGGGTGCCGCCCTGGATCTCGCGCATCGTGTAGTAGGGCTGACCGGTGGCCAGCTCGCTGACATCGTGGACCGGCGCGATGGCCGGGTGGTTGAGCTGCGCGGTGATCCGGGCCTCTGCGAGGAAGCGCGCCCGGGCCTGGCTGGAGTCCACCAGCGACAGCTTGAGCACCTTGCGGGCCATGGTGCGGTTGAGGTGCTGGTCGAAGACCCGGTGCACTACTCCCATCCCACCCACGCCCAGCTGCTCCAGCTCCTGGTATCGCTTCGAGGTGGCCGGCAGCGCGGGCACGGACACGTCGCTGTCGTCCTCCTGGGGCGTCCAGGAGTGGAAGGTGTCGGAGGGCTGGATGATCTCCAGCAGATCCTCAAGACACTCATCGGTCAGGCCATACAGCTCGGCGATCTGGAGGACCTGGCCCTGGAGGTTGCGGGCATCGGACATTACAACTCGATGATGGCGCCCTCTGGCCAGGTCACCTTGACGAACCGGGTGTAGGTGTTCTCCCCGCTGATCGATCGGCTGCCCGACCATGCCAGCTGCCCCCCGAGGTAGACGTTCACGGTCACCGAGTTTGCGCCGTAGTAGTTGGGGGTGGAGAACTGGTAGTCGTGCACGAGGATGGTGAACGTGCCGTCCTCGGGGATTGGGATGTTGATGTTCTCTGGCCCGGTGCCGTGGATGTCGTCGATGTCGAGGCTCGGGTCGTCGATGCTGTTGCCCAGCTCGCCCCAGTCCAGCTCGCCGTTGACACAGTTGTCGTAGAAGCAGTCCCCGTCGCTTCCCCGCTCCCCGCCAGGACTGAGGAGGTGGAGGTCCATGTCGTCGTCAGGGTGGGTCCAGAACATCTCGATCCAGAAGTTCTGATCGGGGACGGCGTCGATGGTGGTGGTGCAGGGCTCGGAGGTGACACCGTCTTCGTTGATCACGACGAGCTGCGCGGTGTACTCCCCGGCGAGGTCGGGGGTGAAGTTGTAGCGGTTGGCGCTGCCCTGGCTCTCGCCGAGGCTCACCACGGAGCCCTCGGGTCGGTCCACCAGGGTCCAGTGATACTCCGTCAGCGCACCACCGGCGGCATCGAAGGACTCATCCCCCAGCCAGTCGGTGCTCTCATGGATGGGCGAGAGGGTGGGGGATGAGGTTGAGCACACAGCGACCGGGACCGCACTGGCGCCCAGGAGTCCGCCGCTGCTGAGCCCGGAGACGGTGTTGTCCTCGAACCAGATCTGGCCGCTGAAGGTGCCCGAGAAGTTGCTGGAGAAGGTCACCGGGACCTGCAGGGAATCCTCAGGCTTCAGCCGGATCGGGAGCGTGAACGTCTCCCCACACTCGAACGCCTCTCCGGTGAGGATGAGGCTGTCGATGACCAGCGCGACGCTGCCGGAGTTGGTGACCGTCAGGATTTCCTCAGAAGATTCCCCGGGACTGGCGATGGACAGGACGAGGGGATTGGCAGAGAGGCTCAGCTCTGGGTAGGCCCCGGTGCCGGTGAGCTGGACGCTCGCACTCGGCTGGCGAGGGTCGTTGGTGAAGATTCTGAGGGTGGCTTCTTCGTTGAAGTTGATCGGCGCGTAGTGAAGGACGACGGCCTGACGGGAGTCAGGGGGGAGGTCGACAAGTTCCTCAGGCTGGCTCAGCGTGAACGCTGGAGAGCCTTCCAGTGAGATGTTCATCACCGACATGACCGCGGTGCCGATGTTCTCGACCCACAAGACCTGAGAGACCTCGACACCGTCAGCCTGAGCGCCGAAGTCGAGGTGGTCTGTGGAGAGCACCAATTCCGGAGCCGGAATGATGGTCTCGATCTGATCGCCCAGTTTGTAGTCAGAACATCCCGACAAAAGCAGGATCAAAAGCATGACTGATCCCGGTCTCATGTCCCGACCTCTCCTCTTGAGCTTAGCAGCGAAGAGCGTCTGTTGTGACGAAGAGATCTCTGGTTTTGATGAAGACGGTCCAGAAGACCCCGCTCAGGTCTTCTTCTTCTTCTTTTTGCCCTTTCCTTTTCCGGGCAGTGTCTCGTCCTCATCATCATCTTTGAAGATGAGCTCGATCTCGCTGGCGATGGTCTCTTCGTCGATGTCGCGGGTGACCGCGAGCTCCTGGACGAGGAGGGTGTGCGCCTTGTCGTACATCTTGCGCTCGCCAAACGACAGCGGCTTCTTCTTCCTCAGGAGGCTGAGGTCGCGAAGGACCTTGCCAACCTCGAGGGGATCGCCGGTGTGGAGCTGAGCGGTGTACTGCCGGAAGCGGCGGTTCCAGGTCTGCTTGTCTGGAGGGACGTCCCAGTCCTTGAGGGTCTCGAAGGTCTTCTTGACCTGCTCGGCGCTCATCACCCGCCGCATCCCGAGGGCGCTGGCGTTCTGGAGGGGGACGGAGATGGTGAGTCCGTTGTCCAAAATGCGGAGGACATAGACCTCGCTGACGAGGCCTTCGAGCTCAAACTTCTGGATGTCCGTGATTACTCCGACGCCATGTCCGGGGTAAACTGCCTTCTCGCTAACTTGGAATTCCATCGT
>JBLHNG010000631.1:0-5367 GCA_047621685.1 Myxococcota bacterium | reverse complement strand
GTCCTACCTGCCATTCCTTGAGTTCGACCTGCAAGGATTCAATCTGACCGCCCTGTGCAGCGATGAGAGCATCCTTCTGCTTCATCTGAGCCACCTGAACCACCATCAAGTCCTCCAAGCGCTTCAGGCGCTCCAGGAGGACGGCGTTCAGATGTTCAGGACTCATGCCCTACCTTACCGGAGACACCGGAGTAAACGACTACAAGCAGACGAGGTCACCGGCGACGCGGAGCGTCTTCGGCCAGGCGACGGGGCTCCGGCTCTCGGTCAGTCGCACGACAAGCCCCCTGCGGGGGACTCCCTACGGGAGTTCGTTCTTCATTCCCTTCGCCTACACCCCAGGGCCTACGTACCAATAAATCCAGTGGCTTAAGGCTCAATAGGTGTTCTGAGGTCTTGCTCGGAGATGAGCCGAAGCGGCCCCAGCCACGGCCTTAACGAACCTGAAAGTAGGCGTTACACCGTTGTGGATAGGAGCGTTCCCCGCAAATCAGGGTGCCCTGACAGAGAAGACCCCAGAACACCTATTGAGCCATAGTGGACGCGTCAACCCCGGGAATGGGTGTCGGGACACGACCCTCTTGAGAGCCGTCCAAGGGCCCCACGCCCGGAACAATGACCGAGGCCGACGGCTCAATACCCCCGAATCACCGCCCATCGATCCCGATGAACATCCGCCGTCCCAAACGTCGCAGCGGCCACCCTCGCACGCTTGAGGAACAACCCGGCGTCGTGCTCGTCGGTCATGCCGATGCCGCCATGGAGCTGAATAGCCTCCAGCGCCGTGTGCTCAAACACCTCACTGCACTGCACCTTCGCCATCGAAGCCATCGCAGCCAGGTTCTCCCCATCCCCATCAGCAGCCACAGCCGCTGCCCCCACCGCAGCACGACACAGCTCAATGTCAATATAGAGCCGCGCAGCCCGATGCTGAAGCGCCTGAAAGCTCCCAATCGGCCGATTAAACTGCTGACGGGTCTTGAGGTAGTCCAGGGTCGAAGCAAAGATCGACTGCATCGAGCCAAGCATCTCCGCACACAGGGCAATGGTCGCCCGATCGATCGCAGCAGGCAGCCGCGCAGCATCGAGAACACGCCCAACAGCCCCCGAGAACTCAACCCGCCCGCTGTCGCGCCCATCCAGCCGCCGCTCCGCTGTCACCGTGACCCCCTCGGCGTCCGCAGCAACCAGAGCAAGCACCGCCGCACCGTCTGCACCAACCGCAGTCACCAGAAACGACGACGCAGCCGCAGCATCAAGCACCGCCGACTTCACCCCAACCACCCGCACTCCCCCCTCGACCACCTCAGCAGCCGTCCGCCGAACCCCACCACGCGCCCGGGGCTCATGGTCCGCCAGGGCGAAGACCGCACCGCCAGCGATGGCAGTGAGTGACTCGGGCTCATCCGCAAAGACGTGGGCGGCGATGACCGTAGAGAGCAGCGGGCTGGGGGTGAGGTGGGTGCCGAGGTGCTCACAGACCAGGGCCAGCTCTGCCATACCAAGCCCGAAGCCGTCAGCCTCCTCGTCGATCAGCAGCGCGGACCAGCCCAGCTCCACCATCTGCGCCCACAGCGCCGGGTCGAACGGGGTGGCGGCGTCCCGCATGGCGCGGGCACGGGAGATGGGGGCGTGGTTGGCGAGGAAGTCCCGGGCGGCGTCGCTGATCATTGCCTGCTCGTCGGTCAGCAGGCTGGCGGCGGAGGGGGCGTTGCCGGCGGGGGTGACCTTGCCGGAAGACGACAGCCGAGGGAGCCCGAGCACGGCGGTGGCGATGATGTTGAGCTGCACCTCCGACGTGCCGCCCTCGATGGTGTTGCCCCGGGCGCGCAGCCAGGTCCGGGCCAGGGCGTGGTTGGTGGGGTCGTCGTTGGTCCAGTACAGCCCTTCGAGGCCGAGGATTCGCTGTGCCAGCGCCCAGCGGTCCTGGTTCAGCTCGGTGCCGAACACCTTGACGATGCTGGTTTCGGGGCCAGGCCGCCCGCCACGGCCGAGGGTGTCCCGGATGCGACCGAGGGTGAGCCTGCCCACCTGACGCACGATCTCATGGTCCGCGACCGCAGCGCGCAGGATCGGATCGGCGAGCTTGCCGGTGGCGTCTCGGCCGATGAGGTCGATGGCGTGGTCCCGCAGGGAGAAGTTAGCGAGGACTGGCGGACGGGAGCCGCCGTTGATGATGGCTTCGCCGATGGAGTCGCGCTCGTGGCCGAGCAGCGCCCGGGCGATGGCCCAGCCAGCGTTGATCTCGCCGACGACGTTCTCTGCAGGCACCCGGACGTCGGTGATGAAGGTCTCACAAAACGGCGAGTTTCCGCTGATCAGCTCGATGGGACGGACCTCGATGCCGGGGGTGGCCATGTCGATGAGCAGGAAGGTGATGCCGCTGTGCTTGACCGGCGCGGTGCGCACGAGGCAGAAGATCCAGTCCGCTTTGTCTGCGAAGCTCGTCCAGATCTTCTGGCCGTTGACCACGAAGTGATCCCCGTCCCGCTCCGCCCGACACGCCAGCGCGGCCAGATCGGAGCCAGCCCCGGGCTCGGAGTAGCCCTGACACCAGCGGACCTCCCCCCGCGCGATGGCGGTGAGGTGCAGCTTCTTCTGCGCTTCGGTGCCGTAGCTGAGGATGATCGGTCCGATCATGGACAGCCCGAAGCCGACCAGCGGGCGGGGAATGCCGAGTCGGTTCAGCTCCGCGATGAGGATCGCGCCTTCCTCTCGACTCAGTCCACCGCCGCCGTAAGCTCTCGGCCAGGTCGGCGCGGTCCAGCCCCGCTCCAGGGCGGCTTCAAACCAGACGACGTGTGCGGGGGAGGAGTACCCGGAGTCGCTGCCGCCCCAGTGCCCCTGGAACGGTGAGGTCGCCGTTCCCCACAGCTCGCGCGGCGCGTGCGCCTCGATAAACGCCACCACTTCAGCCCGGAAGTCACTCATGTCCAGTCTCACCTATGAATTGTCTACTGCTGCTGCGGCTTCGGCCGCCAGGAAGCCGATCACCATTGCCGGGCCGATGGTACCTCCGGCGCCGGGGTAGGTCTTGCCCATGACCGGGGCCGCGCAGTTGCCGGCAGCGTACAGGCCGGGGATTGGGGCGTCGGTGCTGTCGAGGACCCGGCCCTGGGGATCGACCACGAGGCCGCCCTTGGTGCCCAGATCGCCGGGGTAGACCCGCACCGCATAGAACGGCGCGGTCTCTAAGCGACCGAGGCAGGGGTTGGGGGTGGCCCGGGTGTCGCCGTAGTAGCGGTCAGACAGGCTCTCGCCGCGACCGAAGTCGGTGTCCTTGCCGGTGTCCGCCATGGTGTTGAACCGCTCGACCGCGCCGAGGAGCGCCTGGGCGGGCACCTCACAGGCCTCAGCCAGACCGGCGAGGGTGTCGGACTTCTTGAGGAAGCCGTGCAGGAACTTCTGGCTGACCCGCTTGTCTGGAACCGCGTAGCCGGGAGCCAGGGGGCCGACCGGGTAGCTGCGGCGGAAGGTGGCGTCGAACAACAGCCACGCCGGGGCGGAGTCGGCTGCATACATGCCCTCCACCACGTCGAGGTACGGGGCGGCTTCGTTGGTGAAGCGCTGCCCGCGGTCGTTGACCATCATCGAGTGCGGCAGGTTCTTCTCCACCACGATGACCCAGGCCAGCTCCTGACGGGGGATGCGGATGGTCGGGGTCCACCACGCCTTGTCCATGTGCACCAGCCGACCGCCGGCTTCCACACCCATGCGGTGCCCGTCGCCGAGGCTGCGCAGGTTGCCCGCGCTCCACTCGTCGGTGATCGGGGCGGGCTGGTGCTCCTGACGCATCGCCTTGTTCCGGGAGAAGCCCCCCGCTGAGAGCAGCACGCCCTTGCGCGCGCCGATGCGCAGGGTCTTGCCATCCTTCTCAGCGATGACCCCGACCACCCTGCCCTCTTCGATGATCAGGTCTGTGACCGTGGTGGACAGGCTCAGCTCGACGTTGCGGTCCAGCAGCGAGCGCCGCAGCCGGGCGATCAGGGCGTTACCGGCGGTCAGTCGGGGATCCCGGCCCCACTTTCGGCGGGCCAGCAGGTTGAGCCCAGCCGCCAGCAGACGCTTCACCAGCAGGACCTTGCTGTGCCAGGTGTTCGCCAGCAGGGTGTGGGCCTCCCGGGCGGTGAGTCCGAAGATACCCAGGACCTGCGACTGGGGATGCGGCGGGCGGATGCGGCGGAATTCCTCGCCAAGCTCTCGGCCATCAAACGGGGTGCACTCCATCGAGCGCCCGCCCGGTCGGCCCCCCTCGACCTCTGGGTAGTAGTCGCAGTACTTCTCCAGCGCCTCGAACCGGACTGCGGACTTCTCCTCGAGGTACTCCACCATCCGCCGGGACTCGGTGACGTAGGTCTGAAGCACTTCATCGGGGGTGGAGTCGCCGATGATGTTGCGCAGGTAGGTGAGGCCATCCTCGGCAGTGTCCGACACACCGCGTGCGGCCATGTGGGGGTTGTTCGGCACCCAGCAGACCCCACCAGACATCGCGGTGGATCCGCCGTAGCTGTCGGTGGCCTCTAAGAGGAGGGCCTCCATGCCGAGGTCTGCGGCTCGAAGACCGGCGGCCATGGCGGCAGCGCCGCTGCCAATTGCGATGAAGTCGACGGTGCGGTCCATCATTTGCCCTTGAACACCGGCTGGCGCTTCTCTGCGAATGCCCGGGCACCCTCTCGGGCGTCCTCGGACTGAAACACCGGCCAGCCCAGCTTCAGCTCATGGGCCAGCCCGTCTTCTTCGGACATGTCAGCGGTCTCGACGATGGACTTCTTGATTGCCTGGACGGCGAGCGGCCCGTTGCCGGCGATGATGGCCGCCATGCGCCGGGCCTCCTCCAGGGCCTCGCCCGGCTCTACGATCCGCCCGATGAGTCCGATATCCAGGGCCTCCTGGGCAGAGAAGCGCTGCCCCATCAGCAGGATCTCCATCGCCTTGGTGTAGGAGACCTGTCGCTGGAGACGCACTGTGGAGCCGCCCAGCGGGAACAGCCCCAGCTTCGCCTCGGTCAGCCCGAACTGAGCATCCCGGGCGGCGACCCGGATGTCGGTGGTCTGGAGGATCTCGGTGCCACCAGCCAGGGCAAAGCCCTCCACCGCAGAAATGATCGGCTTGGTGACCCGGTGTCCCCGCAGCATTGCCTTCCAGTGCAGGTTCGGATCGTCCTTGAAGCGCTGCTTCCAGGGGTCGTCGTCGTTGCTGCGGTGCATCATCTTGAGGTCTGAGCCCGCACAGAAGCTCCCGCCGGCTCCCGTGAGGATGCAGACGAAGATGCTGTCGTCGGTGTTGACCGTCTCCCAGGCGTCTGCGAGGCGGGCCATCATCTCCAGCGACCAGGCGTTCTTCGCCTCGGGGCGGTTCATGGTGAGG
>JBLHNG010000630.1:0-5391 GCA_047621685.1 Myxococcota bacterium | reverse complement strand
GGGAGCATGGCGCACGATGACGGCAGCCGGATACCCGGCTTCTACAAGCTCACGGTCAATGAGCGGCGGAAGCTGATCACAGACCGTGCGGATCTCGATGAAGTGGCATCTGCCGCGCTCTCCACCGACGCCCTGGGCTGCGAGCGCGCCAACCTGATGGTCGAGAACGTCATCGGGACCTTCGCCCTCCCCCTCGGGATCGGGGTGAACTTCCAGATCAACGGCGAGGACGTGCTGATCCCGATGGTCGTCGAGGAGCCCTCGGTGGTCGCCGCGGTCTCCAACATGGCCCGGCTGGTCCGTCGCTCCGGCGGCTTCTCTGCGGAGTCTGATCCCTCGATCATGATCGGACAGGTCCAGCTCATGGACGTCTCTCACCCAGACGCAGTGGTCACCGCACTCCAAGAGGCCATCCCTCAGCTCTCCGCGATGGTCTCTGGGATCCACCCGCGGCTGGAGGCGCGCGGCGGCGGACTGCGGGGCATGGAGATCCGCCGGGTGACCTACGACGAGCCTGGAGAGCCGGTTGTTGAGATGGTGGTGCTGCACTTCCACCTCGACTGTGTGGACGCCATGGGCGCGAACATGGTCAACACCGTCGCCGAGCGGCTGGCCCCAGAAGTCGAGGAGATCACCGGTGAAGCAGTCGGGCTGCGCATTCTCTCGAACCTCGCCTCGAAGAGACTGTCTCGGGCGCGCTGTCGCATCGATCCCGCTCACCTCACCACCGACGATGTCTCCGGCGAAGACGTCGCTGACGGCATCGTCAACGCCTATCGGTTCGCCTGGGCGGATCCCTGGCGGGCAGCGACCCACAACAAGGGCGTGATGAACGGCATCGACGCGGTGGCCCTCGCGACCGGCAACGACTGGCGGGCGATCGAGGCCGGGGCGCATGCCTGGGCCTGCCGGGATGGGCAGTACCGCGCCCTGAGTGCCTGGCGCAGAGACGACGACGGCTTCCTGGTCGGCACCATCGAGCTGCCGATCCAGGTCGGCACGGTCGGCGGGCTGATCAAGAACCACCCCACCGCCGCCGCCAACCTCCAGATCCTCGGCATCACCCGCGCCGGTCCGCTCGCTGCGGTCATGGCCGCGGTCGGACTCGCCCAGAACCTCGGCGCCCTGCGCGCCCTGGCGACTGAGGGCATCCAGAAGGGCCACATGCGCATGCACGCCCGAAACGTCGCGGTGCAGGCCGGCGCACAAACCAGTGAGATCGCTGAGGTGGTCTCGCAGATGTGCACCGACGAGGACTACTCGGTGACCCGTGCGAGTCAGGCCCTCACATCCCTCCGGGCGAGCCGGTGATCTCCGAAAGCGGCACCTCGGCCATCGGGTACGCCCCCGGCAAGCTCATCCTGTCTGGTGAGCATGCCGTGGTCCACGGTCACCTCTGCCTCGCTCTGGCCGTCACCCTCGGCACCACGGTCACCCTCACCCGCCGTGAGGGTCCGACCGGCATCGACGATGCGCCGTTCTCCGACGCCCGGCTCGACGACGCGCTGTCTGCGATCCTGCCACCAGAAGGCATCGGGGTGGCCATCGAGACCGACCTTCCGGTGGGCCGAGGCATGGGCTCCTCGGCGGCCCTGGCGGTGGCCCTGGTCCGGGCGCGGGCAGTGCTGTCGGGACGGGTCGCGGACTTCGAGGAGTGTCACCGGGAGGGCTTCGCCATCGAGCGGGTGTTCCACGGCAACCCCTCCGGCGTCGACCACACCGTCAGCGCGATGGGCGGCGGGGTGAAGTACCGCCGCGGCCAGCCGATCACGCCGCTGCCCCTGCCGCCGCTGACCCTCGTGGTCATGGACACCGGGATCGCCGGGAACACCGCGGAGCTGGTCGCCGGGGTGGCTGCGCTGCCGGACGGCACCGCCCTGCTCTCCGAGATCGGTGCCTTGACTGAGGCGGTGGCGGACGCCCTGCATGGTCCCCCGGATGCCCTCGGCGCGCTGCTGACTGAGAACCACCGCCTGCTGCGCGGCATCGGCGTCTCCTCCCCTCTCCTCGACGCACTGGTCGGCGCCGCGCTGTCTGCCGGGGCCTATGGGGCGAAGCTGGCCGGGGCCGGGGGCGGTGGGGTCGCGCTGGCGCTGGTGGCGGATCCAGAGCCGGTGCTCAGGGCTGCCCGTGCCCTTGGGGCGGAGGCGTTTGTTGCTCGCGTCGCACCAGCGACAGGTGCCGTCGGGTGAGCGGTGAGATGTCACCGGGCGGGTCACTCAGCGGAAAGTACCGCGCCTCACAGATCTCGAAGCCATCCACCGTCGGCTCCCCGACGATGGGCACCCGGTAGAGGGCCACATGATCGGTCTTGCCATCCTTAAACACCGTCTCCAGCGCCACCAGCACCGGCTCGTGCGCCGCAGTCAGGCCAGCCTCCTCCGACAGCTCCCGCACCGCCGCGTGTGCCAGGGTCTCTCCCCGATCTGCACCGCCCCCGGGCAGGAACCAGCCGGAGAGGTAGGTGTGTCGGACCATCAACACGCAGCCGTCCGCCCGGATCGGCGCGATGCGAACCCCGATAGAGACCGGGCGCTGCACCCGCCACATCAGGCGCTTCACCTGAAACAGCGTCGTCATGATTGGAATTATTGGACGGATCATTCCTCCACCCCCTCAACGGCTCGATAACCAACCCGGAGCCCCCCATGCAGGCCACGGCAACCGCGCACCCCAACATTGCCCTCATCAAGTACTGGGGAAAGCGGGACATCCCCCGCAACCTCCCCTCGACCTCCTCGCTATCGGTGACCCTGGACACCTTCCAGACCGTCACCACCGTGACCTGGGGAGCACAGACCGACAGCCTCATCATCAACGGCAGCCTGGTGGCGGACGGTGCCGCGAAGCGCGCCCTGGACTTCCTCGACCTCATCGAGCCCCGGCGTCCGCCCTGCACCATCGTCTCGGACAACAACTTCCCCACCGCTGCCGGGCTCGCTTCCTCCGCCTCCGCGTTCGCCGCCCTCGCCCTCGCCGGGACCGCCGCCGCCGGGCAGAGTCGCACTCTCGTCGAGCTGTCTCGGCTGGCCCGCCAGGGATCCGGATCGGCCTGTCGGAGCCTGTGGGGTGGCTGGGTGCTGTGGGATCGCGGCAGCCGTCCCGATGGCCATGACTGCCACGGCACCCCGATCGCGCCCCGGGATCACTGGGACCTCCGGGTGCTCGTCGCGATGGTCTCGGAGGGCAAGAAGCCCATCGGCAGCACCGCCGGCATGATCAAGACCCAGGAGACCTCGCCGCTGTACCCCGGCTGGGTCTCCAGCGCAGAGGCCGACATCACCCAGGCGCGCGATGCCCTGGCCCGGCGGGACCTCCAGGCGCTGGGCGAGGCGATGGAGCGCTCGACGCTGAAGATGCACGCCACCATGATCTCAGCGGGCATCCGGTACTGGAAGCCGAGCACGGTGGCAGTGCTGGAGGCGGTCGAGGGGCTGCGCCGAGACGGGGTGGGGGCCTGGTACACCATGGATGCCGGCCCGAACGTCAAGGTGATCTGTGAGGCCGCCGACGCCGACCGGGTCGCCGATGCGATCCGCGCCCACGTCGGACAGGTCGCCATCCTGGGGGTCGGCGGCGATGCCAGCGTTTCCTGAGGTCCGCGCGCCGGGGAAGCTGGTGATCATCGGGGACTATGCGGTCCTCGATGGCGCCCCGGCGGCGGTGCTGGCGATCGATCGGGGGGTGCGCTGCGAGGTGCTGGCTGGCGACGGCATCGTCACCCCCGATGGCGACACCCGGTTCGTCGCACCGGCCCTGCACGGCGCGCCTCCTGCGCTGTACCGGTTCTCCGCCTGGAACCCGGTGGACCTCCCCGGCAAGCCCGGATTCGGTGGCTCAGCGGCGGCATGTGTCGCGGCCTGCATCGCCGCAAATCGCCCCGCACACGATGCCTTCACCATCCACCACACCGTCCAGGGCAGCGGCTCAGGCGTAGATGTGGCCGCCAGCATCCACGGCGGCCTCATCCGGTTCACCCCCGGCCAGCCCGCCACCCCCCTCCCCCTGGTCCACCCGTCGGTCATCTACACCGGGACCTCCGCGAAGACCGGCCCCCGGGTTCAGGTCTGGCGTGCCTGGTCCGATGATGCTGCCCGCGCGCGGTTTGTGCAGCAGACTGCTGAGCTGGTCGACCTGCTCTCCCACGATCCCATCGCCGCCACCGCACAGGCCGCCGAGCTGCTCATCGCCGCCACCGCCGCTGCCGGGGTCGACTACCTCACCGTGGAACTCCAGCGCATCATGGCGCTTGCCGCGGCACATGGCGGAGCCGCGAAGCCGTCGGGGGCGGGCGGCGGGGACTGCGCAGTGGCGTTTTTTCCAGATAGGGAGTCACAGCAGG
This sequence comes from Myxococcota bacterium, assembly GCA_047621685.1. Taxonomy (GTDB): domain Bacteria; phylum Myxococcota_A; class UBA796; order UBA796; family UBA796; genus JAQXDW01. The sequence goes on along the minus strand of JBLHNG010000630.1, from coordinate 1,049 downwards.
CTTTTGAGACCCGCTGTGCGGCCGAGGGGCTCTCTCCCATCGCCGTCCAGCCCGCGCCGGGTGCTGCCCTCCTCATCAGTGAGATCCCATGACCAAGCCCACCGACCCCACCCAGCCGGCCATCTCCGGTCGCAAGGCCGACCACCTCGACCTGTGCATCGACGGCGATGTCGGCTTCCGCAAAAAGAGCAACCTCATCGAGGGCATCGAGCTGGTCCATGACGCGCTGCCGGAGCTGTCGCTCGACGACATCGACCTCTCCTGCACCTTCGCGGGCAAGACCCTCGCCGCACCCCTGGTGATCGCCGCGATGACGGGCGGGGTGGATCGGGCGGATCGCATCAACCGCGATCTCGCCAGTGTCGCCGAGGAGCTGGGCATCGGGTTTGCGTTTGGCTCCCAGCGCCCGCTGCTGACCGAAGGCATCACCGCTGGCTACCAGGTCCGCCAAGAGGCACCGAGCACCCTGGTGCTGGGCAACATCGGCATCGTGCAGGCCACCGCCTCCTCAACCGACGCCCTGCAGTCTCTGGTCGATGCCTGTCAGGCCGACGCCCTGGTGGTCCACCTCAACCCGGCCATGGAGGTCGTGCAGCCGGAGGGCGACCGCGACTTCACCGGCGGCCTCGACACCATCTCCCGGCTCGTCGAGGGGCTGAGTGTGCCGGTGGTGGTCAAGGAGACCGGCTGCGGGCTGTCGCGGCATGTCGGCCGGCGCATCGTCGAGCGCGGCGTGGCCTGGGTCGACGTCAGCGGTGCGGGGGGCACGAGCTGGGTCGCGGTGGAGACTCACCGGGCGGTAGACGAGGGCGTCACCATCGGCAACACCTTCTGGGACTGGGGCATCCCCACCGCTGGCTCCGTCGCCCAGCTCGCCGACCTCCCGCTCGGCATCTGCGCGACCGGCGGCATGCGCGATGGCCTGATGATCGCCCGCGCCATCGCGCTCGGTGCCCGGGTCGGTGGCATCGCCCGTCCGTTCCTCCAGGCCTACGATCGTGGCGGCGTCGATGCGGTCCGCCGAATGGGCAAGCGCATCATCCATGAGA
>JBLHNG010000629.1:0-5399 GCA_047621685.1 Myxococcota bacterium | reverse complement strand
CCACCTGACCGGCTTCGTCGGACTCACCCCGTCCCCGCGCCTCTCCACGAATCAGCAATCAGCCCGTCTGACGACCGGCACTTGCTGAACTCAACGGCGGGGACACTGAGCCAGCCACCTGACCGGCTTCGCAGGGCTCACCCCGTCCCCGCTCCTCTCCCCGAATCGACAATCAGCCCGTCTCCGACCGGCACTTGTCGAACTTCAGGCGGGTACATCAGGCTGCCACCTGACCGGCTTCGCAGGACTCACCCCGTCCCCGTACCGCTCCACGAATCGGCAGTTTACCCCGCCTAAAGGCCGGCTGCTGCCGTCACTCGGCGGTCAGTGAAGGAGAAGGCTGCCACCTGACCGACTCCGTCTGAACTCCGCCCGTCTCCGCACCTCTCCTCGGTACAGCAAGCAGCCCGTCTGCGACCGACTGCTGCTGCAACTCAGTGGTCAGGTCCGTGGGCCACCTCCGACCGGCACTGGCCGAACTCGCCGTCCCCGCCAGCGAGCCCCCCAACCTCAGCTCAAACACAATGTCAATCTGTCTATACATTGACAAAAAGTCTACCATAAGCAACAATGTCACACTACCTGACAGGACGTCACCATGCAGCCCCTCGTACTCGTCGTCGATGATGAAGCCGCCAACCGCACTGCCTTGGAGCGCATCCTCGTCCGCGAGGGCTACGCGGTCGCCCACGCCGAAGACGGCCAGGCAGCCCTCGTCCAGCTCCGGGAGAACCCACCTGCGGTCATGCTCACCGACCTGAAGATGCCGGGCATGTCTGGCCTCGATCTCCTCAAGGCCGCCCGCGCCACCAACCCGGACCTCGAAGTCATCGTGATCACCGCTTACGGCACGGTCGAGACTGCGGTGGAGGCCATGAAGGAGGGCGCCTGGGACTTCGTGACCAAGCCGCTCCGCCGCAGCGTCATCGTGCGCAAGGTCCGCGGCGCGATGGAGAAGCACTCCCTGGTCATGGAGAACCGGCAGCTCCGCAATGAGCTGGCCCGCGCCGTCCCCGACGAGATGATCTGCCGCTCTGCCGCGATGCGTCGCATCATCGAGGAGGCCCGACAGGTCGCCGACTCTCAGGCCAGCGTCTTGATCACCGGCGAGAGCGGGACCGGCAAGGGTCTGCTCGCCCGCTGGCTCCACCGGGCCTCCCCCCGCCGCAAGCACCGGCTCATCACCGTCAACTGCGCGGCCCTGCCGGAGTCGCTGCTGGAGAGCGAGCTGTTTGGACACGAGGCCGGGGCGTTCACCGGGGCGGTGGGCAAGAAGGAGGGCCGGTTCGACATGGCCCGGGGCGGCACCCTGTTCCTCGACGAAGTCACCGAGATGAGCCCCAAGGTCCAGGTCAAGCTGCTGCGGGTGCTCCAGGACGGCGAGTACGAGCGGGTCGGTGGCACAAAGACCCTCAAGACCGACGTGCGCATCGTCGCCGCCACCAACCGAGACCCGGAGCAGGCCATCAAGGACGGCGACCTCCGGGCGGACCTCTACTACCGCCTCAACGTCATTCGCATCCAGCTTCCTCCCCTCCGCCAGCGCACCGACGACATCCCGCTGCTCGCCCAGCACTTCATCGCCCGCCATGCCGAGCGCAACGCACGCAACATCAAGGGCATCACCCCCGAGGCGCTGGAGGCCCTGGTCGCATGGGAGTGGCCGGGGAACGTGCGCGAGCTGGAGAACGCCACCGAGCGCGCGGTGGTGCTGTCGAGGGAAGAGATCATCTCACTGGCCAGTCTGCCCCCGGCCATCCGTTCACACCGAGCCGCACCGGACAGCCTGACCTTCACCGTCGGCACCCCGCTCAAGATCGTGGAGCGGCGCATGCTTCAAGCCACCCTCGCCCAGGTCGACGGCGACAAGACCCTTGCCGCCCGGCTGCTCGGCATCACCGCCCGGACCATCTACCGCCGGGAAGCGGAGTGGCGGGACGAGTGATCACTCCTCCGCTGGTGCCTGCTCAGCCACCTCACCGCCCCCCGTTCGCAGCCAGACCACCATGCCCACCCCCGCCAGGAACATCGCCAGCGAGCCGTACTGTGCGGGAGTGAGGCCGAGCCAGCGCACATCCGCGCCGCCGAGGTCGGTGTTGCGGAGGAAGTCGAGCACGAACCGGATCGGCGCATACATCGCGCACCACAGGGCGACGAAGAAGCCGGGCTTCACATCGCGCTTGCGCAGCGCCCAGAAGACCGCCGCGATCACCATCGTCCACAGCGCCTCGTACAGCCCCAGGTCGTGCCGCGCACCGCCGGGGAAGTCGACCGCGAGGGCAAAGTCCGAGAGCTCGCCGATGTGATCGTGGGCGGAGAAGCAGCCCAGCCGACCCAGCACCCAGCCGAACGGGAAGCCGAACATCGCGGTGTCAGCGTGCGCCCAGAACGGGCGGGGACGGATGACTTTGTAGAACAGCACCGCGCCGATGACTGCACCGAGGAAGCCGCCATAGCTGGAGAAGCCCGCCCAGACCTTCAGCAGCGCCATGATGCCCTGCTCTTCGAGCTGCTGGGGGTTGTAGGCGAGGACATGCACGAAGTGGCCGACCAGGAAGCCCATGCCGACGATGAACAGCGCGCTGTCGACCACGTCGCGGACGTCCTGGCCCATGCGGATCCCGCGCGCGCGGCAGACCTCCAGGCCGAAGATGAAGCCGAGGCTGACCAGGATCGCCCAGGAATCCAGGACGATGGGGCCGAACTCCACGATGGGAATGGTGAAGTAGGGAATCAGCGCGAGCATGGGACAACCTCAAGTCTGACCCACCCGATAACCCGACTCGATATGTTCCTCCGATGAAGTGGCTCGACCAGCTCCTAGACCTCATCCTGATGCTCATCGACACCCCCGACTCGCTCAAGCCCTACGAGCAGGAGATCCTGACCCGAGAGTGGGCGTGGATGCTGATTCGCAGTCAGGATCCGTTCATCACCGATGACCTCTGGGAGCACCGCATGGCTCCCCACGCCGACCGGGTGTGGCAGGCCCTGCGAGACGGCGAGCCAAAGCGCCTCCGGAGCGTGGTCTCCGACGGCCTCTACCAGAGCCTGCTCGCCCAGCAGGCCATCGGGCGTCCCTTTGAGTTCATCTCCGACGGCCGGCTCCCTGTCGAGGCCCTGAACCTCGATGTCATCCGGCAGGACGGCCCCTACGCCATCGCCATCGCCCGCCCCCGCTGGTACCGCGACCCCACCCACCGAACGAAGTCGTGGGCGGTGGGAGCCAAGTGGTTCTACATCCGTCGGCTGGACGGCGTGCGACCCGAGGCCGTCGGCGGACACGGACCCTGGGAGCAGTCCTGCCCCCGCTGCGGCGCGGACCTGGAGCTGTCGGACCGGGTCCGATGCATGCAGTGTGGCGCGGTGGTCAACTCCGGAGAGCACGACTGGATCCTCTGTGGGATCAGCGAGGGGGAGCACGAGTATGAGATCTTCGACATCCCCGGCCTGCTCGCGCTCCGGCAGCGTGACCCGGGGTTCGTCCCGGAGATCGTGGAAGACCGCGCGGTCGCCATATTCTGGTCGGTTCAGCAGGGCGTGAGCGAACCTGGCTTCCTCGCCGACGGGTTTCAGCCCCCCGCCGTCGGAAGCCAGCCGTTCCTGGAGGACATCCGGCTGCAGCGCATCGAGATCGGCACAGACACCGACCGCCTCCAGATGCGGGTGCGCTGGCAGTCCGACGGAGAGTCTCGCGCTGAGCAGTGGACCTTCACCCGGAGCGCTCAGGCCACCACCCCGATCCACCGCGGGATGAACAGCCTCGGCTGCCAGGGCTGCGGCGCCCCGCTGGACGCCCTGGGTGGGTGTGGCTACTGCGGTGCTGCCCAGGACCTCGACGAGTGGCGGCTCACCGCGATCGCCCCACACACGAAGGATCCGCCAGGCTACCATCCCCGACGCCTGCTCGACCTGCCTGGTCGCGTCAGCACCACCCTGTTCGGCGTGCTCCATGAGCTGACGCGACAGTCCCGGTCAACCTGCATCGTCTTCCTTGACGATCTGGGCCAGGCGCTCGGCATCGGCAAGCGGCGCCGCCGGCAGCTGTACCGCCCCATCTCCAGCGCGCAGCAGCTTGAGGCTGCCCACCAGAAGCTGCTGCTGGCGCTGGCCTGCCAGATGTTCATCAACACCACTCCCTTCACCGAGCCCTGCCAGGCCGCGATCCGCGATCTGGGCGAGGCCATCGGCGTGGCATCAGCGGAGATCGACGCCCATATCGCCACAAGTGCCGATGTCCATCGACAGGTGGCGGCTGCGAAGACCGCCCGAGAGGCCCGGAAGAAGGCCGCAGAGGCTGGCGTCGGTTAAGACGCCTCCATGGCGGTCATCACCACAGACATTCTCATCGAGGGCTTCCGTCGGGAGTCCGTATTCGACTGGCTGGGGAATCCAGCCAACCACCCCCGTCTCCTCAACGGCGCCTTTGACAAGGTCGTCGACAAGGGCGGAGACGCCTACGATCTGCACTTCAAGGCCTCTCCGAAGAACCGGGTGATGGGCTACCAGTTCGCCTCCAAGGACAGCTCCCACAGCGGTCGGCGCGTCCTGGTCACGACCTCCGGTAAGCGCACGAAGGGCAAACTGCACTACAGCCTGCGGACCATGAAGCCCTCGACCAACACTCTGGTCACCCTGCACATGGACTACAACCCCGGTCCGCTGCTGGGTCAGCTGCTGGACTCCGCTGGGTTGAGGGGTGCGCTGGAGGAGCGGCTGAAGGCCATCCTCGTCAGCCTCTCACGTGAGATGCGCGCTGATTGATCTGACTCAGGCAACTACCCGGCGCTCTGAGGTGTGCAGGACGGTCCTTTGAGCCTGCGGTAGTGAGTGAGTGAGCGGGTGTCTGGTTGGGGGTCACAGGGGAGCGGCGAACGCAGTGAGTGCAGCCCCCTCGAACGAGCCCCATGAGCAGACCAGAGCGAAGCGTCGGGCGCAGTGGGGCGAAGTGGCCAGAAAAAGAATGGAGACGACGATGGCGAACCTCAACCATCCGGTGAGGGAGAACCCGTCGTCATCCCATCGCCACGAGGCTGAGAAGACCGAAGGGCGAGCAGGACAGGTCGGCACTATCAAAAGCAGAGATGGGCGAATCCTCGACTGGCGGTGATTCCAGCGACGTCTCCGTCCTTGGGCGCTGATCGCCACGGGTCCCCTCCGCGGTCCGCGCTTCACTCCCTGTCGGCGTCCACTGTTCAGAAACTGCCCACGTCCCCAGCCTCGGGTCACTTGCTGCCTCCGGGGCCGCCAGAGAATCTGGCGTGCGGCCCCTCCGACACGGCCCACTCCGGTCTCCCCTTGCGCGCGCCCGGGCGAACTGAGACTCCAGGCAAGGCGATCCAAAACAATACAATCAACAAAATTAGGGGAAAAGGCAGCCACCTGACCGGCTTCGTAGG
>JBLHNG010000628.1:0-5405 GCA_047621685.1 Myxococcota bacterium | reverse complement strand
AGCAGCAGCAGCAGCAGCGGCCCGAACAGCAGGTTGATCAGCTTGTACTTCCGGGACTCCGCGGCCTCCAGAGGCTCCAGGGAGGGCAGCTTGACGGTCTTGGAGCGGATGCCGATGAGGGACTCATCCTGGAGCATCCAGTCGGTGAGGTTGAGCATAAACGGCAGGTTGTTCGCCACGAAGTCCGCAGAGCCCGAGACGATGAGCCGGGCGTCGGTGCCCTGCCTGAGCCGAGCGGCGGGGTTGTCGGGCACGGGCTCCTCGCCGGGGGCGAGGTTGGCGGGGGGGATGTCCTTGTCGGCGAAGTACGAGGACCACCGACCGGTCATGCTGATGAGCAGCGGGAAGCTGCCCTGCTCCTCGCCGGGGGCCAGCCGGGTGTAGGCGTTGGGGTCGATGGTGCGCACGCCCTTGATGCGGCCGGACGTCTCCGCAGAGGCCGCGAGGACGTCGGCGGTGACGTCTGGGGGCATTGGATCGGCGAGGGTGAGCGAGCTGGCGAACGGGAACAGCATGCTGTCGAGCCCCTTGACCACCGGGCTGCTCTCAGACAGCTCCGTGGCCTTGGGGATCAGCGGGTAGTTGATCTCGGTCTGCCGGATGACCTTGCCCTGACGGACCGGGAAGCCCATCCTGCCGTTTCGCACCCGGTCGACCACCGAGTCGCGGTTGACCTGCACCCCGTAGCTGCCGACGAGGGCGTCGAGGCCGTGGTAGACGTTGATCGGCTTCATGGTGCGGAGGTTGGGGCGGGTGTTCGTCAGGAACATTGCCAGGGCGCCGCCGCGCATGAGGTACTGGTCGATGTGGTAGATCGCCCGGTCCGAGAGCGGACGCTGCGGCCCGATGACGTACAGGGCGTCGATGTCCTCAGAGACCCCGGCGGTGCCATCAATGCTGACCGCGGTGAGGTTGTAGTCCTCCACCAGCCGGCCCCGGAGGTTCTGCACCGGACCCGCAGCGGTGAGGAGATCAGGCTCGCCGTGGCCGGTGACGTAGCCGATGGTCTTGCGGTCCTCTTCAGAGACCAGGGAGCGGATCGCGCGGGCGAGGTCGTACTCCAGGGAGTCGGTCTGGGTGATCGCCGGGAGGACCTCCTGGCGGTCGCCGTAGACCAGGGCCACGCCCATGTAGACCCGCTTCAGCTCGCTGACGTTGGCGGACTTGTAGCGGTACTGGACGGGCTGCACACCGAACCGCCGGGCCTCCTCTTCCAGCTCCTTGTAGCCGGTGGGATCCTTGACGCTGATCTCCATCAGCCCGCCGCTGTAGGCCCGCATCTCCTCCAGCTTGTCGATGGTGACCTGCTGGTGGTTGTTGTAGGGCGGCTGGAGGCCGGTGGTGAAGTAGACCCGGGCGTACAGGGGCTTGTCGACCTTGTACATCAGCGCCCGGGTGACCAGATCGAGGCTGTAGCGCTTGTCGGTGGTCAGGTCGATGCGGAAGAAGCGGTCGGCGGCCCAGGCGTTCGTCAGGACGACGATCGCGAACACGAGTCCGAGCTGGACCCAGACATTGAGCAGCAGTGAGCGGCGGGTGTGCATGTCTACTCCAGCCGCCGGCGTTCGAGCGAGAAGACCGCGACGTGTAAGAACAGGGCGATCACCGAGCCGTAGAACAGCAGGTTCCGGGAGTCGATGACCCCGCGGGAGAGGTTGTTGAAGTGGTACTCAAACGACAGGTACTGCACCAGCGGCAGCATCGCGGCGGGCACCTGCTGCAGGGCGTAGCCCGAGGCGAACGGCACGAGGCAGATGACCAGGGCGATGAGAAACGCGACCACCTGGTTGCGCGTCATGGTCGAGGCAGCGGTGCCAATGGCAGTGAAGCTCGCACCCAGCAGGAACAGCCCGAGGTAGCCGCCGGCCACCGGTCCGAGGTCGATGTCGGATATCTGGGCGAGGGTGATCGGGTAGGTCAGGGTCAAAAGCAGCGCGCCGGTCATCAGGGCGAGGGCGGCGAGGAACTTGCCGAGCACCATCTCTGCGTCTGTGATCGGGAGGGTGGAGAGCATCTCGATGCTGCCCGTCCGGCGCTCCTCGGCAAACAGCCGCATGGTCACCGCTGGGATGAGCAGCAGGAAGAAGACGGCGGACCAGAAGAACACCGGGCGCATGCTCGCGACACCAGACGCGAGGATGTCCTGGAAGTACAGGGAGAATCCACCGACGAGCACCAGGAAGACCGGCACGACGATGTACGCCAGCGGCGAGTCGAAGTAGCCGGAGAACTCCCGCCGGAAGATGGTCAGGACATTGTTCATAGGTGGGGCCTGTATTCCGGGCTCATGCGTCGATCCAGGGAAGGGCCGGGAGGGTGACATTCAGCTCCCGGGCGACCCGCTTTGCGGAGAGGTAGCCCGACGACATTGCGCCCACGACGCCATGACCGGATCGGGTGGAGGCCCCGCAGAGGAACAGCCCGGGGATCGGGCCTCGGAAGCCGGGGCGCTTTGCGAGGAACTGCTCAGGGGTGCAGGCCAGTCCGTAGCCGGTGCCGCCGGAGGCCCGGGTGTAGCGGGTGTGGGTGACGGGGGTGGCGGACTCGGCGAAGCAGACGCGAGCCCGGGTGCCGGGGAAGACCCCTTCGAGGCGGGCGATGAGGTCGTCCTGGAGGCGGGCTTTGAGGTCTTCGTAGCGTGCATCTCCCCGGTATCCACGTCGGAACAGATCGCCTTCGCTGACTCCCCACTGCTTGAAGTCCCCGGTGACCAGCGACATGACCTCCACGCTGGTGACCCCGGCGGGGGCGTGGTGGGCGGCGTTGTCGGGGTCCTTGTGGGTCGCGGAGGTGATGTAGGCGCAGAAGGTCTTCGGCGGGCCGTCGTCGATCGCGCGGTAGCTGGCTTCGAAGTCGAAGCTGTCGAACTGCCAGTAGTTGCTCGCCCGCATCTGGGGGATCTCCCCGGTCACCCCGAGGCAGGTCATGAACAGGGCGGCGGGCAGGGTGTGGTTGGTGGTCTTGGTGACGAGGTCACTCGGCAAGTGCTCCGGTCCGACCAGCTCCAGCAGGGTGCGCTGGTAGTCCGCACCAGACAGCACCACCCCCGCTCGGATCTGGCGGGCTTCCTGTCCCCGCTTCGCCGCCAGCGTGACCCCGACGGCCCGACCGTCCTCGATGAGGACCTTCTCCACCGTCCGCCGCAGGTAGATCCCACCCCCGGCGGCCTCCAGGCGCTCTGCCAGTGCATCGGAGATGACCTGACCGCCCCCCTTCGGGTAGTACGCCCCCCGCAGGTAGTGGTTGGACAGCCCGGCGTGCAGGACTGCGGCGACCTTGGAAGGGGGCAGGGCGTAGTCGCCGTTCTGGCCGGCGATGACCGCGCGCAGGCGGGGATCGGTGGTGCAGTCGTCGAGGACCTGGGCGAGGGTGGCGTTCTGGTAGCGGGCAACCAGCCGACCGCCGGTGACCACCTTCCACATCACCCCCGCAGTGGTCTTGCCTCCGGTGCGGTCGGTCATCCGGGCGACCTTGTCGAGCTCGACGAGGAACCGGGTGTAGCGGTTGATGCCCTTCTTCTCGGCGGGGAAGGCATCGAGGAGCCGCTGACGGTAGCGATCATGGCCGACCGGGATGGCGAACCGCAGGTCGGGGAAGACCAGCTCGTCGAAGCCGTCGGGGTCCATCGCGGCGAAGTCGACCTGGGCGCCCACCCCCCGCAGCAGGGTGGGGATCATGCCGTCCGTCCCGCAGTCGCCGATGTAGTGCAGCCCGACGTCGAAGTGGTAGCGGCTGTCCTTCCGGCCGCGCCTGAACTGGGTCACGCAGCCCCCGGCGACGTAGTGACCATCAAAGCAGGCCACGCTCAGCCCCTGTGCGGCGAGGAAGGCCCCGGCGGTCAGCCCGCTCGGACCCGCACCGATGATCGCGACATCCACGCGGTCAGGGGGATCGGCCTTGACCCGGGCTGCGGTGGCTGCGGTGGGTTCGCTCACTCTTCCTCCAGGACGCCCTCAAGCAGCGTCACGATCAGGGCTTCTCGGGGCAGCAGTCCACGGACTTCGTCTTCTGCGGAAGCGTAGTGATACCGCAGTCTCCAGGCGTTCGCTGCCGGAACGGTGACCTCGACGGGCTCCCCCGGTCGCAGCGCGGTGTCCGCCGACAGCTGCTTGGAGATGTCGCCGGTCTTCGAATCGATGGCGATCTCATACGCCCGCCCGATCCGATGGATGGTGCGCCAGCCGTCCCCATCGTCGACCTCCAGGGTCAGGTGGCGGAACAGGTCGCCGGTCGGCAGGTGGTGTCCGACGTCCACGCTCTCCAGGCAGAACACCACCGCCCCGTCCGCTCGCCAGGCATCCACCGACACCGAGGATTGCAGGTACGCCACGTCGTGGGCGCCCCGGAACAGGTGCCGCCCGTCGGGCATGTGGCAGCTCTGGCAGGTCCGATCTTCGCCGGTCCTGGCCGACCACTGCTGCCACTCGGTGAAGGTGTGCTGCATCGGAACATCAGTGAAGCTGACCGTGCCGGCGTGTCCCTCGGGCATGAAGAACTCATGGCAGCCGGCACAGAACTCCGAGGTGCGCAGGCCGGGATCGCTCTCGACGGGGTGCGCGGCCCCCTCGCCATTCCCCGGACCGACCAGCGATCCTTCCCGCCAGTGACAGGTCGCGCAGCTCACCCCCTCGGCGGCGTGGGGCTCCGGTTTCTTCTCGGGAAGCTCCGCGTTGACCCTCGGGTGCTGGGCGGCGTACCAGGCGCGGTTGGCGAGGACCTCGGCGGTCTGCTCGGCGAGCGGGGCGTGGCAGTAGACGCAGAAGTTCTTCTGCTCGACGAGGTAGCCGGTCTGGTAGACGTCGTTGGTCCAGGCGGACCGGTGTCGGGAGGCGAACCAGTCGGCGTGCTGCTGGTGGTGGCAGCTCGCGCAGCCCTCTGAGGCGATCCGCAGCGGCTCCCCGTCGCGCAGGGTCAGCGGGGCGAGGTGGTCGGAGAAGCCCCAGTCCGCAGGATCCTCCGCCAGCGCCGCTGCGATCAGGACCGCGAGCAACTCAGCTGCCGGTGTAGCGGCTCACCTGGACGAGGTGCTCCTTCCAGTCCTGCTCGCCGTAGTCGATGATTGCCATCTCTTCGATCGAGACGATCTGGCCGCCCTTGCGCGCGAAGGTGTAGAGGGCCTCCCGCTGCTCGGGGCCGACCTCCGAGGAGCCGGTGCGGACGCTGTAGACCCACTCCAGCTCACCGCCGCTGTACGAGGCGACGTAGTCGGTGCGGCTCTCGTAGGTGCCCCGGCCGATCTCGATGTCCTTCTCCCAGAAGTAGACGAGGCTCGGCGTGCCTGAATCGCTGGGGCTGACCTTGTAGTTACTACGCCACATCTCGCTGCTCCACATCTCAAAGATCTCGCCGTCTTCCTCCATGGTCTCCGCATCGCGTTTGTGGTGACCGGTGGCCTCGGTGGTGGC
>JBLHNG010000627.1:0-5413 GCA_047621685.1 Myxococcota bacterium | reverse complement strand
CTCAGCCTGGCGACCCTCGGTGTGGTGGCCGCCGGTGGACTGTGGGCCCGGGCGCAGCTTGAGACCCGCCAGCAAGCGCAGGCCGAGGCGGTGCGTCTGCTGGAGTCTCTCCAGGAGCACAAGACCGTCACCGCGCTGAACAACCAGGAGGTCCTCGCCGTGATCCGGGAAGAGTCCGAGGCCGCCCTCGCGATATCGGAGACCCCGGAGCTTCTCGGCCTGCTCGCCCTGTCCACGGTCTGGTCGCAGAAGTGGCACTTCTCGTCTTCCAGGCGCTGGAACGCCCCCCTCTATGCCGAGGGAGAGGCAGTGGTCGGTCGTGCCCTGGCTGCGGGCTCGTCCGCCACCGGACACCTCGCGGGCGGCGTGCTCAACGGCGGAGCCTGTCGCCTCATGCCCGACGACGAAGCCGCCCTCCGGCGGACCCGCTGTGAGGAGAGCCTCGCCAGCATCGATGAGGCCTGGCAGGCGGTGCGATGGGACGACAGCCTGGACTGGCTGGCGGTGGAGGTGCAGTGGGCTGGCGTGATGAGCGGCAGCGCCCTCGCTGGACACCTCGACGCCCGGGGAGATGCCGACAGCGCCCGAGCCGCTCGGAAGTCGGCGATGGCGCGCTGTCAGAGCGGTCACTCCCGGCTCGCGGCGGCCCCGGTCAACGGAGCGGAGCTGATCGAGAGCTGCCTGGGCGTCGCCGGACCACTGGAGCGGTTCAGCGAGTACATGGAGTGGTCCGCCTGGCTGGTCGGCAACGAGCTGGAGTCATCCAGCAGCGTCACCGACAAGACCCGACAGCTCATCTTCGAGAGCATCCACCCCGACTGCCACGGCATGCGCTTCTACCGGAGCGGGATCCCCCAGGCCCCGTCGAGTCGCGGGGGCCAGGTCGACCTGTGTCGCTATGTCGGCATGATGGCGCTGGGCTGTCCAGATCAGGCCGAGGAGATGCGGGACTGCCAGCGCGAGAGCTGGGGTTTGCGGGCGCAGCGCTGCGTGGTCTACAACCAGCAAGACGGCATCCCCTGGCGCGCGGCGCTGTCGGGTGCCTCAGCTCCGCTGCTGTCAGAGTGCGTGCTCTTTTGAGTCTTCGCTCAGCGGGAGCGCGGCACAGAGCGTGCTGAGGGCATCCTGATGGTCGGAGCGGAAGCAGGTCCGGGCGCGCCAGGTCGGGAAGACCATGAACAGCGCACCGATCACCACCGCGACCACCCCCAGGGCCTGGGCGTCGAGGAGTGCGGGGATGGAGGCTCCGAGCAGGACGAAGCCAGCAACCGCAAACAGCCCGGAGAGGCTCTTCGTCTCGCGGTGAGGGCGCAGCGTCAGCTCCAGCAGCGAGCCCTCTCCGGCCGCAGACAGCGTGGCGAGGAGGATGGGCTGATACGGGGTGACCGGCCCGCCATAGCTGGCTCTGGCGATTCGGATCTTCTCCGCGCTCACCAGCCCAAAGAAGGGGAGGGTGGTCTGAGGAGACTCCATCACCCGACTGACGATTCCGCCACCGCTGAGCTTGAAGATGAGCCGAGGTGGCCACGGAGTCGGCTCAACAATTGCGGAGAGCGCCGCACGCAGGGCGTCGGGGGGGAGGGGGGAGTGGTATTGGGCATGTTCCAGCACGACGACGAGCATATCCGGGTGCAGCTGATTCTGAAAACAGTGCAGCGAGACACAGCACCCGATACTGAATGAGCATTCACTCAGTGAATGAATCCTCATTCAGTATCTGGAGAGCCCCGCCCATGAGCGCCACTTCCTTCACCGCCGACCTCCGCGACATCCGCTTCGTCCTGTTCGAGCAGCTGGACATCACCGGCACCCTCTCGAAGTTCGAGCCGTTTGCCGATCTGGACAACGAGCTGTGTGACTCCATGATCGACGAGGCCTATCGCATCTCGCAGGATGTCCTCGGTCCGGCCAACAAGAACTGCGACCGCCAGGGCTGTCGCTTCGACGGCGAGGGGAACGTCAAGACCCCCGATGGCTTCAAGGAGGCCTGGGAGATGATGTCCAGCGGCGGCTGGTTCGCGCTGTCCGCACCCCTCGAGCACGGCGGCATGGGCATGCCCAACGCCCTGGCTGCCGGGGTCGGCGAGCTGTTTACTGCAGCCTGCATGTCGTTCGCGCTCTACCCCGGCCTCACCCGGGCGGCGGCCAACCTCCTGGTGCAGTTCGGCGCGGAATCCTACCGGGGACTGGTCTGCGAGCGCATGTTCTCCGGTCAGTGGGCGGGCACCATGTGCCTCACCGAGCCCGGCGCAGGCTCCTCGGTCGGCGACAACCGCACCAGGGCCACTCCCACTGAGGGCGGCGCCTGGAACATCGAGGGCGAGAAGATCTTCATCAGCTCCGGTGATCACGACCTCACCGAAAACATCATGCACCTCGTGCTCGCCCGGACCCCTGGCGCCCCCGCTGGCACGAAGGGCCTCTCCCTGTTCCTCGTGCCCAAGTTCATGTTTGACGAAGAGGGCAACCTCGGCGAGCGCAACGGCGCCTTCGCCTCCGGCATCGAGGAGAAGATGGGCCTGCATGGCTCAGCGACCTGCTCCCTGGTGTTCGGTGCTGACGGCCCCTGTGCTGGCTACCTCATCGGCGAGGAGTGTAAGGGCATCCAGATCATGTTCATGATGATGAATGAGGCCCGCCTTGAGGTCGGCTTCCAGGGCCTCGCCGGTGCCGCTGCGGCCTACCAGAACTCGCTGCACTACGCCCGTGAGCGCGTCCAGGGCACCGACATCCGCAAGTTCGGCGATCCGAGCGCCCCCCGGGTCGCCATCATCGAGCACCCCGACGTCCGCCGGATGCTGATGTGGCAGAAGGTCCACGTCGAGACCATGCGCTCGCTCATCTACGAGACCACCTTCCGCATCGATGTCGCACACGCCACCGAGGACGAAACCCTCAAGGCCCACCTCGAAGGCCAGATCGCATTGCTGACCCCGATCATCAAGGCGTACTGCTCCGACAAGGGCTTCGACAGCACCGTCATCGCCCTCCAGGTCTTGGGCGGCTACGGCTACACCGGCGAGTACCCCGTTGAGCAGCACGTCCGGGACACCAAGATCGCCAGCATCTACGAAGGCACCAACGGCATCCAGGCGATGGATCTCCTGGGTCGCAAGATGCGCAAGGGCTCCGGCGCGCTGTTCATGGCGTGGCTGGGCGATCTAAACAAGGAGCTGGATGCCGCCCGGAATGTCGAGGCGCTGTCTGAGGCTGTCGGCATCATGGAGAAGGCCCGAGACAGCCTCGGCGCCTCGGCCATGCACCTCGCTGGGATGGCGATGCAGAACAAGCTGCCCGGCGCCATGCTCCAGGCCACCCCGTTCCTCGACCAGTTCGGCTGCATCCTGCTGGGCCTCCACGCCATCACCCAGGCGCGGATTGCCAGTGAGAAGCTGGCGGACGCCGAGGGCGCCGACCTCAAGTACTACCGAGGCAAGATCCTCAACGCCCAGTTCTACGCCACCCAGCTCCTTCCCCGGGCAGTGGCGCTGGGCAAGTCGATCCGCTCCAACGACGAGTCCTGCCTCGACGAAGCGCTGTTTTAGGGATCTGCGGGCTGGGAGGGCACAGGCCTGCGACCCGGGTACACTCTCCCCATGTCCACAGCCCTGAGAGACCTGATGATCGCAGCGGACTTCGCTGCACGCGCACACCGCGATCATCGCCGCAAGGGGGCACACAAGGCGCCCTACGTCAACCACCTCATCGACGTCTGTCGGGTGCTGACCGAGACGGGCGGGGTGTCGGAGTCGTCGGTCCTCTGCGCGGCGATGCTGCACGATGTGGTCGAGGACACCCCGGTCACCATCGAGGAGGTTCGCACGGCGTTCGGGGATGCGGTCGCAGACCTGGTCGCGGAGGTCACCGACGACAAGTCGCTGCCAAAGGCGGTGCGCAAGCAGCATCAGGTCGATCACGCGGCTCACCTCAGCCCCGGCGCGTGTCTCATCAAGATCGCCGACAAGATCTCCAACATCCGCGACTTCCTCATCGACGCGCCGCCCTGGGAGGAGTCCAGATACCTCGGCTACATCGACTGGTCCGTCCGGGTCGTGGAGAAGCTCCCTCACCGGAATACTTCGCTGGATGAGCTGTTTGACGAGATCTGCACCCAGGCTCGCGCAGCAGTGTGAATGGCGTGGGCTCCGGATCGTCTGACCAACAGACACCGGCAGGAGAACCCCCCATGCAGCCCTTCCGAACCGCCTACCAGGCCACGGTCTCCGCGATCATCTCCGGCGGTGCGTTCGGACTGATGGGCTTCCTGTTCCTGCTCAGCCCGCCCCAGGACGACGCGGTCTCCTTCGAGACGGCCCCAGCACGGGAGGTGGTGTATGCCGCCGATGTCTCCGCGATGCTGGAGTCGATGGCCGCCGAGGAGCTGCCGCTGGAGCCCGAGACGATCCCCGAGTCGATCCCCGAGCCCGTCGAGGCCCTGGCCGCCGCAGACTCTCCCTCCGAGCCGGCCATCGCACCCATCGCTGAGCCCCGTGCAGTCGCTCGCCCCGCCCGTCGGGTCATCGCTGAGCGCCATCGGGTTCGCCGCGGGGCTGCCGCCCAGCTCACCGCTGAGAGCACGCCCAAGAAGAAGCGCAACTGCGTGGAGGGCACCGACTCGATCACCGAGTTGGGGCCGGACCGCTACCAGATCGAGCGCGATCTGATCGACTACTACGCCGGTGACATGCGCGAAGCGATGACCCTCGCATCGGTTTACTGGTACCGCGAGGAGGGCGATGTCGTCGGCTTCAAGGTCCGCCGGATCAAGTGTGGCAGCGTCCTGCACCAGGCCGGCTTCCGCAACGGCGACGTCATCCACAGCATCAACGGCCGCGAAGTCACCACCATCCCCCAGGCCCTGGCCGCCTACCGGAAGCTCCGCCGCAAGCGCAAGCTGGAGGTCGTGCTCACCCGCCGCACCGGCGACACTGTCTCCCTTCGCTACAAGCTGACATAGCCGACGGAGCGAGCCGGTTACCCTCACCGAATGATGCTCACCTGGCTGCTCGCCTGTACCCCTGAGCCCACCCCGGAAGACCTCGCGGTTCAGGGATTGCTGGCCGGTCAGCAGACTGAGACCCTGCATGCCCTGGAGCGCATCGAGCCGACCAGCCCGCTGGCGTCCTGGTCTCAGACCGGCCTCCAGATCGTCACCCTGGAAGACGAGCGCGCCGCGATCCACGCAGCAGAGCAGGACATGCTGCTCCAGTCCGCCACCAAAGCCATTGCCGAAGGTCGGCTGGAGGGGGCGATCCCCGCACTGTCGGCGGCTCTGGAGCGAGAGTCCCCCGAGGCGCGGCAGCTCCTCGACCAACTCACCACCGCCGCTGAGGGCGCTGAGCCTGCGGTCGCTGCGGTCATCTACGGTGCGCTCTCAGAGATCTGGGAGCACGACCGGGCCCGCTACACCGAC
>JBLHNG010000626.1:0-5422 GCA_047621685.1 Myxococcota bacterium | reverse complement strand
GCACCCTCACCGAGTCTGCCGGACAGCGCCTCGGCGGCCCCCTCGACGGCTTCGACACCCCCACCCTGCTCGGGGCGTGGTCGACCGGCCCCTACCTCCACGACGGCTCAGCGCTGACCATCGCGGACGCCATCGCCGCCCACGACTCCGCGGCCAAGCTCGATGAGACGAACCTTGCGGAGATCGCGGCGTTCGTTCAGGGGCTGTGAGCTACTTCCAGGCCCGCACCATCAGCGCACCATGCCCGCAGCGCGCCGGGCCCTCTCCGAGTGCGGCATGGAACGCCGACTCCAGGGCCTCGCGACCGGCCTCAGTGAGTGCGAAGGCGTCGTAGGTCAGCGACAGCGAGCCCCACAGCGCCGCAGCATCGCCCTCGGTCCACAGCGTGTGCTCGGTGATCTCGACCCGGGAGAAGTGGGGGGCAAGCAGCGCCTGGAGCCCCTCGACGGAGCGGGTCCGGGGATCGCCGAGGGCAGGCCGGGGCGGACGCTGGTCTTCGGGCAGGGCATTGAGGAGGTCGATGAAGGTCTGCATCGCGGGCTCGACGCTGGTCGGGGCACCCACGACCGCGCCAAGCACCCCGCCGGGTATCAGTATCCGGGCGATCTCTGCGATGACCTCCTCGATGGGCTGCATCAGCATCAGCGCCATGTGGCAGCTAACCCCGGCGATCTCTGCGCTGGGGATCGGCAGACAGTCGGCGAGCCCGTGGTGCAGTACCGCCCGCTTCCGAAGCCGCTTCTTGGCCTTCTTCAGCTCTTCGGGCGAGGCATCCACCCCGATCACCGCCAGCGGACCACCCTCTGCAGCGATGATCTTCTCGGCGAGGAGCCCATCTCCACAGGCCAGGTCCACCACCACCTCATCGGCGGCCTCTGCGACCAGGAAGTCGGTGAGGAGGTCGTAGGAGGATCGGCCGGTGTCGTCGATCTGCCAGTGCGCGAGGGCGGTCGGCGTGGCGCCGGGGTGGGCAGCATGGAAGGCATGGAGGAATGTTGCGTCAGGAGTCATGGCGAAGCCTCTATTCCGCGATGCCGCGACAACAAACCCTGGATGACCTCCCTGCTGCCCATTACCATCGAGACATCGCGAAGGAGGCTGGCTGCTGACCCTTCGCTCAGCCCCCCGCACTTGCGGGTTGTCCCAACCTGAGCGTGCAGGCTCGGCGCGAACGTGCGCCCGGTCTGCCTGGAAGCAGCCATGTCCACCAACATCCGACGCCTGTCCGCCGCCCTTCGCCGCGACGGGCTCTCCATCTCCCACCAGGGCACCACCTGGCGAATCACCCGACTCGATGATCCAGACGTCACCGCCGACGTCCTCCTCCCCGACTCCTTCCCCCTTGAGCACAAGGCCGTCCGGCAGCTCATGGGCTTCGCCGCCACCGTCCACCCCGATGGCGGACGCGTCCACCGCACGGTCGCGACGCCGGACTTCCACCCTGGCGAGGTCGTGCCGGTCGGCGCGGTCCTGGCCACCTCACCCGACCTCGTGATCCCCCAGGCCATCGGCACCGACATCAACTGCGGCATGCGCCTGCACGTCGCGGACCTCGACCTCACCCGGTTCGCAGCGGGTCGGGAGGCCCTGGTCGGCAAGCTGCGGGAGGCGCTGCTGCTGGGTCGGCGAGACCTGCCGATGACCCCGACAGCAATGCGGGCGATGTTCCAGGATGGCCTGCTCGGCTGGCTCGAAGCGGTCGAACCGGCGGGAGACATCGAGGCCATGGACCTGGGACAGATCGAGGCGGAGACGGAGCGGGTGTTTCGGCTCGGCAGCGAGGAAGGGGACGCCGACGCGGCTCCGGCATCGCTGCTGCCGCCGGATCGCGATGTGCTGCGGGACAGCTACATGGCGACCCTCGGCGGGGGCAACCACTTCGTCGAGATCCAGGTGGTCGAGGAGGTCCTCGACGGTGGGTGGGCGTGGCAGTGGGGCGTTCGTCCAGGCAACATCGCGGTCATGGTTCACTCTGGCTCGCGGGCGGTGGGTCGACACATCGGTCGGCAGTGGATGAACCATGCAGTGGCGGCCTGGCCTGCCGATCAACCCCGACCCGCAATCACTCCGCTGCATGGCGCCCTCGCCCACCGGTACGTCGCCGCCATGCGGTGCGCGGCCAACTACGCCTCGGTCAACCGCATGCTGCTCGCGGAGCTGGTTCGGCTGGCGATGCGCTCGGTGTTTGGTGATCTCGCGGTGCCGTTGGTGTCTGATGCACCCCACAACCTCATCTTTGAGGAGGACGGGCTGCTGATTCACCGCAAGGGGGCGACCCCGGCCCACGCTGGCCAGCCGGTGCTGATTCCAGGCTCCATGGGGCACAGCTCCTACCTCTGTGTGGGGCTGGGCAATCCGGCGTTTCTCTCGTCGGCGTCTCATGGGGCTGGTCGGGCGCGGACTCGGGGGCAGATGCACCGGCTGGCGCGGGAAGGTGGGGATCTGGGGCTTGGGTGTGTGGACTGCGTGACGCTGCGGGAGGAGCGGAAGGTGCAGGAGGCTCCGGCGGCGTACAAGGCGATTGGGGAGGTGATCAAGGTGCAGGTGGAAGCGGGGATCATCACGCCAGTCGCGAGGATGCGACCGCTGGTGACGTTTAAAGCTTGAGGTGGACTCATCGGGGCGAAGGCTTCGAACCACTCGGTGCTCTGAGGTGTGCAGGACGGTCCTTTGAGCCTGCGGACGGTGGTAAGTGAGCGGGTGTCCGGTTGGGGGTCGCAGGGGAGCGGTGACCAAAGTGACCCATAGGGGAACGTCGGAAATGCAGCCCCCTTGAGCGAAGCGCCATAAGCAGGCCGAAAGGCCGGCGTTGGAGCGAAGCGGCCAGGAAAAGAATGGCGCGGACGATGGCGAACCTCAACCATCCGGGGAGGGAGCACCCTTCGGAATCGAAAGCCACGACGCTGAGAAGCCAACGGCAAGCAGTGCACATCGGCAACATCTAGAGCAGAGAAGGGCGAATCCTTGAAGTGAGGCGGTGATTCCAGCGACGTCTCCATCCTTGGGCTGAGGGCGCCCCCGGCGCTGATCACCACGGATCCCTCCGCGGTCACAACTCCGCTCCGTCTCCATGAGTGCCCGCTCCAGCGGTTCCGCCTCTCACTCCCTGTCGACCGTCCCCTGGTCAGCCCCGGCCACCTCCGACCACCTCCGCACCTCTCCCCAATCGACAGGAGGTCAGTGCATCAGAACGCCAGCAACGCCCCCGCCTGATCAAAGCTCCCCAGCTTCAACTTCCGCAGCTCCCCCTTGCACTCATAGATCCACCCATGGTGCTCCACGATCCGATCCGTGGAGTAGATCGCCGCCACAACATCCCCACCCCCCACCAGCATCAGCCTCAAGATCGCCACCTTCATCAGCAGCCACTCGGCGTGGTAGCTCAGATCGGGGCCATTCGTGTACCACCGGGTCAGCCAGTGGTGGGCGACGTAGCGGGAGAGCGCCTCCGTCGGGGGCTGCCATTCAGCAGAGGCGGCTCGATGACTGGCGAGCACGGCGTCAAGATCCTCGGTGCCGCCGTGGCGAAGGAAGACATCGTGCAGGAGGCCCTGAGGCTTGAGGTACTGCCCCGTCGGGGTCGCCATCTTCGCGATCTGCTCAAGGAACAGGGCATCGAAGGCGTCGAGCTGCCCCGGACGCTCGGCGAGCACGGTGTCGAGGTGGTCGGCTTCGGCAAACTGCACCATCAGCGCCTCGATGGGACCGGGGTCGGTCACTGCGCGGTTGAACCGGGCGACCGAGGAAGCCGCAAACCGAAATTGCAGCCACAGCTGGTCGGCCAGGGGGCGGTCCGCTCCCAGCTCAGCAACGAACGTGCGAACCGCATCGAACCGCTCGAAGTACGGACCCGACCGGTCGATGGACTGGTCGAGGTTCATCCGGTGGTCACCGGCTCCGGGCTCTCGGGTCAGCGCGCCCTCTGTGGCGAGGAGCTGTCGGACGACCTCGGGGCAGGACAGGAAGCCGGAGGTCTCGCGGGTCTGATCGCCGTCCCGAACCCCGAGGCTGCGGGGGTAGGACGTGCAGGTCATCGGCAGGGCGGCTTCCCCGAGGTTGGCGTGCACCCCACACAGCCCGTCCGCACTCAGCAGCGGACAATTGCAGCCGGGAGACATGCGGATCCGACCGAACCGTCCCGGGCTGCGGTGCTTGGGCGGGTAGGTGAGGATCGCCTCGTCGAACCGGCCGGGTTCATCCGCGAGCCATCCCTGGATGGCCTCCACATCGGTCTTCGAGACCTCGACCCCCCAGCTCGCGCAGCAGGTGTCCTCGCAGTCGCCTCCGATGCATCGGAAGCGGTTCATATAGCGCCAGGTAAATGAGCCCATGACCGCAGGCTACCAGAACCGCGTCGCGCCCTCACCCCGGCGGACCTTCTCGATGTTCTCAGCCAGCATCTCCACAGTGCGTGCATCCATCGGCGTGCCCTCCCCGTCTGCGATGCGCCACTGTGCGCTGGCGTACTCTTCGACCGCCTGGGCCTGCTGCTCGGGGTTCCATGCCATCCAGGGATGCTGCGCCTGCCAGGCATCCCGCCACCGATACGCCCCACCCCGGCTCCCGGTGCGCGCCCAGGCGACCAGCTGGGCGGAGAGGCTGCCGTGAATGTAGGCCAGTCCGCCGTTCTGGTATTGCCAGACATGGGCCAGCTCGTGGATGAGGGTCTGCCGACCTTCGGGGGTCAGGTTGAGGGAGTCGCCGACGAAATGGTGCCAGTCGCTGCGGAGGTGGATGGTGTTGCGAAGCGCCTTGGGGGCACCGAATGCCATCACGCTGTCCCGGGTCAGGCGGACCGGGGTGCAGTCCAGACTGTCGGCAAAGATCGACGCGGCGAGGTCGACCTCTGCACCAGTCAGCGCGCGTCGGGACAAATTTCGCTGCAAGGGATGTCCTCTCTGTGACGTTGGTGAACTGAACCCGCTACCATCATCGGTGTCGTACCCCTCATGAACAAGCGCGCCCTCCTCATCATCCCCCCGCTGCTCCTCGCTGCGATCTGGTGGCTGTCCCCTGCCGAGCCTGAGCCCGATCTCCCCGAGGAGGTCGCGGTGCGGGAGCCGGATCGTCAGGTCGTAGCCCCCTCACCAGCGCTGCGAAACCCCTGGCAGCCCGCCGAGGTTGAGGCGCCCGAGGACACCGGCGAGCCCCCGCCCGCTCCGGTCGCCGAAGCAGACACCGGCGACACCGGCGAGGTGCTGCCCCCGCCGCTGGTCACCGTCACCCTGGTGGACACCAACGGCGATCCGGTGGACATCGGCATGGTGGTCAGCCCAGAGTGCGACGTCTGGCTGTGGGCTGGGGCCGAGCCGCGCACCTTCACGACTCCAGAGGGCACCTGTGCCTTCCAGGGGCGGCGGCAGGACGGGCTGCTGTGGGGTCGGTCGGAGTGGGTTGACCTGGACCTGGAGGCTGGCGACGA
>JBLHNG010000625.1:0-5430 GCA_047621685.1 Myxococcota bacterium | reverse complement strand
GAGATCCGCTCCGGCTCGCAGCGTGTTGCTGCGGGTGGGGGTTGTTTGGCAAAACAAGGATCTCGCCTCTTTTTTAAACCAGCAACCCCATCACCAACTCAATCCGCCACCCTTGCTGCCCGGCGTTGGCGAGCACACCCATCGCTGAGCGCTTAGACGGCCTGAACGGTCACCGGGCCCTCAGCAATGCCTCAAGCATTGGACAAAGACTTGATATCGGAAGATATACTCGTCAATCCAGGTCTTTCGTTATTACGGGCAAAACTGGACAGTTCATGCGTACCTCCTGCCCTCGGAGAGCAGACCTCGGCGCAACCGTTGCGTGTAGCCGACAGCTCCAAGCGCCGATAATCCCTGACCCACCTGGGTTGCCGGGTGGGCAGGGATCATCGAGACCGGCTCGAAGTGTAGCCAGTGTGCGCTACTCTACTGAATGCAGACCTTTCCGCTGCTCGACGACTCATTCCAGTTGAAGCAGAGGATATCGGTCTCATCTTCCGTGGGGACACAGACGTCATACCACTCCTCATTGTGCTGGCAGGTTCGCGCTCTGATGCAGTTGTTGTCCTCCAACATCAGGACACAGGAGATGTACTCTCCAAGGTCTCCGGCGGGGTTACAGACAGCCGGGTCGGTGCAGGCGGCAAATGCCGGGACTGAGAGGGTGAACGAGAACGCGAGGAGTGCGAGGATGCGTGTCATGGGAGACTCCAGAATCGGAGCGGAGATTGTCCGACCGATAATGTGACGGTTGATGTCATTGGGCCACCGTGGCCTCTCGACATTTTAGATATATGCTGAAGCGCACCGAGCGTTGGTAACAGGCGATAACAGCCGACAACAGGCGGTCGAAACAGACCAGAGTGACTCCCCGGGTCTTGCACAGTGCAAGCAGCCTACAGCTTCTCCTGGCTGCCCTTGACCAGTCCATCGTGCGGCGCAGGGTCGCCGGTGTGGGTGTTAGCGGTCGATCACCCAGAACCGACAGGCTCCGTGATGGTGGCATCCGTGCTACCCTGCCGAGAATGGGCGTATTGAAGCACCAACACACAGACACCAACCACCATTTAGTGGCCTCAACCCTCATTGGTCGGGGCACCAACGCCGACCTCCGCCTGGAGAGACGGGCCTGCTCGGGCACCCATGCGCGGCTCTCGTGGCGGCAGGGTCTATGGTCGGTCAGCGATCTGGGCAGCCGAAACGGCACCTGGCTCAACGATCAGCAGCTCACTGCGGGCACATCCCACACCCTACGCGCAGGCGACCACCTTGCGTTCGGGGATCGGCAGGACATCTGGACCCTGGCCAGCGCCACTGAACCGGTCGCCCTCGCCCGGTGTCGAGAGAAGGTGTGTGTGGCGGAGGACGGGGTGGTCGCGCTGCCCGATGGAGAGGATGTCCAGGCGCTCGTCTACCCCGAAGGCATCGGACAGTGGGCCGTGGAAGATGAGGCCGGGGCGCGTGTCGTGGTGGATCGGGAGGTGGTGGTGGTTGCCGGAGAGCCGTGGACGCTGTTCCTGCCCGAGCCCGAGGTGATGACCCAGGACGCTGCTGGGAACAAAGAGGCGCTGTCTGCGTTTCAGGCCCGATTCGAGGCCTCCCAGGATGAGGAGTTTATCCAGCTCTCCCTGGTGCAGCCCACCGGCCGGGTGGTGTCTCTGGAGTCTCGGGTGCATCACTACACCCTGCTCATCCTGGCCCGCGCCCGCATGGCGGATCCCACCGGCGGCTGGGAGTACACCGATGAGATTATGCGCATGCTCCGACTGAGCCGCCAGCGGTTCAACATGCACGTCTACCGCGCCCGCCAGCAGCTGGATCAGGCTGGGCTGAAGGGAGAGGGCATCATCGAGCGCCGCGTGGGCTCGGCTCAGGTGCGGTTTGGGCTCAGCGACATTGTGATTGTCCCGGTGTAATGCCTCTGGTGGACTGGGAATCCAGAGGCATTGAGCCTCCCCAGCCCGAGCAGATCAGGAAGGTTCAAGAGTGGCTCGAATCGTAGACTGGGGTACTTCCTGCTGAATGCAGACCTTTCCGCTATTCGTCGGCTCGAACCAGTAGAAGCACAGGAGAAGGAGTAGGCGGGGGTGAAAGCTGCGGGAACCTGGAGCGTTGCTGCATGGTCCAAGACCCGAAACCGGAGCCGCCAGTGTTTCCCCTCCTCCTGACCGTCCTCGCCTCAGCCTCACCCTCCGCTTCTGGCCCCCTCGACCTCGATGTCATGCGCCGGTGCGCCTACACCGCTGGCGGGCCGACCGAAGGGCTCGGTGGGTTTGGCTCCTCGGGCAACACCGCCCGGCCCATCGAGGCGGACATGGCCGCGCTGGAGAGGCTCACGCTGGCGGTCGCGCCGGAAGAGACGCCCAGCCTGGGAGATGGTGTCACCGGGCTGGCGGTCTACCTGGTCAACCCCACCGATGAGCCGGTGGTCTTATCTGCCCAGGACTCCATGCTGTCGATGGTTCAGGAGGCCCGCGGCTCAGACGGCGAGTGGGCACCGATCGAGCACATGCCGCAGAGCTGGTGCGGCAACAGCTACCACACCGTCGCGCTTCAGCCGACGTCATACTGGCGGTTCACCGCGCCGCGCTACACCGGCGACTTCGCCACCGAGATCCGCTTCCGGCTCGATGGCCCGGATGGCCCCCTCTACTCTGCGGCGTTTGATGGCCACATCAACCAGACCCAGTTTGGGGAGAAGCAGGGGCACACCCCGGGCAACATCATGGATCCCTACCAGGAGTAGAGTCGGGTGACTCAGAGACCCTCGACCATCATCCGTGGATCCGGCAGCGCCCTGAGGTGGGGGAGCGTGATGTCGGGACGGGCGAGGCGGCTGATGGCGTTGAGTGCTGCGGCGATCGCACCTTCCTGCCAGCCGGGCAGCGAGGAGACCTGATCGCCGACGATGAAGAAGGTCGGCGGACCGGGATCGTTGGCGTCTTCTTCGCTGAGGACGACCGCAGCGCCCTGAGTGACCACGTTGAAGTGGGTGACGCTGTCTTCGACGTTGGACCACTGCGCCCAGCCGCCCTTGATGTGGGGCATGTTCTGCCAGGCGATGGCCACGCCCCTGCCGAGTCCGTTGGCAAAGACATCCCCGAACCGCGCGGCACCGGCCTTCGCCTCGATCAGCCGATCCTCGACGGTCATGTGACCGGATCGGCAGGCATCGGAGGAGAAGTTGTAGCAGCCGGTGAGCACGCCCTTCTGGTCGTGGTAGGCGTCTGAGGGGTACCAGATCTGGGTGATCGGGTGGTCCGTCCAGGAGATCCCGCCGTAGATCGGCACCACGCCCAGCTCGTCGTGGTCCGGCGCGAGCACCTGCTGACCCGACTCGTCCTGGGTGCTGTAGGGCCGCCCCTGCCACAGCTCGCGATCCGCCTGCCAGCCGACCTTGGTGGTGCAGGCCAGGAAGCGCTTCGTCTCGACCTCATTGGCCTGTGCAGCAAACACCGCGCCCAGTGCGGCCTTGAAGTCCGCAGAGAAGCCGGTTGCTTCAGTGGGATCCTGGAGCCAGCCTGAGAGCATCTTCTCCAGGAAGGGCATCGCGGCGTTGCAGAAGCAGTAGTCCGCGCGAAGTGGCTCGCTGTGGCCCGCTGCGGTGATGAGGTACTGCTTGCAGCTGGGATCGTAGTCGATGCTGGTGACCGGGCTGTTGAGGTGAATGACCCCGCCGAGGGTGGCGACCTGCTGGGCGAAGGCGTGCTGGACCTGATCCATGCCGCCGACGGGCTGGAACAGGGTGGGCTGCCAGAGGAAGTCGACGGGCTGGTAGACCCGGGTCTTCTTCCAGAACTCCGACGCCAGCAGCCGGTCGAGCCCGATCTCATCGGCGATCTTGCCGGGACGCACTCCGGGCAGCATGGAGAAGCCGGCTCGGTCAGAGGCGTGCACGTTGTCGTCTTCACCGGGCTCGGAGGTGCCCACGACGAACTGGCCCTCTGGGGTCAGGTCCCCGAAGGTCACCATCAGCGATCGGAGCTGCTCGATGCGCTCGGTCTTCTGCTCGGCGGTGTGGTCGCCATGATCGAGCAGGTCCTCGGCGTTGTCGAAGACCATCTGGGCGATGTGGCCCCGGGTGTTCTGGGTGAGTCGGCGGTTGACCACCGGCAGATCCCCCTCCGGGCCGTCGCTCATCTGGCTCATGTTCGAGCCGCTGGCCATGACGTAGATCTCGACCTCGACCCCGAAGCGCCGCAGGTAGTCCAGCAGGCGGCGGTGGCTGGAGGGGATGCGCCCCGGACCAGCGTTGAGGTAGGGCTCGCTGTCGCCGACCGGACGATCAAACCGCACCACCTGGGTCTCACCGCGGGTTCCCTCCAGTGCACTGGAGGTGTCCTCGGTCAGGGCATCTCCGGTCCGCAGGCTCATGCAGCGCCCGCCGGTGCGATCCCGGGCTTCGAGGACGGTGACCTTGACCGCGCTGTTGCGGGACAGCAGCTCGTAGGCCGTGGTCAGCCCGCCGACACCGGAGCCGATGATCACGATGTGCTTGCCGTTGAGACTGTTCTGCTTTGGCATGCAGGGATTGCTGGTGGTCTTCAGCTGCTGGTTCAGCGCATGGTTCAGCGCCCCCCAGGCACGCGATGCACGGTTCTTGCGAAGGTATTCGAAACGACTGATGGACTCGGGCATGGGATGGGCTCCGTTGCAGACTGATTGAGTCGGCACGGTATCATGCGGTGGTAGCATCAATTATTTCGTTTGGTTTCAATCACCGTTGACATCGAGCCGTTGAACTTAGAGCGTCCAGAGGCGGGTTTTCTGGTCCTGGCTGCTCCCGGTCTGTCCGTGCGTGATCGGATACGGACAGCCATGGCCCACACCCTCTCCCCGTTCATCGGCACCCTCATCGCACAGGTCGCGACGGGTGTCGGGGCGCTGCTGGGCGAAGTGGTGGCGGAAGGGTCGGTGGAGCAGCTGGGGGAGCACGACGTGCGGCTTCGGCTCTCAGACGGCGGCGGAGTGGTCCTGGCGGATGCCTCGCCTCAGAGACGGCAGGACGGCGTGGCGCTTCGCATCCAGGTCAAGGACCTCTCCAGCACCGTCCGCGCCCGGGTCCGGGTGGCCCTCAAGTCACCACAGCGCGGCACCCGGCTGACCGCGCTCGCCGCTGCACTCGATGCGTGGTGGCCGCTGTCGCACCTCGACGACGGGCGGTTCCGGCAGATCGGCAGCTCTCCGATGGGCGACTATGGGCTGCTGCGGTTGGGGTATCGCTGCAACCAGGACTGCTGGTTCTGCTGGCAGGGTCGGTCATGGCCCGCACCGCCGATGGCGCAGTTCTTCACCTGGCTCGACGAGCTGGCGGAGGCCGGCATCACCGCGCTGCAGCTCACCGGCGGAGAGGCCACGACCTACACCCGACTTCCCGAGCTGATCGCGCGTGCCTCTGCGTATGGGATGGCGGTCTCGCTCCAGACCAAC
>JBLHNG010000624.1:0-5432 GCA_047621685.1 Myxococcota bacterium | reverse complement strand
CCCCGCCGCACCGACCTCCAACTGGCCGAATTACAACAACTTCCGCAGCGGGAACGTCAACCCCGGCTCTGGCGGCCTCGCCCCGGATGCCGTCCCGGTGGTCACCACCTGCACCGACGAGTGTGAGTATGGCCGCCTCGTCCTGCATGCCCGCATCGGCAACCACGGTCCGGTCCCCCTCCGCTCTGGCCTGCCGATCACCGTCTACGCAGACATCAGCGGAATCCTCACCCCCATCGCTACGGAGTGGACGAGTGACATCGCACCGTCCGGTGGCACCTCCGACGAGGTCTCCTTCGACATCGCCGTCGAGGACATCCCAGCTGGCACGGTCTGGGTCTTCGTCGACTCGATCGGAGAGGGTGGCTACGTCACAGAGTGCAACGAGCTGAACAACGGCATCGAAGTCACAGACCTCGCCTGTCCGTAGGGCACAGAGACCTCAGCTCCAGGGCTTCAGCTCCAGCGACCCTCGGCATACAGCGCATCGACCACCGCAGTAAACAGCCGGGGACGGAAGCGTCGGAAGGCGATGGTCTTCGGACCGGTCGCGCCAGGAACCGAGCCGCCCTCGACGACGGGATGGACCCGGTTGGTGCACAGCGCGGCGACGATGCCCTGGCGGGGGGCCACCCACAGACAGCCGCCGGTGAACCCGGTGTGGCCGACACCATCCAGGGGCCAGCGGGGACCGGCGGAGGTGACGCCAGGGGTCGGCGAGTCGAAGCCGAGGCGGTGACTACCGGCGGCCTTCTGGGTCCAGAACCGACGAACCACCTCCGGCTGCAGACCTTCGTCGGCACCCTGAAACGCCCGGAGCTGCCAGGCAGCGGCAGCGGCGACAGCCTGGACGGGTCCAAACAGCCCGGCGTGTGAAGAGACTCCACCGAGCACTGCGGTGTTCAGGTCATGGACCTCGCCCACGATCACCCGTCCGCGGACGGGGCAGTCCTCCGTGGCCGCCGCTGTGGGCCAGCCCCAGCGCAGGTCCGCCCCACAGTGCTCACCGACCTCCCGGTGCCACAGGGCATCAAGCCGCTCGCCGCCGATGTGCTCCAGCAGGGCGCACAGCAGCATGAAGCCGAGGTCGGAGTAGGCGTAGCGCTCGCCAGGGGGCGCGGTGACCGGCATGGTCCGAGCCAGCCGAAGCCCCTCCGAGCGGACCTCCGGGCTGCCCCAGGTGGCCTGGTCAGACAGGGTCTCAAACAGCGCGCGCCAGGGGGGCAGGCCGGAGGTGTGTGACAGGCAGTGGGCGGCGGTCACCCCCGCGGGGGCGTCGGGGATGCGATCGGCGATCGGTGCGTCGAGGTCGAGCAGGCCCTGGCCGACGAAGCGCATGGCGAGCGGAGTGGTGCCGAGGACCTTGGTGATGCTGGCGAGATCCCACGGGGTGCTCAGGGTCACGGACCTGGGATTCGGTGCCAATTCGGCCTGACCGACTGCTGCGACAAACCGCTCCTCACCGGCATCTCGAACACAGACTGCTCCGCCAGGGAACAGCCCCTCAGAGACCCCTTCCTCCAGCAGCGCGGTGACGGCGCTCCAGCTATCCGACATGGAGGCCCTCCACACTCAGCACACCCTCCACACCGACCTGCCAGGGACGGTTCCGGCTGCCATGGCCCACCGGGAGGTGGCTGATGACCGGCAGCCCCAGTGGGGAGAGCAGCTCGATGAGGAATTCCTCAAGGGTCCAGTCCGCCGAGGACGGGATCGCACAGCCAGTGAACTCGCCCAGCGCGATGCCGACCGCGCCGTCAAACGCCCCGCTGACGCGCAGCTGGCTGATCAGGCGATCGAGCTTGTAGGCCGGCTCGTTGATGTCTTCAAGCACCACGATCGCGCCGTGGGATCGCAGCGACCAGGGGGTGCCAGCGAGGCTGGCGAGCACGCAGAGGTTGCCACCGACCAGGCGCCCCTGCACCGCACGGTGTGGTCCGCAGAGGTGGCGACCCTTGAGCCAGTAGCTGCCGCCCTCCAGCAGCATCTTCTTCAGTGCTGCGATGCTGTCTGGCCCGGTGTGATCGACCAGGGAGTGCAGGACTGGTCCGTGGATGCCCCCAGTCACTCCGACCCGCTCCATGGCGACCAACAGCGCAGTGGCGTCTGAGAAGCCAATGACTGGCCGTCCGTCACAGTCTGACCAGGGGATGTGTGGGAGGAGCTGCGCGGTGCCGTAGCCGCCCCGGGCAAACCAGACCGCGTCGATGTCGTCCGCGGTCAGCGCCCAGGTGAGGTCTGTGACCCGCTGCTGAACCGTGCCTGCGGTGATTCGGTGTGTTGCATTCAGGTTTCGACCGGGTACTGCTTCCAGCCCCCAGGAGGTGATCAGGTCGATCCCGGCCTGCAGTCGTTGAGGCTTGAAGATTCCGGAAGGGGCCACAACCGCGACCCTCGCGCCCTCGCTCAGCATCAGTGCTCCTTACAAAAGTAGAAAGGGTTAACCTGCTGCATGATGAGATGGATGGCACCAGTCAGAGCTTCGGACAATGTCCGTGCGCTCTTCCCCATGCTTTCTTTCCAACGAGGGCTTCTCCCTCTGATAATGCTGTCGTCGCTGGGGTGCTCTGCACCAGAGGTCGCACCGACAGCTCCGACCCCGCCCGACCCGTTCAATGAGCAGCGTCCATCGGCCAGCCAGCCGGAGCGCTCCGAGGATGCACCGGGTGTGATCGCACCGGCGGATGCTGATCGTGTGCCGACCGAGGAAGACCTCGCCAAAGCCGCACTCACCGAGCCGCCCCCCACCCCTGAGGAGGTCGCGGCCTCTCAGAATGCTGCGCCGGCTCCCACCGGTCCCATCGAGCTGCCCCCGGTGGATCTCGCGGACCTTCCGCTGCTCACGCCGCCCTACTCCGGCTGGACCCTCTCCGCTCCCCTCGCCCTCACCGGCCCCGGCGGCGCCACCCTCACCACCCTCGATCGCGCCGGAGTGCGGGTCGAGGTGGTCGGAAAGAAGGGCGACCGCATCAACGTCCAGTGCACCGGCTGCACCGGAGATTGGCGGGATGCCGGCGGCTGGGTCGCAGCAGATGCGGTCTACCCTGCCGGTCGCCCCGCCCCGCCAGACCTCCCCCTCGCCCCCGCACTGTCGCTCCGTGCAGGCTGGGCGCGCGGCGAGAACCTCCCCGAGGGCGCAGTCCGCGGGACCATGTGCCGCCTCATCGATCTCGGCTACACCACCGACGGCGATCAGAGCGTCTGGGCACAAGACGGCGGAGAGCTGGTCGTGGTCCGGTCTGGGGAAACCTGGGAGGTCACTGCGCTGAGTGCCCCGACAGAGAGCAGCTGGCGGTGTCGAGTGACCCGCTCAGACGATACAGACAAGCCTGAGGCCCCCCCGCAATGACACGACGACTGCTCTACTCCATTGAGGGAAACGCCCAGAAGCTGGACGGCGGTGCCATGTTTGGCAACGCACCGAAGGCACTGTGGGAGCGCTGGGTCACCCCAGATGAGAAGAACCGCATCGACCTCGCCTGTCGGTCGCTGCTGATCCGGGAGGAGGGCCGCTGGATCCTGCTGGAGACCGGCATCGGCGCCTTCTTTTCGCCGCAGCTCAAGGAGCGGTACGGCATCCAGGAGTCGCACCACGTCCTGCTGGAGAGCCTCGACCGACTCTCGCTGTCCCACGAAGACATCGACGTGGTGGTGCTCTCTCACCTCCACTTCGACCACGCCGGTGGGCTGCTGACGGAGTGGAGCGAGGGCGCGCCGCTGGAGCTGCTGTTCCCCGCGGCCACCTATGTCGTCTCCCGCCCGGCCTGGAATCGCGCCTGCAGTCCCCACCCCCGGGACCGCGCCAGCTTCATCCCCGATCTCCAGGTCCTCCTCGCCGCCAGCGAGCGTCTGGAGATTGTCGAGGAGGGGGGCTCAAGCCACACGCTGGGAAGCGACTACCGGCTGCACTTCTCCAACGGCCACACCCCCGGTCTGATGATGACTGAGATCCCCGGCAGCCTCGGCCCTGTCATCTTCGCCGCAGACCTCATCCCCGGTCGTCCCTGGGTCCACCGCTCGATCACCATGGGCTACGACCGGTTCCCCGAGCAGCTCATCGACGAAAAAGTCGCCCTGCTCGATGACCTCGTGGACCGCGGCGGGCGGCTGTTCTTCACCCACGACCCGGCCTGCTCCATGGCCCGGGTCACCCGGGATGAGCGCGGGCGCTACGGAAGCGTCGGCGACAAGCGTTCTCTCTCCGGGGTCGTGGCCTGATGGCATCTCTCATCGGACAGATCCTGCGCAACCTCGGAGAGCGCCTCGACGAGGATCTCCTCCCCGGCCTCTACACCATCACCTCCCTGTCCACCGCCGCCGTCCAGCGAGAGTTCAAGGCGGCCGAGCTGCCGTTCTGCAACCCGATCGAGGGGGTGTTTCCGCCCGAGGAGGAGCTCGAAGCCGCCGCAGAGGCTGTTGTGCACCGGGCGGTGAACCGGGCCAGCGTCCGCGGTGCGCTTGGGGGCATGGGCGGCGCCTTCGCCATTCCCCCCGAGGTCGCCCTCGCCCTGGTCCAGACGATGCGCATGGCCCAGCGTCTGGCGGTGCTCTACGGCATTGAGCTGGAGACCGATCGCGGCAAGCTGCTGCTGTCGCGTGCGATCTATGCTGCCTACGAGCTGAAGCTGCCTGAGCAGCAGGCACTCGACATGAGACTGAGTCAGCTTCCCCAGGTCGCGCGTCAGCAGTCGCCGGATGTTCAGCGGACGACTGCGTGGATTGCTCGGACGGTTGCGTGGCAGATTACCCGGCACATTGGCGGGCGGGTGACTCGGATTGTTCCGGGGATTGGTGCGGGGGTTGGGGCCTGGGATGCGCACCGGAGTCTTCGGGCTCAGAGCGGGCGGATTCGGGCGGTGTATCGGCGAAGCTGGTCGGGAACGATGCTGTCAGAGGATGCGATTGCGGAGGCTGAGGAGATTCTGGAGGCGGAGGAGTACCCGGCACTCTGAGGTGTGCAGGACGCTTCGCGGCTGCGCTCATCTCCAGTCTCCGCTCCCCTGGACGACCCGCCAGCGGCACCCAACCCGAGACCCTCTTAGGCGCTACCGGACCACCGTGATACGCGACTTACTCTTCGAGAGGTCAACAGCATGTCTATCATCGACCAGATTCGCGACTGGAGCCCCATCGCCGTAGGAGAGGACGCCCCCGCGCTCTCCCTGACTGCTGACGAGGGCACCTGGGTGCGGATGGCGGACTTTAAGGATCACATCAACGTGATCTTCATCTTCTTCCGTTCCCTGAACCGCGACGAGGTCGACGGCTGGCTCAAGGGTTTCCAGGCCAACCGGGAGCACTTCGAGGAGCTGGAGACCGCCGTCTTTGGCGTCACCACCTCACGCACCGACCGGCTGCGGGACTACCGCAACTCTCTGGGCCTGGACTTCTACCTGCTCTACGACCCCTTCGGTCTCGACTCCAAGAAGTTC
>JBLHNG010000623.1:0-5437 GCA_047621685.1 Myxococcota bacterium | reverse complement strand
CCGGTATTTTCGACGAGGTATTCGGTGGTTTGCACCATGAGTTCGGAGAGCCGGGCATCGTAGGGACGGGCGAGGCCGCGGGTGAACTTTGAGAAGGTCTTGCCGTCGATGCGGATGCAGATGGGGAGTCGCGGCATGCAGCGGCGGCCGGCTTCGCGGCGCTCGTACTGCTTCATGCGGTCGCCGAGGGCGGTCTTGTCGGCCATGGGGATTCTCCGAGGGGTGAGGGGATCTTGGCCTGGAGGTGGGCGGGTGGCCAGCACCTGCAACCACCCGGCGCCCGGTAAGGCACAAGGACGGTCCTGTGAGACTGCGGGGAGTGGTGAGTGCGCGGGTGTCACGCTGGGGCCACAAGGTGGGTAGCGGCCAGAAAAAGCATGGCGCGGACGATGGCGAACCTCAGCTCACACGGGGAGGGATCACCCGCCGTCATCCCATCGCCACGACGCTGCGCAGTCAGGGCCGCGCCATCGGTCGAGACCAGCCGCAGCCGGGTTCCGTTGTCGCACTCCTCGAAGAAGAGCCCGCCGAGCTTCGTGACCGTCGCGAGCGCATCGATGGTGGGCTGACCGCGGATCTGGGTGCTGCGGCTGGAGAGGGTGGGGCGAGGAGGACCTCGCAGACGTGCAGGCCC
This sequence comes from Myxococcota bacterium, assembly GCA_047621685.1. Lineage (GTDB taxonomy): Bacteria > Myxococcota_A > UBA796 > UBA796 > UBA796 > JAQXDW01. The sequence continues at coordinate 4,803 of JBLHNG010000623.1, read as the reverse complement.
GGTGGGGTGGGCTGGACGGAAGACCACCCTGACTTCTGAGCTGCCGTGGTGTTGCAGGCTGTGCACATCGGGATCACCGGTGGGAAGACTCCAGAACTTGTCGTGCGAAAAGCGGTCCCTATGTTGCCAACCATGGCGCTTCTCCTCCTGGTCGTGACGGTAGCCACCCTGGTGGGTGGAGACGGTCTGCCCCTGACTTGACCTCTGCCCAGCGGGCCCACCAGAAGGAGCAACGCCCCCAATGAAGGGGGCGAGGGCGTTTCCGACCTCTCCGTCGGGATCCCATGGCCGCATTCTACCGGCTCGTCGTGGGGGATGAGAAAGAACCGCTTCGGGCGGTGCAGCACCGACCGGCAGTACGAGACTGCTCAAGCGAAACGAACCACCACCATACCAGACCCGCCGACGGATAAGCTCCGCCCCATGGACATCACCACCGCCGCACAGCTCCGCGCCCACTACGACGCTCCTTCCCAGCGCGCCGTCGACAAGGTGCTCACCCGGCTCACCGCAGACCACCGCCGGTTCCTCGCCCGCTCCCCGTTCTTCGTGCTCGGCACTGTCGGCTCCGGTGGCCTCGATGTCTCCCCCCGCGGGGATCCACCCGGCAGCGTGCTGGTCCTCGATGAGGCCCACATCGCGATCGGCGATCGTCCTGGCAACCGCCGCATCGACGGCATGCTCAACCTCCTCGACGATCCCCGGGTCGGCCTGCTGTTCTTCATCCCCGGCCTCAACGAGACCCTCCGTCTCAACGGCACGGCTCGGATCACCGCAGACCCAGCACTGCTCGCCCGCCTCTCGGTGAGCGGAAAGGCACCGCTCACCGCGCTGGTCGTCACCATCGACGAGGTCTTTCACCACTGTGCGAAGGCCCTGATGCGCTCGAAGCTGTGGCGCCCGGAGGCCCAGAATCCTGCCCACGACAAGATCAGCACCACTCCAGACGCCGCCTATGCGGACGTCCTCTACTGAGTCCTGGGGATCGGGAGGAGCCAGCGCCGGGGGAGGTGAGGTGGCCCCCGCTCTCCGTCATGGATCGAGTTGCAGAGGTCGGCCCACACCGAGGCCGCGATCTCCGCACCGTCCGCCGTCCAGCCGAAGCCCCCGCCGTCCTGGACCACCGCGGCGGTTTGCTCAGGGGCGGCGCAGATGGCCTCCTGGTCGACGGCATCGGTGGAGACGGAGTGCAGGTAGGCGAACCGGCACAGCGGCTCAGGGAGTGGGGCGCAGAGGGTCGGATCGAAGTCGGCTCCACGTCTCCAGCGGACCCCGACCCGGTGGGCGAGGGCACGGTTGAACCGCTCCTGCTTCACCCGATTGGCCTCGTCGGGGAAGTACAGGTTGAGCAGCGTGATGATGGCCTGCTGGGCGGCGTCCTCCTCTCCCAGCTGCATCGGCACCGCAGCCAGCTCCCGCTGCAGCGCGTGGTCAAAGCAGAAGGATCGGTAGCGCCCGGTCTGCTCGCAGGCCCCCCAGACCATCGGACCGGTGACCGCCCGGGCGTCAGCGGCCATGAACCAGCACTCGTTGCGCCAGGTGGTCTCCTCGATGGTGTCGCAGATGACGGAGATCTCGGCCATCGTGCTGGTCGGGTTCAGCAGCCGCTCGGCGAGGTCGGACTGGCAGTCCCCGCGCAGGCTCGCAGTGGACAGCCCGCCGCACATCGCGAAGCCCTCAGCCGGGTCCGTGGTGGTCAGGGCAGCGAGGTAGCGATCGACATCCAGGCTGGCGCTGCTCTGCTCGGACGAGCACCCCATCATGAGGAGGGCGACCGGCAGGAGCACCCTCGCCAGGGTAGGCATCATTCCAGCACCGGTCATGTGGTCCCCTTTCTGGTGGACAGTATGCTCAAGAAGAGGCCGTCTGGCAGGCGCCCATCGGTGAGGTCGCTGATCTGGCAAGAAACAAAAAAGGCAAAGGCATCTGTGCTTACTGACATCCAGGACCGCATCCAGCGCCTCCTCACCCGACTCGACGCCAGCTTCCTGGAGCGAGAGGGGCAGACCCGCCTCGCGCTGCTCTCGCTGCTGTCGGGCCACCACATGCTCATGCTCGGCCCCCCGGGGACGGCGAAGAGCCTGCTTGCCCGAGCGGTCTGCCGGTGCATCGACGGCGGTCGCTACTTCGAATACCTGCTCTCCCGGTTCACCCACCCCGACGAGCTGTTCGGCCCGGTGAGCATCCCGGGGCTCAAGGAAGAGGACTACCGACGGCTGACCACCGGCTACCTGCCCGATGCCCACATCGCGTTCCTCGATGAGGTCTTCAAGGCCAACTCCGCGATCCTCAACAGCCTGCTGACGCTGATCAACGAGCGCATCTTCCACCACGGCACCCACCGCGATCCCGTCCCCCTGCTCGCCCTGCTCGGCGCGAGCAACGAGCCCCCCGACGAGGGCAACCTCGCCGCGCTCTACGACCGCTTCCTGGTTCGGGTGGCGGTGCGTCCGCTGGTGAACCAGGACAGCTTCCTGCGGGTGAGCCTGGGGGAGGTCGAGCCTTTTGAGCCCCCGAAGACCGACTGTCTGACCCTGGAGGATGTGGCATTCGTCCGGGCACAGAGCCGCACCGTCACCGCCAGCCCCGCCGTCCGGCAGACCCTCCTGCGCCTGCGATCCGCGCTGCTCGCGGAGGACATCACCGCCAGCGACCGGCGGTGGCGGTGGGCGATGGAGCTGGTGAAGGTCAGCGCCCTGACCAGCGGACGGAGCCACCTCGAAGCCGTCGACCTCCTGCTGCTTCAGTACTGCTTCGGCACCCCGTTTGAGACCGACGCCCGGGTGCAGCGGGTGGTCTGCCGGGAGATCCTCACCACCGTCCACCCCGTCTTCGACCTCCAGTCGCTGCACGACGCCGAGACTCGGCTCAGCCAGCCGGTAAGCCCCGAGGAGTCCCTGAGCACCGTCCGGGCCGAGCGCCTGGCCCTGGTCGACATGATCCTGGACCGCGCCGAGCAGCTGGAGCAGGGCGTGGACATGCGGCGCAGCGACTTCCTCACCCGGGCGCAGGCCTCGCTGTGGATCCATGAGATCCCCCCGGAGGTGTTCACCGCGATGCTGGTGGCCCGCAGCGCCTCCCGTGACCTCTGTCTGCCCCTGGCTGAGCAGGTCCGAAAGTACCGCCCGAAGCTGGTGTCGTTCCAGCCAGTGAGCAGCCTGTTTGACACCTTCGCGCTTCAAGACCAGCTCCGGAGCATCTTCTCATCGTCTGCGGACACCGGGCAGGTCCCGGTGGCCTGGGTGACGGCTTCAGACCGTGAGGCCGGCCTGATGTCCGACGGCAGGCTGCGCGGTGGCGTCTCCCGACCCGATGGGATTCCCCACATCCCGCTGGACGAAGACCTCCTGTTTCAGGTCCGAAAGCGTCGGGACTGGCGGCGGGTGATCCAGCCGGCGGCTCGTGGGCTGTCCGATCCCGTCCGCAAGACGCTGATCGCGATGCTGGAGCACTACCGTCGGGCTGTGTCCACTGAGGACTTCCCGCTGCCCGAGCCCCCCGAGTCCGAGGAAGCGGCATGAGCAGCAACCTTCACATCCTCGACCAGCTCCTCCTCCACCACCCCGAGCTGATCACCCTGCGTGCTGGCGGCGGGACCGGGCGCTCGGTGGCCACTGCTGCGCCGTCCCTGGCCCGGGTCCTCATCGGGGCCACCACTGAGAGCGGTCATCCCCTCGTCGACGCCCTGCTCACCGGTGCTGCCGCGGAGCTGTCGATCCTCTGCGGCCTGTGCCGCGACCACCTCCTGCGCACCGTCACCACCACCGTCAGCATCATCACCTACCTCGCCGCGATCCTCGATCGGCCCGAGGAGGACGACGCTGCGGGGGATGGTGAGCCGGGAGAGGCCGGCGCGCTTGGGGAAGACGACCGCAGCGGGATGCTGGAGCAGGCGTTTGATCAGGTCGGCGCCCAGGGCAAGATGCTCGACGAGCTGAGCCAGATGCTGCCCGACATGGGCTGGGGGTTTGGTCGGGGACACCTGGAGCGGGCGCTGCTTGCGGACATGGCCCGGTTCACCGAGCTGCTCAAGCGCTCGGATTCGCTCAAGCGCATCGCCGACGAGCTGGGACGCCTGGAGCAGAGCCAGCGTGCCCGTCCCTCGCCGCCTCGGGGTGGTCGGGACAAGGTGGTCGGGGTTCGCATGGGCGGGGAGCTTGCGGAAGTGCTGCCCACTGAGCTGGCCCTGCTCGGCTCACCTGCCTCTGAGGACCTCTTCTACCAGCGCTACGTCGATCACCGCCTGCTGAGTCTGGAATTCGACGGTGCGATGGCGGGGGAGGGACGGCAGGGCGGAGAGGGGCCGGTGATTGCCTGCATCGACACCAGCGGCTCGATGTCCGGCATGCCCGAGATCATCGCCAAGGCCCTGGTCCTGGCGGTGATGCGGCGGGTGCTGCCGAAGGGGCGGCGGGTGCGGCTGATGCTGTTCGGCGGCCCCGGTGACTTCCAGGATCGCGACATCGGCCGCGGCCCGGCTGCAATGCAGCACTTCCTCGACTTCCTCTCGATGCGCTTCGACGCTGGCACCGACTTCGACGGCCCCCTGGAGCGCGCCCTCGACCTGCTCGCCGAGGAGCGCTACGAGCGCGCTGACGTGCTCCTGGTCACCGACGGCTATGCCCGGGCCAGCCATGCGGTCGTCGAGCGGGTCCGGTCCCTGCGCCAGGAGCTGGGCTTCGAGGTCGTCTCGGTGGTCATCGGCGGAGACCGCCGCGGGGTCTCCGGGTTCTCCGACCGGGTCTGGACGATCCCGGCCTCTGAAGGCGCACTCGGGAGCATCGATCTGGAGGAGTGGGACGG
>JBLHNG010000622.1:0-5439 GCA_047621685.1 Myxococcota bacterium | reverse complement strand
AGGCTGGCCGGGAGATTCGCCGGCGCCTGCCAACAGCTTCCATCCAGATCATCTGTGATGATCCCAACCCTGCCTACTACCGGGCTGCGCTGACAAACTACTTGATAGGAGAATTGCGAGCCGAGCAGTTGCACGCCGTCACCCCCGGCTTCTACCACCGAAACCGGATCGAGCGCACGCTGGGCCGGGTGTCTGGTCTGGACACTGCCGGTCGGCAGGTGCACCTCCAGGACGGACGCTCCTACGCCTGGGATCGTCTCATCCTGGCTACCGGCGCGCGACCGCGCATGCTCTCCTTCCCCGGCAGCACCCTGCCAGGTGTGATGGGATTACGTACACTGGTCGAAGCGCAGCAGATCCTGGATGAGTCCAAGGGCGGTCGCATTCAACACGCCGTCATTGTGGGAGGTGGTCCCCTTGCGCTGGAGTGGGCGCAGGGGCTCCGAGAACATCAAATCCCGGTCACACAGCTCCTCCGCCGCCGACACGTAATGCGTGGCTCCCTCGATAAGCGCGGCAGCGACCTCGTGCTGCATCGCATGGAGCGAGGTGGAGTGCGTGTCATTCAGGACGAGGTCGCTGAAGCGCTTCCAGGACCCGACGGGCGGGTCGCACAGGTTCGCCTCAAGTCCGGGCAGATCCTCCCCTGTGACCTGCTAGGACTTGCAGTCGGGATCGTGCCCAATATCGGCTTCCTGGACGACTGTGAAGTCGAGACAAGCCGCGGGGGAGTGGTGGTCAATGAGCGCATGGAGAGCAGCGTCCCAGGGATCTTCGCCGCCGGGGATGTCGCGGTAACTGAGGGAAAGGTCCTCGGACTGTGGGCACCCGCTCGCGCCCAGGCACTGGTCGCGGCAGGAAACGCCGCTGGTGGAGACGAGTGCTACCGCATCGGCATTCACTACTCCGCAACCCGACTGTTCGATCTTGACTTTGCCTATGCCGCCGATGAAGACGTCGAGTCCGACGACGAGCGCATCAGAAGTGGAGCAGGGGGGGTGATCGCATACCAGCGGATCTGGATGGCCGGAGATCGGCTGGTTCGGATCCAGCTCCTCGGGGAACGTCCCCAGCGGGTTCGCCTCAAGGGGCGATTGCTGCGCAGGCTGATCGCGGAGAAGACCAACATCAGCACCATCCGGGATCTGCTGCTGGATCCTCACTTTGATCTCCAGGGCTGGGCCCAGCGAAAGCTCGGTGACAGGCGAACAGCCCCGAAGCGACAGGGAGGGTCAGCCCACACTGCAATGCTTCGACGAGTGCAGCCAACAAAGCCACCACTGCGGACCGCCGTGCCCAGGCCTCCTCCTGCCGTGCTTCCCATGGCCTCCCGCCAGCAACAGGGGGTTTTATCCACCGAGGGAGGAGCGACCCATCGATTCACCCGAAGCTGTCGGATCGGTCGGGCACCAGACAATGATCTGGTCCTGCTCGATGACTTCGTCTCTGGTCACCAGTGCGAGCTGTCGCTAGAGCATGGCGCTCTGACGCTGATCAGCCACTCCAGCACCAACCCGACCCAGGCGGATGGGCAGCCGGTAGACGGGAGCCGAGCGGTGTCTGGAGGGACGCTGCTGGAGATGGGCTCCACCCGGCTCAGGCTCACGCTGGAGGATGTTGCGGTCTCGCAGGAAACACTGGGCACAGTCTTTCTCAAGCGGCCAGTCGCTCCGCCAGCGCCCCCGGCGGGGAGCGCGGACGGGATCGACATCATGGTCGACGGAACCACCCGCCGCCTCTCTGCACGATCCAATCTCCTCGGACGCGATGCGACCAGCACCATCCGCATCCAGGAAGACCCGATCAACCTCTACCATGCTGAGATCATCCAGGATCGGGGGACATGGTACCTCCGGGACCTGGGCAGTCGGGACGGAACCTGGGTCAATGGAAACCGTGTCACTGTCCCCCACATCCTCAAACCCGGCGACGAGATCCTCATCGGCACCCGACGCCTCATCGTTCCAGGCGGCACACCGAAGCCGCGGAAGACCGCGCTGTTTCTGTGTGCGGCTCCTGGCGCAATCGTCGGAGACGAGGACGCCTTCCAGGTCAAAGGGTTGGTCCGCATCGGACGGGATCCTGAACGGGCTGAGACCATCCTGACCGATGACTCGATCTCCGGACTGCACGCGGAGTGCACACCGGCAGGCAAGACCTCGATCATCCTGCGCGACCTCGGCAGCACCAACGGCACCTTCGTCAACGGAGAGCAGCTTGGGGCGGAGCCAGTGGTGCTGGAGGTCGGACAATCGTGTCGGTTGGGTGAGACCGACTTCACCGTTGAGCTTCGGGAGGTCCCATGAGATCCATAGACGAGCTGGCCGCACGGGCGCTCTCAGATGTCCGGGAGTGCATCGGCTGCAACGACTGCATGCTGGCCTGTCCGCTCCCTGAGCGCGCGCTGGTCACCATCGCGGAGTTGAACGAGGCGGTCGACTCGCCCACTGTCGAGGCGCTGAATGTGCAGGAGTTTGTGCACGCCTGCACCCAGTGTCAGCAGTGTGTTCCGGTCTGTCCAGCAGACCTCAGCCGGGCAGACATGGTGTTGTTCAACAAGCTGAAGGTCGAGGACATCTCCGGCGATCAGGTCATCAACCTCCAGATCGGCGAGAACAGCACCCCGTCGGGCTGGACAGCAGCGCACCTCGCCGGCCACCTCCAGGGCTTCTCGCTGCTGTCGGAGGTTCCCGTCGGTGAGCTGCAGCGCCTGACGCTCACCGCCACGCTCCGCCAGCTGGAGCCTGGCGAGGCCCTGGTCGAAGAGGGCACCTATCAAGAGCGTCTACACATCGTGCTCCGTGGCGTCCTGAGGCAGCGCGCCCGGGATGACCGTGGACTCCTGGTCGACCTGCTGACGCTCGGCGCGGGCAGCTTCCTGGGGGAGATGGCCGTCCTGTCTGACCGACGGGAGCCCTATGCCGTCTATGCTGAGCAGGCCGCTGAGGTTCTCTCCATCCCCAAGGCCGCAGTGAGGCGGTCGATGGAGCTGTCCCCGCCATTTCGGTCAGCGCTGGAGCGGCTGTATGCCGAGCGCTCGCTGGAGGTCCACGCTGCCCGCTCCGCGTTCCTCGGCGCACTCCCAGAGGCGGAGCGCAGGCAGATCCTCGCCTCCGCTGAGGTTCGCTCGCTCGTCCCCGGCGAGCCGCTGGTTCGCCAGCACGAAGCCACTGCAGTCTTCACCATTGTGCAGGCCGGCTTCCTCAAGGTCAGCCAGCACCTCAAGGGCCGGGAGCGCGTCCTGGTCTACCTCCGTGAGGGGGACGACTACGGCGCGATGTTTGTGATGACGCCCGGCTACACCAGCGACGTCACCATCACCGCCTGCACCCTCAGCGACGTGCTCCAGATCCCGGTACGAGATCTCCAGGGAGTGCTCTCTCGACACCCTGCAGCCCGAAAAGCCATCCTGGCCCGAGCGATGGCCGAGAAGGACGGCACAGCGCAGCTCAGCGCGCCGGACACCGCCCGCCCGATTGCCCGCAACACCACCCAGCTCGGGCTGACCATGGGCTCGATGCTGGAGACCGGCATCCTCAAGGGACACCAGGTCCTGGCCATCGACCAGACCCTGTGTACCGACTGCAACAACTGTGTGGACGCCTGCAGTCGCCGCCATGGCCGCTCGCGCCTGGAGCGGAGCGGGCTGCAGCTCGACCACCTCCTGTTCCCCTCAGCCTGTCGGCACTGCGACGATCCCCGCTGCCTGCTGTGCAGTGTCAATGGGATCGTGCGTCAACCGGACGGCGAAATCAGCATCATCGAGGACAACTGCATCGGCTGCGGCTCCTGCGCAGAGCGCTGCCCCTACGACAACATCGCGATGCACCCCCGGGAGATTCCCCAGCGGACCCTCCGGCAGAAGGTCGCCGATGTGTTGATCCCGACCAGCGCCCGGGAGCGCTCGCCGTTCTCCTGGCTCTATCAGCAGCTCGGGCTGAATCAAGAGGAGCAGACGGACCACCTGCATGGACTGGATCGAGTGGCCGTGAAGTGCGATCTGTGCGCAGACTACGCCGACCAGGCCTGCGTGAAGGCATGCCCGACCGGCGCGGCGTTCCGGTTTGATCCAGTCAGCGAGCTGGGCGCAGATCGCGCGGCTGAGATCGGCAGGAAAGAAGGCTGATGGCAAGAAAGCGCTCAACATTCAAGAGAACACTCGGGTTCTTCGAGCGGGCGCTTCCCTGGATGCTGCTCCTGCTGACGGCCTCAGGAGCGGGCGCCGGTCTCTACCTGCTCATCAGCCTGGGAACGAGCACCTTCCGAGGGCACTCCGGCATCGGCCTGCTGATGGGCATCCTGGCGGTGGGACTCGGTCTGCTCTCTGGTCTGTACTCCTACCGAAAGCGCGCAGGCCAGGAGGGCATCCTGGGTCGTGGGCGGATGACCGCGTGGCTGTGGTTTCACCTGACCATCGGTCTGCTCGCAGGCTTCTACGCCCTCCTGCACTCCGGCTTCGGTGCGTTTCGTCCACGACTGACGACCGGCTGGCTGCTCCTGATCTGCTTCGAGGGGTTGGTGCTCAGCGGCATCGCCTGGCGGGCGGTGTACCGAAACCTGCCCCCTCGCCTCCAGCCTCAGATCCGGAACTATGCCACCCGCTCAGCCCAGAAGCGCGCCGATCGACACGCCGTCGAGATCGAGAAGCTCTCCGCCGGTCACAGCGAGCTGTTCCACGCCCTCAAGCGGGAGGTGCTCTCCACCGGCACCGACCCCACCACCCTGCCCGGTGCCGACAGCCTCACCTCCGAGGAGCGCGCCGCGCTGGGCGAGATCGCTTCTCTCAGTCGCCGCCGTCAGGCCCACCTCGACCGTCTCCCGGCACAGGAGGAAGCCACCTGGAAGCTCCAGCGGTGGCGCTGGCTGCACATCCCCCTGGCGGTCGGCTTCGTCGTGCTGCTCCCGGTTCACATCATCGGCGCGTTCGGGGGAAGCGCCGAGATGATGCCGTCGGTGGGAAGCGCACACGCTCCCTCAGAGGAATGCGCGGACTGCCATGCCAGCATCGTCGCGGAGTGGGAGGACAGCATGCACGCCCACGCCCTGAACAGTCCGTTGATGGTCGTGCAGAACAACGTCGCGGTTCGAGAGACCCTGCCCGAGGAAGCAAAGCAGGTCTGCGTCAATTGCCATGGACCGCTCTCCACCGTCCTGGACGGCGGGGCAAACCTACCGTTTGATGGCGCGATGTTGTCGAGCCGATCAGCCAACGAGGGCATCGGCTGTGTGGACTGCCACCAGCTCGTGCCAGAGAAGCAGCCAGATGCCGCCGTCACCCTGTGGACCGGGCGGTCTGATCCCGGCGTGCTGACCTACGGGCTGAGCGCAATCGGCGGTCTGGCGGACTTCCGGGACTTCTACGATCCGGGCTGGGACTACTACGGCAACAACCCCGACCCGGTCGGCAATCGCTACCACGACAGCGACACCCTCGACCTG
>JBLHNG010000621.1:0-5455 GCA_047621685.1 Myxococcota bacterium | reverse complement strand
AGAGCCGGGCGGGGACCGACCTCATCGAGGCCGTGCACATGCGCTGCGGCATCGTCTGTGGGGACAACATGGAGGAGAACCGGAGCCCCATCCTCTTGGAGGGTCTCACGGATTCGACGGATATCATCGGGATCATCCTCGATCAGGAGGACCTGGGTTTTGGCCATGCCTCCCTCTTTAATCGGTCTTCCCCTTGAGCACGACCGGGTGGCGCTCTATGCTGTACAGGTGTTCATGGTGAACACATGTTCAGATGGCCGGGAGGGCTGTAATGAATGATCGAATTACGACCGCGAGACTGCATGTCCGCTACACCTCTGGCCACCGGGCTGGCAAGCTGCGGGCCTGGCACCCCTACGGAGACAGCCGACCGCTGCCTCACCTCCTTGCCCACGCACTCGCCCGCACCCTGCGACTCCAGGGCGCGGAGGTCCGCATTGAGGAGATCGAGGCCCCCTGTCAGGCCACCCTGTTCTGACTGCAACAGCACCCTGCCGGGCCAGATGGCGATAAGGTCTCCTGAAGAGTAGGAGATGGGCATGGTCTGGATGGGGGTGCTGGTGCTGTTGGGGCCGGCGTGTGGTCCACGGCAGCCGGTGAGTACAGAAGCCACCGCGGCTGTCAGTCCCTTCCTGGGAACCTGGGTGGTCGCGCTGTCGGAGGAAGAGCGCCGCCGCCTGATCGTCTATGAGTTTGTCCTCAAAGACGTCGCCCCCGGCGAGCCCGAGCTTCGCAGCATGGGCCTGCTCGACGAAGACCTGGAGACCCTCCGCCAGCTCCGGGCGCTGTCCCGGGATGCACCGCAGGTCGTCGGCATCACGGAGGTCCTCGGGCAGATGAGCGGCGTGCTGGTCATCACGGAGCAGGAGATGCGCATGGAGATCGGCGTGCGTCAGGAGGTCGTTGGATGGAGCCCCATTGCGCAGGAGGGCGACACCCTCCGAGTGGCGTTTGAGGGGCAGGGAGAGGGAAGCATCCGGCTGGAAGAGGACGGCTCTCTCGTCCTCATTGACAGCCAGGGTCAGGAGCTGTCGTTTATTCGGGAGGAAGGGTGATGGTAGATCTCGCAGAGGTTGTTTCCCGGCACATCAAGGCAAAGTGGAAGGAACCGGGCTGTTCGCTCTGTGGAGCCAACAACTGGGCGATGAATGGGCCGTTCGGTCTGGTGCCGGCCGCGATCAATAAGCAGGGCTTTGTCACCGGCTATCGCACCGCCAAGATGGGCTCTCCAGTGATCTCGATGGTCTGCTACGATTGCGGCAACACCGTGCTGTTGGACTACAACATCCTCATCGGCATGGAGCCCTGAGGGGGCTGGCGCTGGCCGAGAGGCTGCGTCCGCACTACGCCGTCGGGATCGTGCTCGCGGTCACCGCCGTGACCTGGCTGCTGGCAGATGGCTACCTCACCGGCGGGATCATCGACACTGCGGATGTCGAGGACTACTGCGGTGGTGCGGCCTGGCTGACCGCTGAGGATGCCCCCTGGCCCCGTCGGCGCTCCCGACTCGCCGGGCTGCTCCCTGGACTGCTCACCCCCCTCCTCGGCGCACTCGATGCCCTCGCGGTCGGCGCACTGGTGGGCTGCGGGATGCTGGTCGCCGGGCTGCTGCTGTGGGCGGGCAGCCTCGGTGGGGCCAGCGCCGGGGTCTCTGCGGCAGTGCTGGTCGCTGGGCTCGCGCCGCTGGCAGTGCTCTCCCGTCACCTGTCGTTCTACCCCCTGATCGCCGGGGGGCTGACCCTGTGCGCCGGGCTGGTCGCCTGGGGTAGTCGTCGGACGGATCGGTGGGGGATGGTGGCGGTGTCTGCTGGGATCTTCCTCGCCCCGCTGTGGGATCTGCGCGGGATCGTCTGGTGTCTGGCCCTGACCGGACTGGCGGTGCTGCTGGCGATGCGCGCTGAGGGACGCCGGCTGCGCATGGCGGCGATCGTCGTCGCGCTGGTGCTGTCGTGGGGGGCTGGGCGGCTGGCGTACCCGGCGGATGCGGTGACCCTGGAGGAGCAGGCATGGCAGGCGGTCCACCTCGACGCCCTCGCCGCGAGCCAGGCCCAGGGGCAGCACGGCATCCCCGCCCAGCCGACCCGCACCATCTGGGGGCGGACCAACCCACTGACCCTCCCATCCGGGCTGCTCACCGTCGCCCGGATCGCCGATCAGGCCCCGCTGCGATCTCCGGAGTTCGCCCTGGATGATCGGCAGCTCCGCGCCTGGAGTCTCCCCCTCCTCCTCGCCGGTCTCCTCGCGCTCGTCGGGCTGCGGCGGGATCCCCGGGCCATCCTCATCCTCGCCGCCACCAGCCTGCCGTTTCTGCTCGCCTGGATCGACGCCGCCCGGTTCGGTCGCGCCGAGCTTCGCCAGCTCTCCCTGGCCGCCCCCGGAGTCGCGGTGGTCCTGGGGGTGGGCATCGGGGTGCTGTGTGCGCGCCTCACCGGCCCCTGGCGGTGGCTGCCAGTGGGCCTGCTCGCACTCCTCCTGCTCCCGGGACTCCCGCTGTCCCCCGGCGCGGGCTGGCGCACTCCGACTCCCTCCCGGCAGTTCCTGCTCGGACCAATCCTGATCATGGCCCGACGGGGAGAGCAGCCGCCAGCCCGGCTTCGAGCGGCCTGCATCGATGCCATCTCAGACGGACACAGCCGAATCTACGGCGACCTCTTGCTGGCCCCGACCCGCTGAACGATGTGAACCTCGCTGGTGTCTGGGGGCTGCCACCTGGAGATCATGCGCTCGATGATCTTGCGGGGGACGGAGTCCTCCCGGTCGGCGTTCCGGGCGAACAGCACCACGGGAGGGGTCTCCATACAGACCGCTCGGATGCGCATGTTGTAGTCGCCGAAGAGCCCGATGACCGGCTTGCGGGTGTGTCGGGTCAGGGTGGTGGCATTCCAGACGAACGGGGTGGAGAGCCGGAGGTGCTCCCGGGCACGCTCCCGAGCCAGCTGCACGACCCGACCCTGGTTCTCTGACGGGTGAACCGACAGCTCGGTCCGGATGGCATCGAGCGAGACCACCGGATGTCCCGGCAGGTTGTCGGCGATCCAGGTGTCCTTGCCCGCACCGGGCAGGCCGCTCATCATCACCACCTCGCCCCGGGTGTCGTCATAGGCGGCGTAGCGGGGATCCCGAGAGGGGCTGCGGAACCACAGCACCCGGGCATGGTCGCTGGCGAACGGCCAGGGCTGGCTCAGGCAGCCCTCCTCCTCGGCCATCAGCACAAACAGGGCGATGCTCTCCAGCATGCGCTCCGGGTCGTCGCAGATCCGCCCTCGGACATCCGACTCGCAGAGCAGGGCGACGTGGTCACAGCGGGCGGTCTGGCTGACCCGGATGAGAGAGCGCAGCGGGTCGGGCTGATCGATGCAGAAGTAGGGCACCTGATGCCACTGCACCAGACCGCAGACCTGCTCGCGGATCTGCGGATCCACCCCCATCCGCCACAGCAGCCCCCGGGCCATGACCGCTCCCCTCGGAGAGTGGTGCGGGGTGGAGATCCGCCCGCCTGGATTGGCGACGGAGGTGAATGGCTTGGCGACGTCATGCAGCAGCGCGGCAGCGAACACGGTGTCGCGCTCGATCTGAGGGAGGGCACGCCAGGCGGGGTTGGCGATCAGCGCCTCGCACACCATCCGGGTGTGGATGAGCACGTTGCCCTCGGCGTGGTAGATCGGGTCCTGCTCGCAGCCCTCCATCGCAGCGACCCACGAGAACGCCTCCACGATCGCGGGCCAGTCCATCCGCCAGTGAGGCGGGGAGGGGGTGTGCGAAAACCAGGACATGAGGCGATCCTAACGGTAGCAGTCGGGGAACTTCCCGGGTATCTGGGTAGCATGTGGACGATGATGTTGACGATGCTCCTGGCATGCAGCGGAGGCGAACCCGAGTCGGTTCCAGAAGATGTCTCCCTCATCGATGCAAACGCCTGGGTGCTCCTGGATCTCTCAGAGGATCCGTGGGACGACGCGCCGGCTGAGGTGGAGTGCTCTTCGCTCGGCTACGAGGTCGAGGGCTCGTACTTCGAGGTCGACACCGAGCAGTGTCCCTACGGCACATTCGCCCAGCCAGCCCTGCACAGCGTGCTTGCCGGGGAAGAGCTGACGATCGTCTACTGGTACCTCGATCTGTGGTCAGACGACGAGGGCGCCGAGGGACATGTGGCGATCAGTGTGGGCGGGGATGTCCTGGTTGAGGAGTTCATCGAGATCCCGGCAGACGCTGAAGTGCGACCCAACGTCCTGTCCGCCCCACGCGACATTGATGCGGGGGAGGAAATAACCTTCCACCTTCATAATCACGGCTACAACAGCTGGTCAATGGGCACCATTGAGGCGCTGACGGTTCCATGATGGTCCAAAGGCTGGCCTCAATGAAAGGTGAGCGTAGTGGAGCCTGACGACTGCGTCTGCAATCCTATGCTTTCAACGCTGGAGCACACATGAATCGTCCCCCCATGCCTGTCCTCGCACTGCTCTGTCCGCTGTCCGCGTTCGCCTCGGGCAATGCGGTCGAGTTTGATGGAGACTCGGACTACGTGGAGCTCGGTGCGCTCGACCCGGGCACAGACTTCACCGTTGAGTTCTGGCTCGAACCCAACAGCATCTCCTCCGGCGCGCCCTACAGCACCTTCCTTGAGGTGGTGAACACCACCAGCTCCCAGAACTCGCTGTTCATCGGTGTGGTCAGCGGGAACTGGCAGATTGAGATCAACGACAACGACGGAACGGAGGGCGGCTCCTGCAGTGCGAGCCTCACCGACAGCTTCTGCACCACCAGCTCCCTGCCCAGTGCGGGAACCGCCACCCATGTCGCGCTGACCTTCTCCGCAACGGAGGCCAACCTCTACATCGACGGTGTGCTCACCGACACAGAGCCCCTCAGCGGAAGCCCGACGTTTGGCAGCGGCATCGAGTGGGTGCTCGGCGCGGACACCGACGGCAGCGGCTACACCTCCGATCCGTATGACGGCGTGATGGAGGAGCTTCGAGTGTGGAGCACTGAGCGCAGCGCCTCAGAGATCAGCTGCACCATGGACTACGCCCTCACCGGCGACGAGTCTGACCTCTACGCCCTCTACCATTTCGATGAGTCCAGCGGGGAGAGCACCACAGCGGACGAGCTGGGCGGGTTCGACGGCACTCTCGGCGGAGACGCCGACTTCACGGCCTCCACCCTCGGCCTCACCGCCTCCACCGGCCTCGACATCACCTGCATGGACTACGACGGTGACGGCTACACCATCGACGATGGCGACTGTGATGAGTCAGACAGCGCCGTCAATCCCGGTGCGACGGAGGTCTGGTACGACGGCATCGACGGCGACTGCGATGGTGCCTCTGACTACGACGCCGACGGGGATGGTGAAGACTCGTCGGACTACGGCGGCGATGACTGCGATGACACCGACGCCAGCATCAACACGTCGGCCACTGAGACGTACTACGACGGCATCGACAGCGACTGT
>JBLHNG010000620.1:0-5464 GCA_047621685.1 Myxococcota bacterium | reverse complement strand
GGGCTCCTTGTAGGGGAGGTGGACGTCCATCAGCTGCACCATCAGCAGCAGGTCGCGGTCGGCGGTCTTCTCCAGGGCACCCAGGGCGTTGGCGACCTGCTGCTCGACCATCGAGGTGCTGTCGTAGAAGTGCCACCCCCAGCCCTCGTCCATGTCGAAGTCGCTGGAGAGGAAGGCGTTGTTGACGTAGGCGACCGTCACGAAGCCCTCGGCGGCGAGGCGATCGGGCAGGCTCGGGCCGTCCTCCCAGTGGTCCGGCAGCCGACCCGACAGCGCTGATCGCATCGCCGGGTAGGTCCAGGGGGCGACCGTGCGGGCCTGGTCAAACACCAGGGCATGCCTGGCGAAGGCATCGATGTTGGGGGTCGTCGGCCGCTCGTAGCCATACACGCCCAGCCGGTCCTGGCGGAGGGTGTCGATGAACACCATGATGATCCGCCTCGGGTTGTCCTTGGGGGTGTAGATGGTGGGCTCGCCGATGTGCACGTAGTCGGAGGTGTTGTGCTCTCCAGCGAGGGTGCGGAATCGGACCTTGACCCGCTGACCGGCCCACGCAGACAGGTCGGCGTCGATGCTCTTCCAGTCCCCCATCTCCAGGTCGGTTCGGCCGACCTCGGTGACCACCCCATCGACCTCGATCTCTGCGACCACGCTGGCCCCGTCGCTGGTGCGCTCCAGGTAGAGCCGGCTCTTGAGCAGGGCGGTGTCGCAGGTGAGCTTTGCGTTGTCGGGGAGGGTGACCTCCCAGGCCGCGGTGGAGGGGGCGGGCAGGTAGAGTCCGCGACGCCGGGCCTGGAAGAGCTTGAGGGTTCGGATGGCAAAGTCGACCGGCTCCATGCCCGAGGTCGCCAGGTTCATGCTGTCGATGTTCTCGGTGGATTCCGCATGAACGAAGCCGTACCCGACCGGCTTCATGCCCGCTGGCATGCGCAGGATCACCCGCTTCTTCTGGGGCAGCCAGGTGTAGGCCTCCGGTGCATCCGATATCGGCAGGGCGTTGCCGTCAGCATCGACCACGGTGAGCCCGGCGGGGACGTCGTTGCGGCTCATCCGAACCGCGACCGGCATCGCGCCCTCAAACAGGGAGTGCTCCCCGTTGCTGCCGACGTACTGCCAGCCCAGCGGTGGATCGAAGACCTCCGGCGCGCCGCCAGTCGGGCGGTTGAGCGGGGAGATGTTCAGCTCAACGATGTCGTCGGGGTGGCGGATCAAGGAGTAGGCTTGCACCGCTGGTGGCGGCGGTGGAGCCTCGGGTGGGGGCGGGGTATCGCAGGACAGCAGGAGATAGACAAACACGCACGCAGTATAAGGGGTCTGTGGCGGTCTCCCTCCCCAAGCGTGTCGGCTTCTCAGCGGTGATCCTCCTCGGTCTGCTGACCGTGATGGAGGTGGCGGGTCGTCTCTTGCCGATTCCTGAGGTTCCGATTGTCCTCCCGTCTCATCCGCAGCGGGGCTGGACCCTGCCGGTAGACAGCACCTTTGAGTTTGCCGGGATCCCAGCGACCTCAAACAGCCTCGGAATGCGCAGCCCAGAGCCACAGCCAGACGCCACGCTGCGCATGTTGGTGTTGGGGGACTCCACGGTGTTTGGACACGGGGTGTTTGATGGGCACCCGTTCGCCAGCCTCCTCGCCCAGCGCACCGGCGCGGACGTCCAGAACGCCGGAGTGCCCGGCTACACCTGCCGTCAGTCGGCCCACCGCTACCGCGAGGTCATCGAGCACTTCACGCCAGACATTCTCATCGTCTACTCCATGCACAACGACGCCCGGATCATCCGGTCGGATGAGGGCTGGCTGGGCGCGGCGGTCGCTCATCCGATCGGGATCGTCCGCTTGCTGTCGGTGGGGGCGACCTGGGTGCGGATCCGGCGTCAGATCTCCCGGATGTCGACCGGTGAGTTTCGCAGCTGTCTCAAGGGACTCATCGCCGAGCAGCGAGACCACGGCGGGAAGACCCTCCTGCTCACCCCGACCTCAGATGTCGCCTTTGCCACGGACGTCGATCTGGAAGCAATGGCTGGTGTCGGCCCGTACTATGCGGTCATTCGCGGGGTCGCAGAAGAGACCAACACCGTCCACCTCGACATGACCGACATGCGCTGGACGAAGAAGAAGAGCCGCAGCGAGCTGATGCTCGATGAGGTCCACCCCACCAGCCTCGGGCATCGGTTCATCGCCCGCTGGATCCACGCTGGGTTGCTGTCCAGCGGGATGATGGAGGGCGAGGCTCCAAAGGACATTCCCAAGCCCGGGACCCGCAACTCACCTTTTTGATTCGTTTGCTCACCTCACTGTCCGGTGAACAAACGGTCAAGCGTGGGAGCGGAGGCATCTCTCTGAGAGAGAATCGGCGGACCTGACAGGGGCCAGTCAATGCCAAGGGCAGGGTCGTCCCAACAGATCGTGTGCTCCGCCGCTGGGACCCAGTCGTCGGTGACCTGGTAGAGCACCACCGCCTGGGGCGAGGTCACCAGGAAGCCATGGGCGAAGCCGGGGGGCAGCCACAGCGCCCGTCCGTCTGCCTGGAGTGGCCCCGAGACGTGCTGTCGAAAGGTGGGAGAGTCTGGTCGGAGATCGACTGCGACGTCGAAGATCGCGCCCGCGATGACCCGGACGAGCTTGCCCTGCGCGTGGGGGTGCTGGAGGTGGAGCCCCCGGAGCACGCCGCGGCGAGAGGTGGACAGGCTCTCCTGGACGAATGGAGACCAGCCGACCAGCCCGGCGAGGTCCTCCTGCCGCCAGCCGACCATGAACGAGCCCCGGTCGTCGGTGTAGACCGGGGACTCCAGCCAGACGAGTCCACCGATGTCCGTGGGGATGATCCTCACCCGCTCACCAGCTGGTTGGCCAGGGCCAGGGAGGCGTGGGTGCCAGCATCGGTCCAGTAGCCGGTCAGCTCGGTGTGCCGCAGGGTGCCCTGGGACAGGTAGCGGTTGTTGATGTCGGAGATCTCCAGCTCTCCCCGTGGAGAGGGGGTGAGTGTCTGGATGAACCCATAGACCTGGGCGTCGAAGATGTAGATCCCGGTGACCGCGAAGTCGGAGGGAGGATCGTCGGGCTTCTCGATGATCTCGACGAGGCGAGCCCCGTCAAACCGGGGGCAGCCGAACCGCTGGGGATCACCGACCCGGTGGAGGTGGATCTGGGCGGCGGCACCAGAGGCGGTGAACGCAGCGAGGTGGGCGGCCAGCGGGGCATCGAAGATGTTGTCGCCGAGGACCACCACCACTGGCTCTCCCCGAGCAAAGTCCTCAGCGAGAGACAGGGCGTCGGCGATGCCGAGAGGGCGCTCCTGGACCCGGTAGGTGAACCGACAGCCGTGCTCTTCGCCGGAGCGGAGCTGGCTGACGATGTCGCCGATGTGCTCCACCCCGGTGACCACCAGGATGTCGGTGATGCCGGCACGGACCAGGGCCTGCACCGGGTAGTAGATCATGGGCTGTCGTCCGACCGGGAGGAGGTGCTTGTTGATGGTTCGGGTCAACGGCGCGAGCCGTGATCCGCTCCCTCCAGCCAGGACGACGCCCCGGATCACTTCTTCTTTTCCTTCTTCGGGCCACGAACCACCGAGCGGAGATTGCCCTTGAGGATCTTCTTTCGCAGTCGGATGTGGTTGGGCGTGACCTCGATCAGCTCGTCCTCGGCGATGAACTCCATCGCCTTCTCCAGGGTGATCTGGACCGGCGGGGCCAGGACCAGCTTCTCATCAGCACCCGAGGAGCGGAAGTTGGTGAGCTGCTTGGCGCGACAGGCGTTGACGTTCATGTCGTTGTTGCGCGAGTTCTCGCCGACGATCATGCCCTCGTAGAGGTCCTCACCGACACCGACAAACAGCTTGCCACGGGGCTGGAGGTGGTAGAGCGCATACGCGGTGGTCGGCCCGACGCGGTCGGCGACCAGGGAGCCGTTGGCCCGGAAGGTGATGTGGCCGGCGTAGGCATCCCACCCATCAAACAGGGTGTTCATGATGCCCTGACCGCGAGTGTCGTTGAGGAACTCGCTGCGGAAGCCGATGAGGCCGCGGGAGGGAACCCGGAAGATCACCCGGGTGCGGCCCGAGCCCATCGTCTTCATCTCGGTCATCCGACCCTTTCGCAGGTTCATCTTCTCGGAGACGACCCCCATGAAGTCCTCGGGGAAGTCCATGGTCGACAGCTCGAAGGGCTCCAGCTTCTTGCCGTTCTCATCTTCCTTGTACATGACCTCGGGCTTGCTGACGCACATCTCGTAGCCCTCACGGCGCATCTGCTCCATGAGGATCGCCAGCTGCAGCTCGCCGCGACCAAACACCCGAATGGAGTCGGGGCGGTTGTCGGAGTCGTCGAGGAGGATGGCGACGTTGTGCATCGCCTCCTGCTGCAGGCGCTCGCGGACCTGGCGGCCGGTGACGTACTTGCCGTCGCGGCCGGACATCGGACCGGAGTTGGAGGAGAACACCACGCCGATGGTGGGCTCCTCGACCCGAACCCGGGGGAGGGGCTGGGGGTTGTCCCGGGAGGTGATGGTGTCGCCGATGTTGAGGTCGGCGATGCCTGCGATGGCGCAGATGTCACCGGCCAGGACCTCGTCGACGTCGGTGCGGGTCAGCCCGCTGTAGCCGAAGAGCTTGCTGATCTTGACCTTGACGGTGTCCGACTCGCGGACCTGGGACATCTCCTCGCCCTTGCGGATGGTTCCGTTGAACACCCGGCCGATGGCAAGACGGCCGACGTACTTGTCGTAGCCGAGCTGGGTGACCAGGAACTGCGGAACGGCATCCGGATCGCCGGTGGGGGCCGGCACGTTCTTGATGATGGAATCGAACATGGGCTTGAGATCGCCATCCTCGACCTTGTGCTCGGTGTGGCAGTAGCCTTCCTTGGCGCAGGCGTAGAGGATCTTGAAGTCCAGCTGCTCGTCGTCGGCGCCGAGATCGATGAACAGGTCGTAGATCTCGTTCTCGACTTCGCTGACCCGGGAGTCCGGGCGGTCGATCTTGTTGATGCAGACGATGATGGTCAGGCCGGCTTCCAGGGCCTTGCCGAGCACGAAGCGGGTCTGGGGCAGGGGGCCTTCGGAGGCATCGACCAGCAGCATGGCGCCGTCGACCATCTTGAGGACCCGCTCCACCTCGCCGCCAAAGTCAGCGTGACCGGGGGTGTCCACAATGTTGATCTTGATGTCGCCGTACTGGACCGAGGTGTTCTTCGCCAGGATGGTGATCCCGCGCTCACGCTCCAGGTCCATGGAGTCCATCACCCGCTCGGTCATCGTCTGGTGATCTTGGAAGGTTCCGGCCTGACGAAGCAAGTGATCAACGAGGGTGGTCTTGCCATGATCAACATGGGCGATAATCGCGATGTTGCGGAGTTGATTGCGCACTGAGCTGTCCGTTGAGAAAGTGGAGGGCCTGATAACAAACCCACCTCTCTCGGCCAGAAACGAACTTGTGTACTCTCAGCAGCCCCTCTCAGCGGCCTGCT
>JBLHNG010000619.1:0-5464 GCA_047621685.1 Myxococcota bacterium | reverse complement strand
GGACGGGGTGGTGGCGACGAAGCTCGCCTGAGGCTGGGCGGACAGTTCCCTCCGAGCCGCCACCTGGGAGAGCCTCGACCCCAGCCGCGAATACGACCAGCACATCATCTTCATCTCACCGCAGACCGGGCTGATCGAGAAGACACACTTCACGGTCCGAGAGGCTGGCGGCTTTGCTCAGGGCACGATGCACTTTGCCGACTACCGCACTGTCGACGACATGCTGATTCCGTTTCAGATGACCGTCACCTTCAAGCCCGGAGACGACCCGGCGGACTACCTCCACGAGATCGTTCTGGAGTCCGTCGAGCTGGACGCACTGGATTCGGAAGGCTTCGGACTCCCGGAGTAAGGTCACTGCCTTCGGAAGATCCGCCGGACAGATGCCTCCTCGCCCCCAAACGCCACGGTCACCACCAGGGTCATGGTCTGCCCGTCGCTGGAGATGCTGCGGCGCTCGGTGACTGTGCCCTGATGACCTTCGCCGTCGGTGGTCTGGCCGGTGCTGACGAGGGTCTCGCCGTCCCAGCGGGTCGTCAGGATCGCGGTCATGCCTGCCGGGTTGACGGTCGTGTGGGGCTGGCTGTTGAACACCAGCACCTGCTCAAACGCGCCGAGGACGTTGCTGAACGTCACACTCATGCGCTCACCGGACTGTGCGATGGCCACATCGTTGTCCAGGTAGTTCGCAGCCTTTCGCTTTGCCCAGGAGAGGTCCTGGAGGGCGAGCACGGCGTCCATGGGCTGAGACGCCTCCGAGTCGAGGCTCCAGGTGCCGGTGAAGTCAGCAGCGACGGCGCTCATCGGAGCGAGGAGCAGGAGGACGGAGAGGATGAGCTTCATGCTGAGGACCTTATCGGCACCCCTCACCGCCCCACCGTCGAATGAATTCGACAGCCGCCAGCCTCACCCGCTCGGTAGCGCCGCGAGCAGCTCTTCGGAGCGGATGAGCTTGGAGAGGTATTGGTCCATTCCGGCTGCCAGACCCGCATCCTGCTCGTCCTGCGACACGCTCGCCGACAGCCCGATGATCGGCACCGTGCCCTCTGACTCAGGGAGCGCGCGAATGCTGCGGGTGGCCTGGAGTCCGTCCATCCCCGGCATCTGACAGTCCATCAGGATCGCATCCCAGCCCCCCTTGCTCGGCCGCAGCGAGCGCCTCGAAGCCATCCACCGCCTCACGGACCCGGTGCCCGGCCTGCTCCAGAATCCGAGCCGCGACCATGCGGTTGAGGGGGTGGTCGTCCACCAGCAGGATTCGAAGTCCGCTGGTCGGAGCGAGCGGCACACTCACGGTGTCTGCCGGAGGATCTGCCGGAATCAGCGGGAGACGGATGGTGGCGGTGGTCCCTTCTCCGAGCTGTGAGGTCAGGGAGATGCTGCCCCCCATCAGCGCAACGATGCGGTTGACGATCGCCAGCCCCAGCCCGGCACCGCCGTACTGTCGAGAGGTCGAGACATCCGCCTGAGTGAACGGATCGAACAGGCCCTCCATCGCCGACTCGGGGATGCCGATGCCATCATCGACGAGCTGGAGCCGCCAGAACCCCGGATCATCCGGCGTCGCGGTGATGCGAATGAAGCCGCTGTCGGTGAACTTGATGGCGTTGCCGGTCAGGTTGAGCACGATCTGCTTGATCCGGACCTCATCGGAGAAGATCCAGTCCGGCAGCAACGGGCTGCACCGAACCTCCATCGCGAGTCCCTTCTGCTGTGCGCTGAGCCGAAGGATCCGGGTGGCCTGATCCAGCACCGCGCTGAGGTGGACCGGGACACGCTCCAGCTCGATGGAGTCGCTGCTCATGCGGGAATAGTCGAGGATGTCGTCGATGAGGATGCGCAGCAGCTCACCGCTGGAGGTGATGGTATCCAGCAGGGCCGAGGCGCCGAGGATGCCGTGCAGCGGTGTGCGCACCTCGTGGCTCATGATCGCCAGGAACTGCTCCCGAGCACGCGCAGCGGTCAGCGCCGCCAGCTCCGCGCGACGGCGATCCTGAATCTCCACGGTCAGCGCCTGATGGGCACGCCGCTGGACAGCGATCATTGCCACCCCGACAATGCACAGCGACATCGCCATCTCCACTGTCTGAGCAGCGATCATGTCGCTGGAATTCCCTTCGATGGGGGTGAGGTCCGTCCAGTGAAGCCCCGCGAGCACCAGCAGGCTCGCCATAGTCGCCGAAGCCCACAGGATGAGGCCCCGGATGTTCAGGAGAAGTCCGCTGAGGACCACCACCAGAGGCAGATGAATCGAAGTGACTGACCACAGCCCGAAGCCGATGGCCTGTGCGACCGTCAGCGCGCTCAGCATCACCCCAAGGAGCAGGTGCGCAGCGAGTGAGAGGCGCCCGGCCCGGACCAAGCCCCTCCACCACGACGAACTTCCATGACCGGTTGAAGCTGTCGAGCGCCATCAGGAACAGGTCCATCCCACCAAGCAGCGCAGTGATTGTGACGATGACCCGCCGTCGAAAGTCGATGTCTGCCTGGCTCACCGTGTCGTTCACAGAGGCGAGCATGCCAGACCCCGCCCTCAGGTCGACAGCAGGCCCTGCCGCAGCAGATCGAGAGCGGCATCCACGACCGCCATTGCGTCCGCTTCGGACAGCTCACGGACCGCCGGGTCCAGCGGATCATCCACCCCCGCCCGGCTGAGGAAGGCGCGCAGCAGCCCCTCAGTGAGCAGGCTCTGGATCAGCGGCACCATCATGTCGAGGTCCAGCCCGGCACGAACCGAGCCCTCAGCCTGCCCAGCGGAGAGCTGATCGCGGAGGAACGCCCGGGCAGCGACGTTGTGCTTCTGACGGAGGGCGCCCACTGCGGGATCCCGGGACGGCTCCATCACCCGCAGCCCGATGCGCGCCCACCGCGGTCGGCTGGCCTGGAACCGCAGTCCCTGGACATACATCCACCGCAGACGCCCGAACATGTCGACATCTGAGGGGGCTTCTTCAGGGCGGATGATGGCGAACTTCTGGCGACCGGCCTCCTCGACCAGCCAGGCAAACAGCGCGGCCTTTCCGTCGAAGTATTGGTAGACGCTGCCCTTTGCGATCCCCAATCGGGCGACAATCCGGCTGATGGAGGCCTGATCGTAGGGGTGGGCAGAGAATTCGTCGAGGGCAGCTTCCACGAAGCGGCTGCGCTTGTCGGCTGGCAGGTTGTCGAATGTCGCGCGTGGCATCGCGTCCTCCTTGACGATGTGACTGGGTGGTCATATCATGTGACCACCCAGTCACAATGGAGAACCTGCCATGACCCGCCTGGAAATCCTTCGCGAGATTCGTGCCGCAATGTCCGATCCAGATCGCATCGGGGATGTGCCCGCGCTCAAGAGCGAGCTGGGTGGTACCCGGGCCCGTCCCGAGATCGAGGCGAAGATGGCCGACGTCCGTGGCTACCACCCCCGCCTCGACCTCGACGCCCTCGCCGCCCAGCCCGCCGGCACCTTCGGCCACGAGTACGCCCGGTTCCTCCAGGTCAACGGGCTCTCCCCCATCGTGATGACCGGCAACCTCGACCCGGAGATGGTCGCCCGCAATGCGTTCGTGGTGCGATACGGCATCATCCACGACATGGTGCATGTGCTGACCGGCTTTGACACGTCCTGGCCTGGGGAGATTGGGGTGTGGTCATTCATCGGTGCGCAGGGCTACAGCACCGCCTTCCGAATCACTGGTGTCGTGGCACTGCTCGCGGCGCTGGTGCGCTGTCCGCTGCGGCTGGGCGATGCCTGGCGGGCATTCCAGCGAGGTCGAGAGCTGGCGGTGAGTGCGCCTCTGCTGCTGACGATGCGCCTGGAGGAGCAGCTCCACCGCGAGCTTGATGCGGTTCGCGCGGAGATGAACCTCAGCGATGCCGGGAATGGTTACCTGCCGGCGATTGCGTGAGGGGAGGCGCTCTGAGGTGTGCAGGACGGTCCTTTGAGCCTGCGGATGGTGGTGAAGTGCGCGGGTGTCATGCTGGGGGTCGCAGGGGAGCGGTGACTGAAGAGAGCCATCGGCGAACGTAGGGAATGCAGCCCCCTTGAGCGCAGCGACATAAGCGGGCCAGAGGTCTGCGTTGGAGCGGAGTGGCCAGAAAAAGCATGGCGCCGACGATGGCGAACCTCAACCATCCGGGGAGGGAGCACCCTTCGGAATCGAGAGCCACGACGCTGAGAAGACCGAAGGGCGAGCAGGACAGGTCGGCACTATCAAAAGCAGAGATGGGCGAAGCCTTGAAGTCCGGCGGTACTGCAAACCCCGTCTCCGTCCTTGGGCGCTGATCGCCACGGGTCCCCTCCGCGGTCGCAGCTCCGTTGCACTCCGCCTCCGCTTCGCTTCGCCTTTCACTCCCTGTCGGCGGACCATCTTGTGCGACTGCCGACGTCCTCAGCCTCGGGTCGCTTGCTGTCTCCGGGGCCGCCAGAGAATCTGGCGTGCGGCCCCTGCGACACGGCCCGCTCCGGTGTCCCCTTGCGCGCGCCCGAGCGGACTGAGACTCCTGAACTGGCGATCCAAAACAATACAATCAACAAAATTAGGGGGGAAGGCAGCCACCTGACCGGCTTCGTAGGACTCACCCCGTCCCCGCACCTCACCCCGAATCGGCAGTTTACCCGCCTAAAGGCCGGCTACTGCCGTCACTCACTGGTCAGTGAAGGAGAAGTCAGACACCCACCCGATCAACTCCGGCTGCTTCCGCCCGTCCCCACCTCACTCATCCCCGCTCGCTCACACCCCCCACAACATCCTCCGACCCCGCCCAGCCATCGCCAATGTGCTCCAGCGCGGTGGGCTGGTCGGCATACCGGGGCGCGAGGTCGTGGTTCAGGGCACGGCGCTGGTCGAAGACGAAGCACTCCCCCTGCCACATCGACGCCTCGCGGGGGACCTCCCGGAGGTAGCTGAGGATGCCGCCCTTGAGGTGCATCACCCGGGTGAAGCCACGAGACAGCAGGTAGCTCGTTGCCTTCTCACAGCGGATCCCGCCGGTGCAGAACATCGCCACTGGCTGGGCAGGGTCGAGGTCCTCGACGAAGGCCGGGAAGTCGCTGAAGGAGCGGGTGCCCGGATCGACGGCGCCGGTGAAGGTGCCCAGCGCGATCTCGTGGTGGTTGCGGGTGTCGATGACCAGCACCTCCGGGTCAGAAATCACCGCGTTCCAGTCCGCAGGGTCCACATACTCGCCGACCTGTGCGAGGGGATCCGCTGGGGTCCGCAGGGTGACGATCTCTGCCTTGAGCCGGACCTTGAGGTGCTGAAACGGCGGGTAGTCGGCCTCGGTGGGCTGGTGGGTGAGGTCCGCCAGCCGTGGATCGGCTCGCAGCCAGGTGAGCACCGCCTCGACAGCGGACGGAGGGCCGCAGATGGTGCCGTTGATGCCCTCCGCCGCGAGCAGGATGCTGCCGAGGATGCCGTGCTCGACGCAGACAGCCTTGATGGCGGGCTGGAGGTCGCGGAAGTCGGGCAGGGGGACGAAG
>JBLHNG010000618.1:0-5469 GCA_047621685.1 Myxococcota bacterium | reverse complement strand
ACCTCTCCCGCATTGTCGGTGGACAGGATCCGGTCGCCCATGACCCAGTCGCCCACCCAGGCCGCCGGAGAGATCGCTGGTGTCGACGGGGACGGGGGCTTCTCGACGGGTGCCACGACGGGCGGGGCCTCCACAGGAGGGGCCTCGACGGTGGGGGCTTCGGATCCACTACAGGCGAGCATCAGGAAAGCGATCATGGGTTCTCCGGTGTGAGCGGCCAGCGTATCCCGTAGCCCTCGCCAGGGGATCTCTCAGAGAGCCTACCCCTTGTCGTTGGCGAATCCGGTGGCAAATCAATTGGCACAGCCAGGAGCCCTGATGCCCGAAGAAGCCGCCCTCGTTCTCGCCCACCGCCAGCGCATCGTGATCCGACAGGCCAGAGCAGCGCGTCGCGGGGTGCTGTTCGCGATGCTGATCATCGGCGTGACCCTCTCCGGCGTCCTGCCCATCCCTGTCGCGGCCCAGTCCATCCTGCTCGTCCTCGCTGGCACCCTGGCGCTCACCCGGATGATGCGCGGGCTCTGGGCTGCCCGGGTCGCACGCCACCTCATGCGCGGCTCGTTCCAGCGGGGCCGGCGTCTTGGTCCACCGCAGCTCACCGACACCGAGAGCGCCAACCGTCGGGCAGTCAAGGCGCTGACGGAGGGGCCCGATGATCCGCTCGTCGCCCGAATCCGCGCCCACGGGCTGCACCAGGTCGACCGCATGGACGAGCTGCGCCGCATCCTCGCTGATGCCAGCCTCTCCACTGCCCTTCGCCGGCCGGTTGCCGAGGAGCTGACCCGGGTGGAGACCGAGCTGGAGGCGATCCTCAGCGCGATGGGCGAGCTGGCAGGCGCGGACCGCAGCATCCGCCAGGATCTGCTCTCCCAGCTCGTCGCCCGGCTGGAGATCGACCGACAGCTTCCCGCGGGGATCTATGCGACCGTGTAAACGCATGTCTCCACTGGAAACACCCATCCCTGTGAGGGGTTGCATTGCAGCAACCCAAGGAGCCCCATGAACGCTCGCTATGCCATCCCGCTCGCGCTCGGCGCCGCCATCGGTGTGGTGGCGTCCAACACCCAGGCCAATTCCGGCGTCGAGCTGCCTGCTGGCTACAACCCCGCCCGCAGCCTCGCTCCCCTCGTCGAGACCCTCTCCCCGGCAGTGGTCAGCGTGACCGTCTCGCAGAACGTCGCCGACGTCGCCTCCGAGCTGCCACCGTGGATGCAGGTCCCAGAGGGCACGGAGAAGCTGAAGACCGGCCAGGGCTCCGGCTTTCTCATCTCCGAGGACGGCTACCTTCTGACCAACAACCACGTCGTCGCCGACGCCTCCGAGGTCAGCATCACGCTCCAGGACGGGCGCTCCTTCGACGGCGAGGTCATCGGCACCGACGAGAACCTCGACATCGCCCTGGTCCGCATCGCAGCGGACGAGTCGCTGCCGTATGTCGAGCTGGGGCTGGCCAGCGAGAGCCGGGTCGGGGACTGGGTGGTGGCGATCGGCAACCCGTTCGGCCTCTCCCACACCGTCACCGCCGGGATCATCTCAGCGAAGGGCCGTGAGATCCAGGCCGGTCCATACGACGACTTCATTCAGACGGATGCCAGCATCAACCCCGGCAATTCGGGTGGTCCGCTGTTCAACCTTGATGGCGAGGTCATCGGCATCAACACCGCGATTAATCCCTGGGGTCAGGGGATCGGGTTCTCGGTGTCTGTCGACGCGTTCTCCCCCATCCTCGATGATCTGAAGACTGAGGGGCGGGTGCGGCGTGGGTGGGTCGGGGTTGGGCTGTCGAGCCATGAGGATGGGGTGCTGATCGCGGCGGTCTATGACGACACGCCTGCTGCGGAGGCCGGGCTGCTGACTGGCGATATTATCGTCCGCTTTGATGGGGTCGCTCTCACGGACAGCGACTCGCTGGTTCGCAGCGTTGGGAAGCGGCGGGCGGGTGAGGAGGTCACGCTGGAGGTTCTGCGGGAGGGTGAGGTCGAGGAGCTGATGATGGTGCTTGGGGAGCGTCCTGGGCGGGAGCAGATGAAGGCCTGGGGGCAGTGATCGCGAGGCTGCGGGAACCACTCGGCGCTTGGAGGTGTGCAGGACGGTCCCTTGAGGCTGCGGACGGTGGTGAGTAATTGGTGTCCGGCTGGGGGGTCGCAGGGGGAGCGACGACTGGAGAGAAGTCGCTGTAAAGCGGCGAACGGAGAGAGTGCAGCCCCCCTTGAGCGCAGCGCCACAAGCGGGCCGAAGGCCAGCGTTGGTGTGGAGCGGCCAGAAAAAGAAGGGCGCCGACGATGGCGAACCTCAGCCCATACGGGGAGGGAGCACCCGCCGTCATCCCATCGCCACGACGCTGAGAAGACCGAAGGGCGAGCAGAACAGGGCAGGCAACATCAATACCCACGCTCCTCGCATCGCGGGAGCATCGAGGCCCGCAGCCGTCCGCCCGGGTGCCGTCAGCCCCGATGCCGTCCGCCCCGGGATGGAGACAACGTTGGCAGCACCTCCAGTTGAGGACCGCCCGATCTCTGCCATTGAAGTCAGCCTGCCCTGCACTGCTTGCCGTTGGCTTCGCAGCCTCGGGGCGTTCGGCTCTGGAGGGTGCTCTCTCCCCGGGCTAGCTGAGGTTCGTCATCGTTGGCGCGCTTCTTTTTTCTGGCCGCTTCGCACCAACGCCAGCCTTCGGCTGGCTCATGGCGCTGCGCTCAAGGGGGCTGCACTCCTTGCGTTTCGCTTTGCTCACCTCCAGTCATCGCTCCCCTGCGACCCCCAGCCGGACACCCGCGCGCTCCCCACCGCCCGCAGCCTCACAGGACCGTCCTGTGCCTCAGCGAGCGCCCCTCAGAGCAGCACTGTCGTAGAGTGAGCGCGCCAGCCCATGACCGATCATCTCCGCGCCATCTTCGTCGTCCTCCACCTCATCGCCATCACCGCCGTCGCGTTCCCAGCGCCGGTCGGCATGCGGCGGTCGGATCTGGACAACCCCGACGTAAAAGCCGCCATTGAGGCCTGGCGCGGGGTCGCTGAGGCGGTGGGGGTGCAGGTCAACCCAGAAACGTTCGAGGAGAAGCTGTGGGTCGCCGGGACGGGCCTGCTGACCACTCGACAGTCCGCGCTGGCCCCGCTGCAGCCCTACTACCGCTACGCCGGAACCCGGCAGAGCTGGTCGATGTTTGGCTACCTCAACCACACCCCCGCCCGGCTGGAGATCCACATCGACCACGGCACGGGCTGGGCGCCGCTGTTCATCGCCCGGACCACCGCGCACACCTGGCGGGCACACCAATTCGACCAGGAGCGCATCAGAGGACTGGTCAATGCCTTCTCCTGGCGAAACGGTCGCGGGAAGCTGCGCAAGGTCGCCGACTGGGTGGCCCTCCTTGCCGCCACCGACTTCCCCGAAGCGAAGCGCATTCGCCTCCAGATGCACGCCCGTCCCCTACCCGACCCGGCGGACTACCGAACCTCCCGCGAGCTGGCGCACACAAAGACGTACTGGCCTGAGATCCGGGAGCTGCAGTGAACCTGTGGCGGCGGCTTGTGGCGTGCCTCGCCCACCGGGAGCCGGCGACCCCGCTGGCGCTGTTCCGGATCGCGACCGGGCTGGTGATCCTGGTCACCTTCGCCGACATGCTGCTCACCGACACCCTCGCTGCGGTCTGGTACCCGATCGCGCATGGCGGCATCGTCGACACCCAGGACAGTCACTGGCTGATCGAAGCGCTGGGCGGCACGGACCCGTCGGTGATCAATGGGCTGGTGGCCACCGTTCTCGTCAGCGCGGTGCTGATGGTGGTCGGCCTCGGCAGCCGCATCGCCGCGCTGGTTGCCCTGCAGGGCTGCCTCGCGCTGTTCTCGCTGCACCCGGGCACCGGCGGCGGACACGACCGGCTCATCGTCAACGGTCTCTGGCTGCTCGTCCTCGCCCCGTCCGACGCCACCCTGTCGCTGTGGTCCCGCATTCGCAGCGGATCCTGGGTGAGCACGAAGCCGGCGCCGGTCTGGGTGCGCTACCTGATCATCTACCAGATCGTCCTGGTCTACACCTGCACCGGGGTCCAGAAGCTGGGCAGCGACTGGTGGCCGTGGGGAGACCTCCGGGCGGTCTACTACTCACTGCTCACCCCGTCCTGGCAGCGCTGGGAGTCCATTGCCTGGGTGGCCGACCTCTACCCGCTGACCCAGGCGGGCACCGCGCTGACCCTGTTCTGGGAGATGAGCTGGGGGCTGGTGCTGCTGGCGCTGTGGTATCGGGCGACCCGGGATCGCAGCGGAGCGCTCCGGGCGCTGTTCAACCGCCTCGACGTGCGTCGGCTGTACGCCCTCATCGGCGTCGGGGTGCATGTCGGCATCTGGGCGATGATGAACCTCGGCCCGTTCTCGTGGATCACCCTGACCTACTACCTCTGCCTGTGGCACCACGACGAGTACGCCCGGCTGTGGCGGCGGATCCGGCGGTGAGCGAACCGGGGGCGCGGGCAAGTCGGCTTCTGCCACGCCAAATCGCGCGCCGACTGCCCCTGCCTCTCGAAGACCCTCACCGCCCCCCTCACCCTCGAAGCCGGGCAGGTGACCGCCTCGGAGGCTGGTGAGAGCGAGTTCGCCCGGTGCGCGGCGGGCCGGATGTTGCGGTGGCGCTTCCCTGAGAAGCTCAGCGGCTCCCTCATGTTCACCATCAAGGGCTTCGCCGAGCCACAGCTCTGAGGCGGGTCGGGGATGAGGGAGTGGAGGGGCACCTGCGGAGCCGTGGAGTTCGGCGGAGGTGGTCGGGTGGCTGCATGGTCGGGGTGCCTGATGTACCCGCCTGAAGTTCGACAAGTGCCGGTCGTAGACGGGCTGATTGTCGATTCGTGACACGGCACGGGGACGGGCGGAGGCTGCCGGAGCCGGTCAGGTGGCTGCCTCTCTGTACTGACTGCACTGACCCTGAAGTTCGACAAGTGCCGGTCGTAGACGGGCTGATTGTCGATTCGTGGAGAGGCACGGGGACGGGGTGAGTCCGACGAAGCCGGTCAGGTGGCTGCCTTCCCCCCAATTTTGTTGATTGTATTGTTTTGGATCGCCAGTTCAGGAGTCTCAGTTCGCCCGGGCGCGCGCAAGGGGACACCGCAGTGGGCCGTGTCGCAGGCCCCGCACGCCAGATTCTCTGGCGGGGCCGGAGACAGCAAGGGAGCCGAGGCTTGAGAGAAAGTCCGAACACTGAGAATGCTGGCCGAAAGCGAGTGCAGCGCGGACCGCGGAGGGGACCCGTAGCGATCAGCGCCCAAGGACGGAGACGGGGTTTGCAGTACCGCAGGACTTCAAGGCTTCGCCGATCTCTGCTTTTGATAGTGCCGACCTGTCCTGCTCGCCCTCCGGTCTTCTCAGCCAGGGGCGCTCTCAGCCTCGTGGCTCTCGATTCCGAAGGGCCCTCCCTCACCGGATGGTTGAGTTCCGCCATCGTCGGCGCCCTTCTTTTTCTGGCCACTCCGCTCCAACGCT
>JBLHNG010000617.1:0-5472 GCA_047621685.1 Myxococcota bacterium | reverse complement strand
ATGGTGATCGTCTCGAAGCCCTGCAGCGGACCGAGGTGATTCGCTATCAGTACAGCCTCGTGGCGGTCTCGGAGGGGGAGTGGATCATCGGACCGGCCAGCCTGGAGGTCGGCGGACAGGTCCTCGTCGCCCCGCCGGTCACCGTCAAGGTCGTGCCCCGGGCCAGGGGAGCGCAGGCCGCTGATGTGATCGGCGCCTACTCCGATCGCAGCCCCTACGTCGGTGAGGTCGGGGTGTACCGCTTCGAGTACCGTCGTCGCGGTCAGGTGCTGGAGGCCCGCTGGACCCCGCCGGAGTTCCCGGGCTTCGCGGAGTCCAGAGACGCCGAGACCCAGCAGCGGGAGTATGCAGTGCTCGAAGACGGGGTGCAGGTGAGCGTCCAGGAGGTCTATGTGCCCCTCATCGCGATGCAACCCGGCCCGCAGACCATCGGCCCGGCCCTGCTCACGGTCCAGCTCCCCGACCCGGACTCCCGGCGCCGTCGGCAGTCGATCTTCGGCTTCTCCGGCGGGACCATCCAGGAGACCTACTCCACTGATCCCATCGACATCGCGATTCGTCCGCTGCCGACGGAGGGACGCCCGGCGGACTTCTCAGGGCTGGTCGGTCACATGAAGCTGGCGGTGGGGGTCTCCGAGAAGCGGATCCGCATGGGCGAGTCGGTGACCCAGGAGGTCCGCATCTCCGGGACCGGCTCCCTCACCGGGATGACGCTGCCGATGCCCGAGCAGGACGGCTTCCGAGTCTATGACGACGCTGCGGAGTTCTCCGCCCATGTCAACGAGGGGCGCTACCGGTCGGTGGCGGTGTTCCGTCGGGCGCTGGTCCCCGAGCAGGTCGGCACAGTGGTCGTGCCGCCGGTCGAGCTGACGATCTTCGACCCCGACGAGGAGCGCTACATCACCCTGCGCTCAGACCCGATCACCCTCGATGTCCTCGACGGCGAAGCGGGCATGGGCGAGGTCACAAGCTTCTCAGAGGGCGACGGCAGCCGACCAGTCGCCGCGCTGTCCGACGACATCCTCCCGCCATCGGGCACCGTCACGGTCTCCGACCACCGGCTCTCTGCTGCGCTTCCGGGGCTGCTCGGCGGACCAGGGCTCGTCATGCTTGGCCTCGTCGGGCTGTGGGGCTACCGCCGTCGTCCGCAGGCTGCTCCCGGCGCTACCCTCACCGAGCAGCTCGCCGCGCTGCCCTCGGATCCCGCGGAGCGCCTCGCTGCGGTCGAGGACATCTTCCGCCAGGCCACAGCACAGCGCCTCGGCACTGACGCCCCTGGCCTGACCCGCGAGGACGTCGCTGGGCTCGGGGAGGAGGCTGAGGTGCTCTACATCGACCTCGCCCGTGCCCGCTACGGTGGCGACATCAACGCTGAGCTGGAGGAGCGGGTGCGCCGGTTTGTCGGGGGAGGGGAGGGCACATGATGCTGCTGATGCTCTCTGCTGCGTTTGCTCAGCAGGTGGAATTCGACGCCGGAATCGACGCGCTTCGACAGGGAGACTACCCCACCGCCGCAGACCGCCTCACCGCGTCCCTGGCATCTGGCGGAGTCGATCCGGCGGTCTACCACGCCCTCGGCAACGCCCTGTACCGACAGGATCAGCCCGGCGCGGCCATCGCTGCCTGGCGCCGGGGGCTCGCCCTCTCACCGGGAGACGGCGACCTCTCCGCCAACCTCGATCGGGTCCGGGGGCAGACCACCGACCGGCTCGCCCCCCCAAGGCCCGCCCATGGTCCATTCTTCTGGCAGGGCTGGCTCTCCCAGCGCGGCAGCGCGGCGATATCGAGCCTCGGCTTCACCATCGCCCTCCTCCTGCTTGGCCTCGGCTACCGTCGTCCCGCAGCCCTCTCCGCGATGGTCGGCGGGCTCCTGCTGGCCTCCACCCTGGTCGCGAAGACCGCTGGAGCCGGTGCGGTGGTGATCAGCGAGGCGATCTCGATCCGCAGCGCGCTGGGGCCTGATGGGGTGGAGCTGTTCGTGCTCCACGAAGGCGCGGAGGTCGGTGTCGAGGAGCACTCCGGGGATCACACCCTCATCGTCCTGCCTGATCTCCGCAAAGGATGGGCGCCTGCCTCGGCCCTCATCTCCACCGATCCGGAAGACGCCTTCCCCCTCGACGCTTTATAGAGCGGCCCCGGCGCGATACTCAGTGCGCCACAGGACAGGAGCACGAGCGATGCAGGTACTGATGCTGGCGATTCTGACAGGCTGCTGGGAGAAGAAGGTCAAGAACCTCTCCAACGTCGAGTTCGATCACTACTACGCGCTGCGGGTCTACATGGACGACGACCAGCGCAAGACCTACCTCAAGATGAAGACCGAGGAGGAGCGCAACGCTTACCTCCAGGAGCTGGGGCACTGGGATCGGTTCTACAGCTATGAGGATCGCATCCGCGAGCTGATCATCGCTGGTGAGGTCCAGCCGGGCTGGACGAAGGACATGCTCTACATGGCCTGGGGCAGTCCCTACGACCGCACCCGCCTCGCTGGCCGCAAGGCCGTTCGCTCGGAGCTGCTGACCTACCGCTTTGAGGTCCAGGAAGACGGCACGGTCCTGCTCTGGGAGCCCGGCAGCAAGACCGAATACAAGGCGGTCCGGCTGTTTATTCGCGAGATCATTCTCGACGACGACAACATCATCGAGATCCGCGAAGAGAACACTTCCTGGTAGTCCACATCTGCTCTCGGAATTCCATGGCAGGGTGTGGCAGGTTGCACTAACCTGAGGGCTGGGTGGTCTGACGGACTGGTATGGGTATGCACATCAAGCTACAAAGTCCCAGACGCCCCCCTGACTCGGCAAGCTCGGAGCTTAGATGAAGATCACACTCGTCAGTCCCTACCCGGACATCACCAACTACGGTCTTCGGACCTTATCGATGGTGCTCCGAGATGCAGGCCACCAGACTCAGGTCATCTGCATGCCGGACTTTGCTGGTGACGGCGAAAGCCATCACGTCAAGATGTCCGAGGAGCGCTACCCGCCCCAGGTCATCAACCAGATGCTGGAGCTGATGGCCGATTCCGACATGGTCGGAATCACCCTGATGACTCACTACTTCGACTCTGCCAAGCAGATCACGAAGGCCGTCAAGGAAAACCTGGGCATCCCGGTCATCTGGGGCGGCTTCCACCCCTCCGTGCGCCCTGATGAGTGCATCTCCAACGCAGACTACGTCGCCATCGGTGATGCCGAGGATCTCATCCTCCAGCTCTGCGAGCGCCTGGAGAACGGCCACAAGCACAAGCTGCACGACATCAAGTCGCTGATCTGGCGCAACGGCTCCGATATCGTTCGCAACCCGGTCGGCAGCCTGGAGCAGGACCTCGATCGCTACCCGGCCCCGGACTTCACCCGCGAAGATCACTGGATCCTCTTCGAGGGTCAGCTGATGGAGGTCACCAAGGACCTGCTGCGGCGCTACCTGCACAACGGCACCGTGTCCCGGATGTTTGGTCGCACTGGCTACCAGACCATGACCGGTCGTGGCTGTCCGCATGCCTGCACCTACTGCGGCAACTCCTTCTACCGCGACCTCTACAAGCGCCAGCGGTACGTCCGCTACCGCTCCGTCGAGCACGTCATGGAAGAGCTGGAGACGGTGAAGCGGGAGTACCCGTTCATCAACTTCATCTGGTTCTCCGACGACTCCTTCTTCGGACGCCCGCTGCCTGACCTCCTCAACTTCGCCACCCAGTACAAGGCTCGCATCGGCGATCCCTTCTACCTGCTGGGCTCCCCCGGTACGATCACCGAGGAGAAGTACGAGGCGATGGTCGATGCTGGCCTGCACTGCATCCAGATGGGTGTCGAGCACGGCTCGCCGCGCATCCAGAAGATGTTCAAGCGCTCCACGATGGGCAACGACAAGATCATCAAGAGTGCCGAGGTCATCACCCAGTTCACTGACCGCACTGCGCCCCCGCAGTACGACGTCATCTACGACCTGGCCTACGAGACCACCGAGGATCAGCTCAACACACTGCGGCTGATCTCCGACCTGCCCAAGCCCTACCGGCTCCAGGTCTTCTCGGTCATCTACTACCCCGGCACCTCGCTGCACACGATCGCCGCCCGCGACGGTCTCGTCAACGACGAGAAGGCCGAGATCTACGACCGCATGTTCTTCGAACGGCACGACAGCTACACGAACACCCTGCTGTTCCTGGCTCGCTCCGGCAAGATGCCGCACAGCCTGCTGAAGCTGATGATCGACGAGCGCGTCGTGGAGTTCATGACCTCGGACTACATGGAGCCGGCTGGTGAGATCGCCAAGTCCGCCTTCACGTTCCTCCGCAAGGCCATGCGCAACCCGGCGATCGAGCGCGCCAAGGCGCTGGGAACGATGAACAACCTCAAGAACTTCGAGGCTCGCCTGGAGGGCATGACCGGCGCCAACGCTGGTGCCGCTGCTCCCCCGTCGACGGTCCAGACCTTCTAGTCTGCCCGGTCACCCCTTCGGGTGATCGGCCCTCGCCTTCTACAGAACAGCCCGCCTTCCTGGCGGGCTTTTTTTTTGCAGGTCCCATGAGCCTCCAGATCGAGCACGCCACCCTCTCCGACGCCGCGGAGCTTCTCGAGCTCCACCGCAACATCCTTGAAGAAGGTCGCTACTTCATCACGTCCGCTGAGGAATTCCACGACAGCCTGGAGCGGCAGCGTGCGATCATGCGTCAGCTCATCAGCCAGGACAGCTCCTGCCAGCTCCTCGCCCGACAAGACGGGCGACTGGTCGGCATGGTCCTCATCCGGGGTGGCTTCCTGGCGCGCATGGCCCACGTCGGCAAGCTGGAGATCTTCCTCTCCGCGGACTGTCGGGGAAAGGGGCTGGGCTGGACGCTGATGGTGGCAGCCCTGGACTGGGCGCGAGACCAGGCGGTCCTGAGGAAGATCGGCCTGACCGTGTTTGAGGACAACACCCGCGCGGTGGGTCTGTACCGGGCGCTGGATTTTGAGGTCGAGGGGAGGCGGGTTGGGGAGTATCGCGAGCCGGATGGGACTCTTCGCAGCGACCTGCTGATGTGGCTCGCGGTCTGAGCGGGTGTGCTGACGAGTCTCTGGATTCGAAGCGGTTTGTGTCCCCGATCCCCGCCTGAAGTTTGGTAGGTGTTGGTCGGAGGTTGGCGACTCGGGGAGACGCGCGGAGTTCGACGGAGCCGGTCGAGTGGCTGGCTAATGCTCTTCCCACTGAGTCACGGCAGTAGCCGGCCGAAGGCGGGGTACACTGCCGATTCGGGGAGAGGCGTGGGGACGGGGTGAGTTCTACGAAGCCGGTCAGGTGGCTGGCTCAGTGTCCCCGCTGTTGAGTTCAGCAAGTGCCGGTCGAAGACGGGCTGATTGCTGATTCGTGGAGAGGCGTGGGGACGGGGTGAGTTCTACGAAGCCGGTCAGGTGGCTGGCTCACGGACCTGACACTGAGTTCAGCAAGTGCCGGTCGTCAGACGGGCTGATTGCTGATTCGTGGAGCGGC
>JBLHNG010000616.1:0-5474 GCA_047621685.1 Myxococcota bacterium | reverse complement strand
ACGGACCATGCCGAATCGTTCGCAGTCCAGTGCATCTCCGCCGCCGGTGGGGAAGAAGATCACTGGCCGCCCCCACCATCCCCAGCGCACCACTGAGAGCGCTCGATCCACAGCCGGGCTGTGCCAGCGCGCGATCCGTCTGTCCATCCTCCACCTCCACGCCCATGCTACTCCGAGAGCAGTCTGGCGAGGGACTCGCTGCCGAGGGTGCGGAGGCGGCGGATGTTGTCTTCAGGGATGGAACCGACATCCTCATGCGATGCAATTGCCTGAGCGACATCCGTGCGGCGGAGGATGTGGATGGTGGGGGAGGGGGATCGGTTGGTGTGGTTGGCGGGGTCGTCGGGGCTGAGCCCTTCAAAGCGATAGTCTGGGTGGAACGAGACGAGCTGAAAGCGCTCGGCGTGTCCAGTCCGCTCGATGAGATCCTCCGCGGCGGCGAACAGGTCCAGGTAGTCGTCGAAGTCTATGAGGGCAGCAGTGATCACCAGCAGGGTTGTTCGGGCTGAGCCCGGCTCATCGAGGAGTGACAGTTCATGGAGCAGATCCGCGAGGATCTCATGGGGCTCAGTGGATTCGCTGCTGGCGTACCGAATGGTCTCGGTGCGGTGAGGCACTGCCGCAAACGGGCAGAGTTCGAGTCCAACCACGATCCGATCGACCCAGTGACGCATCTGATTCAGTTTGGTGTTCATGTAGGAGTACCGTTTTATGGGATCAGCTCTTCGCATCGGGCGACTCATTTCACGGCCCTTACGTTCAGGACGGGGAAATACCGTTGATTCATCAGGGTATACCCGTTGATTTTGCAATTATCCTGACAATGTCCTGCTTTCATTTCCAAGTTTGTGAGGGTAGAGTTGTTGAGCGACATAACACCGACCTCAACCCTGCCATCTACAACTGTGTTTCACAGAAATGGGTGATGCGGGCTCGGAGAAGTACACGTGAAAATTGAAAGTCAGAAGGCCTTCGATCAGAACCGAAAGAGCAACTGTGGCAGCCACAGGCTCAGCCTGGAGGGCATCACCCCCAGGGCGCGCTCCTTCTCGACGTTACAGGGGCGCTTCTTCGATGGAGACATCTCCGTAGAGTTGGTAGCGGTCTGGAATTCTCCCGAAGGTCTGGAGACCCTCGCCCTCCACCGAAACGGCTCCGGTTCGGTCATTATGGCTCACGACAGCCGGCGTGGGCGGGTCTACCACTTCCCGATAGCCTGGATGGGCGGGCGTGTTGGCAAGGAGGATCGCGATGTCAATGCCTGGAGTCGATTCTCCCCGACGCCTGATGGCCCGATCAGCGGCTACAAGCAGCAGCGCTTCGCCCGCAGCGAAGAGCTCTACTTCGACGGCGGACGCATCCTGTCCATTGACGGCGCACCGACGAGCGACCAGCACACCGGTCAGATGCTGCATGCAGCCCTCAAGGCGAAGCCCGAGGGCGTGAGCCTCGTGGTCACCCGCGAGTAGCACCGCGTATACTCTTCTCTCTGAAGACCCTCCTCGCCCGCGCTGCCCTGATTGTCGGGTGTGTGGTGATGGTCGCTGCTTCGACCTGGCCAGTGCCGGTCCTGATGCACAACCACCTCCTCACCGACATCGACCATGCTGATGTGCAGAGCACGTTGTGGTGGTTTCCGTCGTTTGCAGAGGCGCTCCTTGAGGGGCGCTCCCCGTTCCAGCCCACAGAGCTGGCGTGGCCGGTCGGGCAGGACACCCGGCTGCTGATCTGGAACTATGCGCTGGCGCTGCTGCTGCTGCCGGTGACCCTGCTCGTCGATGCTCCGATCACCCGACTGAACCTCTCCGTGCTGCTCATCTCTGGAGCCAACGGTCTGGTCGCCGGGCTGGTGGGCGAGCGGATCGGCGGACGGGTCGGTGGTTTTGCGGCGATGATCGTCGCTGCCGGCAGCTACTTTGCCTTCCAGGAGGGCGGCTCCGGTCGCATGGAGCAGGCCCTCTGGGCGCCGATCGTGGTCTACCTCTGGGCGCTGCTCAGCCTCCGACAGACCCCCTCCAGCTCCCGATACCGCCTCATCGCCGCTGCCGCGCTGGCGCTGTGTGGTGCGGTGTACTGGTTCTATGCCTACTTCCTGGTCGTCCTGACCGTCGCAGCTGCGGTGGTGTGGGTGCTGATGCGTCGGCTGAGCCGGGCGGGGCTTGTGGATCTGGCTGTGGTCGGGCTCGGCTCCCTCGTCCTGGTCAGTCCATTCTTGATTCCGGTTGTGCTCGGACAGCTCTCCGCGCCAGACTTCTTCGCCCAGATGTCCTCTTCGGCCGGCAGCGCGCTGTACGCCCAGGTCGGCAGCTCGCTGATGGTGCCCGACGGCTTCATCGGCCCGGTGCTTGCCACCAGCCCTCACGCCACCACCCCCGCCCCCTTGCTGATGGTGCCGCTGTGCGCCGCCGCTCTGCTCCACCCCCGCCTCCGCTTCTTCGGTGCAATCGGCCTTGTGGCATCGGTCCTGGCGGCGGGTCCGCTGCTGATGCACGGACCGGGAGATCCGATCCGCGTCGGGGAGAGCCGCCTGATGCTCCCTCACAGGCTGCTCGATGTCCTCCCCGGGTTCT
This sequence comes from Myxococcota bacterium, assembly GCA_047621685.1. GTDB lineage: Bacteria > Myxococcota_A > UBA796 > UBA796 > UBA796 > JAQXDW01. The sequence goes on along the minus strand of JBLHNG010000616.1, from coordinate 2,904 downwards.
CGCGGCTGTGGTGGCCCTACCGCTGGCAGGCGATCGGACTCGCTGCGGCCTCCCTGAGTGCCGCTGGGATCCTCGGCAGCCTCCGCCGGGGCTGGCTGGCGCTCCCCCCGCTCGCGGCCTGGACCCTCCTGGAAGGACACGCCGCGCTGCATGGTGGCTTCCCGGTTCAAGAGGCTCCGATGCGTCAGGCAAACATCCCCGAGGTGTTCATCGCCATCGGTGAGCAGGAGGGTGTCCACCCCATCCTCAGCTTCCCGACGGACAGCCTCTCCAATGGAATGATGGGCTTCATCCCCTGGCACGGTCAGCCCATCAGCGGCGGCATGGCCTGGAGCCGCCCAGAGGTCCACAGCGACGCCAGCCGCCACCGAGACGCCACCGTCCCCCTGATCGCCGCACTGCAGACCCTGGAGACCACCGGGCGGCTCCCCCTCCTCCCGCAGCCCCTCACCGAGTCCGACGCTGGTGGCTTCCACTACCTCGTGCTCTACCAGCAGGGCGCCCGGCGAAAGCGCGCTCGCTATGAGGCTGCGATCACCGACCGGCTCGGGCAGCCGTTCTACCGGGCGCGCATGGTCACGGTGTGGGCGCTTCCGGGGCTGGAGTCGCTGCCGGAGTGCCCGGACTGTGGTTGAGCCCGGTCGATCCTGCCGAAGTCCGATGGGTATGGATGAGGACATGAGCGGTGATCTCCCCCAGCACATGCCTGTCCAGCTGCTTCAGCGCCCCCGGCGCGTGGGAGCTGTCGAGCATCAGTCCGTTCTGCATCAAGCTGGAGACCTGGCTGAGGCTGACCGGCGTGCCCTACGTCAGCGAGCGGGCAGACCCCAACGCGCGCCGATGGGGAAGGTGCCCTATGTCTCCATCAGCGGCAGCCTCCAGGGAGACTCCCAGCTCATCATCGAGCACCTCACCGAGACCCGTGGCATCCCCATCGACGCTGCGCTCACCCCTCGAGTCTTCGCCGTGAGCTCTGCACCGGGTCTGCACAGAATCGGCATGAGACGCCCGCTGTCCGGGAGATAGTCACCGGACATGCTGCACGCTGACGGACGCGGAAAGAACTACTCCCCGGCTCGGGGACTCATCGAGGCGGTGCTGAAGGTGGCGTACTTCCGCGGCTGGCCTGGTCGGCTGTGGGGTGCGCTTCCCGGTCGCAGCGTCGTGCATCCCCAGCACCTCGATCTCCGCATCCTGCCCCCCGGCACGCCCCCGCTGCGTCTGGCGTTCCTCTCCGACCTCCACATCGGACCAACCACTCCGCCCGCCCTCCTCGACGCTGCCTTTGCCTGCGTCACCGACTGGGCCCCGGACATCCTGGCGCTCGGTGGGGACTACGTCTTCCTGGAGGCCTCCGAGGCTGTGGCCGCGGAGCTGTCCCGACGGGTCGCGGCGGTTCCTGCGGCCGTGAAGGTCGCGGTGATGGGCAACCACGACCTGTGGACCTTCCACCACCGACTCGAAGACGCCCTGACGCGTGCTGGAGCCACCGTGCTCACCAACGACGCCTTGCGCCTCCCAGCCCCCCACGCCGATGTCGCTCTCCTCGGAATCGACGACCCCTGGACCGGCTCCCCCGACGCGGAGACCGCCGTCACAGCCTGCGGAGATGCCTCGGTTCGCATCGCCCTGAGCCACTCTCCCGACGGGGTGCCCCTGCTCTCAGAAAGCCGCGCCGACCTCATCCTCTGCGGTCACACCCACGGTGGACAGATCGCTCTGCCCGGTGGCGTGCCCCTGGTGGTGCCGGGCCCGATGGGGAAGGTGTGGCCCTGGGGACTGCACCGGCTGGCGGATGGATGGCTGTTTGTCTCCCGGGGGCTTGGCGGGGTGGAGATCCCGATGCGCAGCTTCGCCCCACCGGATGTGGCGCTGATCACCCTGAGGGCCTGCGAGGCGGGGTGAGGACACTGGCGAGTCGACAAGGGGGCCAGTAGGCTGACCGGGTGAATCAACTCCTCCTCTGTGTGCTCGGACTGCTGGGCTGCACCACGCCAGATTCTGGCGCGCTCTACCGCGAAGCCGCTGCGCTCCCGCCTCAGCAGGCTCAGGATCGCTGCGCGGAGATCCGCGAGGATGCGCTCCAGGGGGAGTGCCTGACTTTCACCGCCGCCGAGGCCCTCACCGAGGGGGACGAAGCCCTCGCCGCCGACGTCTGCGGACGGGTGCGGTCGGCACTGTGGCAGGAAGAGTGCGCGTTCCTGCTTGCGGATCGCGGCAAGCAGCTGCGCGGAGAGGCTGTGGCGGGCTGTGCCGCGACCGGTCGCTTTCAGGGTGACTGTATTTCCCATGCCCTGGAGCGAGACTTCAAGCTGCTGCCGCCCAGTGTCCGGAAGGCGGGTGCTGAGCAGGCGCTGCTGGTGGAGCTGATCGACATGGCGCGCCACTACGGCTCTGGCGAGGCCGAGCCCACCGGAGAGCTGCTCCTCGCCCACATCATCGCCCGACGGGTTGGCCCCGGTCCGCTCCACCACCAGGCCTGCGGAGAGGCCCCCGTCGCGGTCTGCCAGATGGGCTTCCTCATCGCGCTGTCGATCCCTGGCCGCAGCATGGATCGAGTTGCCGCCTGCCAGCCCCCACGCACCGTCGATTCGGTCGCTGCCGCCGGCGTCCGCCCCTGGACTGACGATGCACAGGAGCCCGCCGTCGCCGCCCTCGATGTGCTGTGCTCGGTCGTCGAAGCCGGCGGAGATGCCAGCCACCTCGGCGCGCTGCTCGGCGCGGAGCCCGCGGTCCCGATGGGAACTCACTTCCTCCTCCCGCCGCCCTGGATGCGCGGAGTCCATCAGGTTCCCTGGGACGACGGGATCTGACCGAGACTCGACAGGTATGCTCCAGGCATGCCCACCGAGCGAATCGAAAATTTTACCGAGCTTGCCCAGTTCACCCTCGATCCGGTCTCGA
>JBLHNG010000615.1:0-5480 GCA_047621685.1 Myxococcota bacterium | reverse complement strand
ACCGGCCGAGCCACCGCCCCGTGGGGTCCCCGCTGCCGATGCACTGCCTCCCGCTGCCGAGGGTCGTCGGGACGAGCCAGCCACCGGATCTGTGATTTTGGTTGGTCTGATCGCCCTGATCGCTGGCCTGCTGCTGGGGCGAGCGTGGGCGCGGCGCGGCGCACCGCTTCCCCTCGCCTCCGTCGGTGGCGACCCGACCCCGACCGTCCTCGTGGTCGGAGGGCTCCAGCAGACCGAGGTGCTGCCTGACGATGATGCGCGCACCATGCGGCTCATTGCGCTGGCGAGCACACTGGCTGAGGCCGGACCGGTGCTGGTGGTGCCCCGTGAAGTGAGCCGCCCGGCGCTGTCTCAGGCGCTCTCAGAGGTCGGCGGGGTCCGCTGGCTGACAACGCCGCGCCCCCTCACCGAGCACATCCTCGCCGCCGCCGCGCTGCTGGCCCACGCCGGCCGACCGGTGGTGCTCATCGAGGGTGCCGGTGCGCTGGAGCCCCACGCCGAGGACGAGCCGCCCGGCGCGCTGCTGGCGGAGCTGCTGGAGGATGCGACGGTGGACGTGGTTGTGCTGGTCACAGCGGCAGAGGCTGCAGGCTGAGGGAGAACACCTCGACCCCCTCCCCGACCAGAACCGGCTCCCCAAGTACCGAGAGCAGCACCGCTTGCACAGCGTCGAGGTCGGTCTCTGGATCCGGGCGCTGGCTGAGGGTGATCACCGCGAATCCCTGAGCGATGAGCGCGAGACGACCGGCCTCCAGGTCTGCCGGGGTCTGGGGCTGATCGCGCACGGCGAGGAAGGAGACATTGGCGGAGCGGGCCGGGATCAGGGCACTGAGCAGGGGGTTGTTCTCCAGGCTCTCCGGCAGCGCGCCCTCCAGGTTGACCGGGATCGGCTGGCGGTGGGTGAGCTGGTGCCAGAAGACGTGCCCGCCGGGCGCGGTGGAGAGGGGCAGCTCGATGATGCCAGAGCCGGGCGGGAGCTGCGCGAGGCGGGTGTAGATGGGATCCACCGTCGTGTCCGCCCAGGGCAGCGGCATCGGCAGTCCGCTGACCACCGCAGCCTCTGCGATGACCAGCCCCGAGAGCAGCAGGCCCGCCGCCCACCGTCGCCCACCGTGCAGTGAGCGGGCATCCAGCAGTCGCGCCGCCCCCGCCGCCCCGAGCACCGACAGCGCGAGGGTCGCGGCGACCTGGAAGCGCTCCAGGTTGCGCAGCATGTCGAGACCCGGGAGCAGGCTGACGAGGGCGAAGAGGGGGTTGGCGATGAGGGGGGTGGTGCGGTCGAGGTAGACCGTCGGGCCAAGGGACAGCGCGAGCAGGAGCACCGCGGCGAGCAGCAGCGGACGCCACCGGGCCCGTCCCGCCGCGATCAGGGCGAGGGCGACGACCAGAAAGCCGGGGTGGTTGGCGAAGATGAGCCAGTCCCGCCGAGTCTGGATGCGCGGCTGTCGGGGCCAGACGAGGTCGGAGAGGGTGACGACGGCGGCGTGGAAGCGCGGGGTGAGGTCCCGAGCGGAGATACCAGCCGCCGCAGCGGTGTTGAGGGCGCCGTCTGCACGAAGGGAGCGGAGGAAGGCCAGGGCGGACGGCAGCACGAGCAGCAGGGCGCCCGCTGCGATGCCGGTCAGGGCGAGGAGGTGGGCGCGGGTCAGCCCCCGACGCATCCACCACCACACCGACACCACAGCCGCAATGAGACCGGCGATGAGACCGTAGTACCAGCTGCCGATCGCAGACAGGGCGAGGCAGAGGGCGGCGGCGGCGGCAGTGAGGATGCGGGGACGCTCCAGGGTCTTCAGCAGCATCAGGGTCGCCAGGGGCAGCCAGCCGATGTGGGCGGTCTCCCCGATGCCAGAGGCGAGCGAGATGCTGAGGATGTGGGCGCTGAAGCCGTAGATCGCCCCGGCAACCGCAGCGGCGGCCCGGTCCCGGAGGAGGTGGGTGGCGAGGGCATAGGCACCGACAGCCCCCAGGAGCAGCGCCCCGACCTGGGCGAGGTTGTGGGCCAGCACCAGCCCGGTCAGCGGGGCGAGCAGCCAGACTGCGAAGCCGGTCAGCGGATCGAGGTTGTAGAGCAGCCCGCCGTCGGGGAAGCCGATGAGGTTGGTCTCCAGCGGGATCGCGAGGCGCTCTCCCAGCGACCGACGCAGCCAGTCGTCTCCCCACAGGTGCTTCCAGACGTCTGAGTCCTGCTGGCCGAGCACCCGCCGGGTCGGGGCCTTCCAGACCGGCGCCGTCAGCGCGATCAGCCCCCCGGCATACAGCGCCACCAGTGCGAGGAGGCGAGACGGAGACGGTGGGCGGAGGCGACTCACGGCTCGATCCGCTCCAGCACCGCGTCCAGCAGCAGCGCCGCCTTGCGCTGGTTGCCGACCTTGTCGACATGCAGCGGATCGGTGAACCGCTCGGTCTCGCCGTGCATCATCGCGTCGAGGTCGACCAGCGGCCAGCCGGTGGATGCCGCGATCTCTGAGAGCCGGTGGTGCTGGTCCGCCATGCCCTCCACCCACACCGCCCCCCACTCCGGCGTGCGGCTGTCGGTGCGGAGGTGGGGGATGGTGGTGAGGATCATCGACGCGCCAGACGCCTCCGCGAGGGTGCCGATGCTGCGGATGTTGCGCACGAAGACCGCGGCCCGCTCGGCATCAACGGGGGCGGGCTGACCGGAGAGCATGGTGAGCCCCTGGAGGGTGAACCGTGAGGGGACCTCGCCAGCCAGCTGGATGCGGGTCCAGAGGTAGAGGTTGCTGATCCGCCCCAGGGAGCGATCGATGCCCCAGGTCAGCCCCTGGCGGGCTCGCATCTGGCCCTGCTCGGTGACGGAGAGGGACAGCGGGCGGCGGTAGTGGCTGTAGTCCCGCCGAAAGTCGACGCGCTCCATCGGACCGAGGTCGTTGGCGGCGTGGTGGAGGATCACCACGTCGGGCTGGTAGTCCTGGGCGTTGATCGCGAAGTTGATGAGACTCTCCGCGGTCGTCCAGCCCGAGACCCCGTAGTTGAACACCTCGACAGTGCGCTCCGGCAGCGCCTCAGACAGCAGTCCTTCCAGCTGATGGGGCCAGGCATCGGCTCCTGCGGTGGTCGAGGCCCCGAGGCAGGCGATGCGGAGTGCATTGGGGGGCGGGGTGACTGTCCGGTCGGGTCCGTAGAAGCCCTCGGCGTTCACCCCGAGGTCGGCGCTGACGTAGGAGAGGTAGGGGTGGGGGCGAAACAGGGGGCTCGGGTCCCACTGAGGGGCGAACCGGGCGCGCCAGTCAGACAGCTGCACTGCGGCATCGGGGGCGACAGCCGGGAGGGCGAGGCGGAACAGCAGCTCGACGCCGATCAGCGCGGCCAGGGTGGTGGCGAGCGCCATGGTCGCCTTCTTCCGAAGCAGCCTTCGCAGCCTTCTGCGGATCCGAGCCAGGATGCCTCCAGGGTGAGCAGGCAGAGCGTAGCACTCACTCCAGGACGGCGCTGATCACCGACGGAGGCGCAGGCGGCCGACCAGGAGGATCACCCCGATCAGCAGACCACCGAGGCGGACGATCCGCTCGCTGAGGCTGCGGGTCGCGGTCGCGGTGGCAGTAGTCGGTGCGGCGGCCACCCGCATCACCTCGCCCTCCGTGACTCGCAGTGTCAGGCGGTCCTCGGCAGCCGCTGGCCGGAAGCGCCCCGACCACACCTCCGCCCCATCCGCCCACAGGCTCGCCCGGATCGGCCCGCTGAGGTCACCCTGCCACTGCCCAACCGCCGGCTCTCGTCCGTGCAGCACCACCGTGTCTTCGCCCAGCACCAGCCGATGCGACGCCCCGGGTGTGCCGCCGAGCACCGCCACCGACAGCGTGTGCAGGGTCACCACCGGTGCCACGACCGGTGGCCAGGGTGCCGCGACCGAAGCCACCGTCAGGGCCTCTCCACCCTCGACATGCAGCGTGCCACCCAGCACCGCCGACAGCCGTGCCCGATCCGGGGCGCTGAACAGGTCGCCGTGCAGGACCACCGTCTCAACACCCAGCGCCGCTGCCCGCTGCTGTGCGACCCGCCCCTCCCCCGCCAGCATCGCGGCGAGGATCTCCCGGGACCGCGCGACCCGGAGGCCGTCCCCGGTCGCCACACAGTCCTCGGCGATGGCCCGGCCATGCACTGCCTGGTAGGCGCAGGCGGTGGCGGTGAGCTGGATGTCGACCCCGGAGCCGGGGATGACCTCCTCGGGGAACAGGTCGAGCACCGGGCCGGTCGATGCGCTGTAGACAGCGGGGACCACAGCGATCCGGCTGACCTGTCGGACCGGGAGCCGCACGGTCAGCACCGTGTCTACGCACAGCAGGAGCAGCACGGCAGCGGCGGCCGATCCGCTGCGCCCGGCCAGCGCGGTGAGCACCCGGGCGGACAGTGCCGACCAGCAGACCAGCCAGATCCACGACAGCCGGGCCGGAAACCGCACCATCGACAGTGTCGCCTCTGCCCACTCCGGCAGGCTCGCGCCGGATCGCCAGGGTCCGATCCCGGCGGTGGGACCGAGGACGAGCAGGAAGCCGACTGCGCCCGTCCACAGCAGCGCCCGCCACCGCTGACGCCGAGGCAGGAGCACACCAGACAGCGCCACCAGCCCGAGCATGACCGGCGAGACCGCCAGCGCCAGGGCGTGACCGCTCCGGTCCAGCTCCGGGGTGGGCGGACCGAGGACGGTGAGGTGCGCGGCCCCCTGCCTCAGTCCCTCCCACTCCTCCGCAGGCGAACCGGGCGAGGACTGAAACAGTGCGACGTAGGTGAGGATCACCGGGACGGCACACAGCGCCGCAGTGAGGATCGGCGCGAGTGCGGGGCGACGGGGTCTCAGGAGCGCGCCGACCAGCAGTCCGACCAGCACCGCAGCGGCGCAGAGTCCGAGGTAGCCCGTGCTCAGCAGCGCCCCGGTGAACAGGGCTGCGGTGCCCGCCCCGTGCCACCACCGACCCGACGGCGACAGCGCCCGCCACCAGCACAGCGTCATCAGCGGCAGCCAGGGGTCGAGGAGGTGGTAGACGTGCCCCTCCAGCAGCGCGGTGGCCGCCAGCCCGGAGAAGGCGAACAGCACCCCGGCCGCCAGGCTCCAGGGCGCAGCCGCCCCCACCCCCTCCGCCAGCTTCTCCGCTGCCCAGGCGCTGGCCGCCACCCCGAGGACCTGCATCCAGCCGTGGAGCCGGACCGGATCGAGCGCCGACAGCAGCCACCCGACCCCGACCAGGACGAAGCTGTCCAGCCGGGTGTAGTCCGCTCCACCCGGCCAGCCGGTCAGCGCATCGGTGAGCCCGGTCAGCAGACGCGGCGCGGCAGAGATCGCCCAGATGGTGCCCTGGGTGTCGAAGTGTCGGCCGACCATGTGCTCGCCAGCCACTATCGCTGGCCACGTCCAGGCCACCGCCAGGGCAAGCCACAGCAGCGGAGAGAACCACCACCGCCAGGGAACCACCGCTGGACGACCCTGGCGCCGACCTCCCAGCGCAAGCACCGCCAGCAGC
>JBLHNG010000614.1:0-5489 GCA_047621685.1 Myxococcota bacterium | reverse complement strand
CCGCTTCAGGCGAATCCTCCGAAAGTCCCACTCATGGTTGAGGCGGAACTCCCGGTGGAAGCTGAGGTAGTTGTCGACGAACAGCGGGAAGCCGAGGAGCTGGAGGGACTCGCTGCGCCGGAGAGGCTGCGGAAGGGTGACCCGGATCATGAAGATGCGGTCGTCGCTCATGCGAATCACCGCGCGATCGAAGGTCATCTCAGTGACCCCGTCGTGGAGCTGCCGGGTGGACAACAATTCGCCGAGCTGATCCCCGATCTCATCGCGGCTGTCCCGAAACGGGCGGCTGGTGACCCGGCTGATGTCGATGTAGACCCCCTCGGGGATCTCATAGGGGGTAGTGTCGGCCTCGGGGAGATCCTCGGAGAGCTGATCCCGACGCTGAGCTGCTGAAGCCGTGCCCTGGAGCAGCGCCTCTTCGGGGATGCCGGTGAGCACCGGGGTCTCTTCCCGACAGCCCAGCAGCATCGCGATGATGATCAGCCCGGAGCGCATGGGGGGATCCTACCTCGACGGTGGGTGGGTTAGGTGGCCGGCATGCAGATCACGGTTCGATACTTCGCCGCACTTCGAGAGGCGCGCGGGTGCGATGAGGAGGCGCTCGGCGTGGCGGAAGGCACCCCCGTCTCCGAACTCTACCAGCAGATCTTCGCCGACAGCCCCCTGTCTGGACTGCGGGTGATGTTCGCGGTCAACCAGGGCTATGTCAGCGCGACGCACCCCCTGTCTGATGGCGACGAGGTGGCGTTCATCCCGCCGCTGGGAGGGGGCTGAGGTGATCGCGATCACAGAGACGACCATCGACACCCACGCTGTCGAGGCCGCAGTCTCCCGCCCAGAAGCTGGCGCTATCCTCACGTTTTCTGGGGCCACTCGGGACAACTTCGGGGGCAGGCCGGTGACGGGGCTGTCCTATGAGGTCTATGAGCCGATGGCGATCTCGGTGATGACGCAGATCGCCGAGGAGGCCGCTGTGCGCTGGCCCGGGGCACGAGTGGCGATGGTCCACCGCATCGGCGTGCTCACCATCGGAGAGGTCAGCGTGGTCATCTCCGTGTCGACCCCCCACCGCGCGGACTGCTACGCTGCCTCCCGTTTCGCCATCGACGCGCTCAAGGAGCGGGTGCCGATCTGGAAGAAAGAGCACTACGCAGACGGCAACAATGCCTGGAAGGAGAATCAGCCGTCATGAGCCAGAACGGTGACCGCTACAAGTTCATTGATCGTCCGCCCGATGAGTATCGGCGCCCGGACGTCAACCCCTACATCCGCTCCCACCGGGAGTTCGGCCCCGAGATCGTCGTCGGCGAGTATGCCCCTGGCTTCCGCGGGCGCTGGGGGGAGGGAGTGTTCGATGTCCCGGCCCCGCTGCATGTCGAGATCGGCCCCGGCAATGGCTTCCACCTCGCTGGCATGGCTGGAAAGCACCCCGAACAGAACTGGCTCGGGGTCGAGATCCGGTTCAAGCGGGTGGTGCTCTGTGCCCGGAAGATCCGTGCTGCTGGCGTGCCAAACGCCAAGGTCACCCGCTACGACGCCTGGTGCCTGCGCGACATCTTCGGCGAGGGCGAGCTGGCCGGGCTCTACACCAACCACCCTGATCCGTGGCCCAAGGCGAAGCAGGTCAGCAAGCGTCTGATGAGCCGTCCGTTCGCTGAGTGGGCCGCAGAGGCGATGAAGCCGGGTGCGAGGTGGCGGCTGAAGACCGACTTCAAGAGCCACGTCGACCGGCTCGCTGGCTGCCTCGAAGGCCTGCCGTTCCAAATCCTGGGCCGCAGTGAGGATGTGCGCGATGAGGGCACGCCCTGGCCCGATGAGGACGACATCGTGACGAACTATCAGCAGAAGTTCTATAAAAAGAACCTGCCAATATACGCCTTGTGGCTGGAGCGAACGGATTAACGTCGGCGTACATCGATGGATACCAGCGCCTTCGATGTGAGAGCCAGGGCGGCTTGTCCCTCCTGCTCATCTGCACACCGGATGGCGTCTACGCGGCTCTGTGGTCGAAGGTGCGGCCTTGCTGGGAGCGATGGCGGTCTGGGCAGGCTGGGCGCGGGGAGGCTTCACTGACGCACGACCAGCTCGTCACCTTCTCGGTGTGGAGGACTGGACACCCGCTGCGGTTCAGCTCCGGCGGGGTGGGGAGGTGGTGGAGAGCTTCCCGCTGCTCAGTGCACAGCTCGACGCCCAGCAGTAATGGCGTAGGTTGGTTGTTTGGATGCAATACACCTCTGCATTGAAAACGCCGGTCATGGCGTTTCCAGTGGCATTCGGCGCCATGACCCGCTCCCCCCCTCAAGCCATCAACCGCTCCAGCACTCGCCGCACGGCATCGGACTGGAACGGTCACGTTCAGTAACAATCCGGACGGGAACATCGCGTCACCCGCGCTTTGAGCGTGCTGGATGGCCGCCTCAAGCCCGGTTGTGATGCCCTGAAGTTCCAAATCAGCCCAACACCTACTGGCAGATGTCGTCAATACAGGCCTGCAGAGGAAGAATGCAGTCGTCGTCGCTGGAGCAGACGGTGTCCTCGCACTCCCCGCCCGGCAGCCCCTCCGCGGTCATGCAAGCAAATGCCTCGGCATCGTTGGCGGCGGTGATGGCGCAGTCGGTGGTCGCGAGCTGCTGCTGACAGGCCACGTCGCCCTCCTCACAGTACCGCCAGTGGTTGTCGCCGCAGGTCGGATCCGTCTCGGGATCACAGACCCGCAGCAGCTGCATCATCCCGTGGTCCTCGTGGTGCAGCTTGTGGCAGTGGGTCACGAACGGCCCGGTGTAGCTCTTGTGCTGGGTGAGGACGTCGACCCGGCGGTTGAGGTTGATGAGGTAGGTGTCGCGCCAGTGGGGCACCGGGATGGGATCGAAGACGTTGTCCTGGGGGCAGACGACGAATGGGTTGATGTGGATGTGGAAGGGGTGTCCGTCAAAGGAGGCGTCCAGCCGCCAGTGCTCCACCGCATCGAGCGGCAGGTCGCGGTCGTAGGGGTAGGCTTCCCGATCGACCTGCTCGAAGTTCCGGCAGTTGATGTTGTACGCCTCACAGTGGCAGGGGATGGCCTCGTCCTTGACGGTGAAGATGCCCACCTGCATGATCGCGACCTGGTCGATCTCCTCAGGGTCCTCCTTCTCAGCCGCCGCCGCGCACAGCGCCTCGATGTCCTGGCCGGCGAGGTCGGGGAGAAGCAGACGACGGTCTGGGTGATCACGGAGGCGGTGGGGGACGATGGGCGGCGGGGGAGTACCTGTGTGCTGTTGCCCTCGGAGTATTGAAGGGCAATCCATCGCTTTCGGGTCACGCTATAGGTCTTTCGTCAAAAGTTCGAACTGATTCGTCAAGTGCTTTACAATCCCCTGACTCCAAACAGTAGGATGAAGTTGAACATGCTGGTTCCCAATACCAAGGGTAAGAAGCTTATTTTTCCCGGTCGATCCTTCCTGCAACCTTCCCCCAGGAAGCTGCCTACAACCAACAAAGCCTTTAAGAACCTCTGCGACTTCTTCCAGGATGAAGACCTTGCCTTCGGTGGCTCCGAGCCCTGGCTCAGTCTGGCCAAAGATGCCATCCATCAGCTACGCAGTGGAGTGCGGCCCACCTCCCCCAACCAGAACCTTGAGGCCCTGCGATGGGTCCTGCTCGCCCGCTCCTGGAAGGCGGCCTGGGAGGGCACGCCCAAGGTCCTCACCCGCTCCAAGCGTGAGGTCGCCAAGCTCACAGCCTGGTGGGTCTCTATCGGCGGCCCGGCCTTTGCGGTCCGCACCCTGGTCGGTAGTTGGCAGGTCGAGCTGGGGTACACTGGCGAGATCAGCCTCCGCGATGCACCCTACAGTTCAGATATCAGGCGGCCTCTGCACTACTTGGAGCGACTCCTGCCCGGGATGTCTGCCCTGCTCGCCCTTCGACTGCTCTTCGCCAGCCTCAGTGATGAAGCCTACGCCGAGGGAGTCAACACGGTGCGAGAGTTGCTCGATGGCCTGCCCACCCACCTGCAAGCGGCCCTGATCTTCCTGGTGCCCACAGAAGAGGACTTGGCACTGAGGCTACTGGACCAGCTCGAACAGGAGGAGGGTGAAAACTGGCCGGATTGGATCTTCCTGATTGCATGGTCCCTCAGCAACCCCGATGCCTTCGAGCGCATTGAGGCGCGTAGCTGCGACAATATGGCCTGCGACGCCTCCATCGGCTTCGCCTGCCAGGAACGTGCTCCTGATCGCCTCGGCGCAGCGCGCCGCAAGGGCATGGTGTATTGGAAATACGCAACAGAGGAGGGGTAGTCGAAGCGGCCCTGGGTCTGGATGTCGCCGTTGAGCTGCAGGTCATCGCGGGGAACCAGCGCCGGCAGCGGGTGAGGAGGTCGGTGGTCATCCGGTGATCTCCCAGGTGGCCTTGAGGGCAGCCTGAAGCACCCGCTGCTGATCCCGGTCGGAGGTGCGAGCGAGGAGCGTGGCGGTGAGCAGGTTGGTGCTCAGCGCGGTTTGGAGTCCGGCGGTCACCCTGCGCTCAGCGGCCAGGGGAGTGCCACGCTACGATGAGTCGATGAGTCGTGCAGACAAAATACGCGCTTTGATTGCCGGAGCCACGACCGAGGGGGAGCGGGAGGCGGCACAAGCAGCCCTCCGGCGCATCCTTGAGAGTGCAGTGCCCACCGAGCAGCCCCAGATGCTGGACCAGCTCAGCTCGGATCTTGCCGGTGGTCAACCTGTTCCCGGGTGGCGGATGCGCGTCATCCGGCGGTGCGGTGACGCGGAAATGAAGGCGATAGTGGCCTGCTACCGATGGAATCCGACCACGGATGAGTACCATCCAAGGCCGCGACTTTTACCGACCCGGTAGCCAAAGCTCCGGAAGAGTTAGGACGTGGCCGCTTTCTGGCTCGAACGCAGCTGCTCCGACAGCCGCTCCAGCAGCACCGTCAGCCGGATCCGATCGATCGCCAGAAACGCGATCGCAGTGAGGGACTGCACTCCGTAGACCCACCAGTGGAGCGTCAGTGCCATGCCGACCGCCACTGCATCAAGGTCGCCGCCGGAGACCCCGAACAGCCCAACCGCAGCCCGGAAGGCGGCCTCGTAGGTGCCCGCGAAGCCCGGCGCGGAGGGGATGACCGTCGCCAGCATCGTCACGCAGAGCACCCCAATGCCCTCGCCGTAGCCGATCAGGTCGCCCACCCCGAAGGCGGCAGCGAGGGGCGGGTACATCAGGCCGGTCAGCGCCCAGATCACCACGGTCAGCGCCAGGATGACCGGCGCACGCCCCCGGGCGGCCTCCAGGGCCTCCACGAACCCTTCCGCGAAGTCGATCACCGGCGCGATGAGCCGACCAATGCCGCGCACCCCGGCGAGGCGATTCAGCAGCACCAGGGCGCTGCGGCCGGCGAAGAACAGTCCGCCGAGGGCGAGGACGGCGATCGGGAGGACCACGGAAGCGGTCTGCTGCCCCAGCGCCACCCAGTCCACCGCGGTGTCCCCGATCATCAGTGTGCGCCC
>JBLHNG010000613.1:0-5492 GCA_047621685.1 Myxococcota bacterium | reverse complement strand
CATTCATCGCCTCGGCGACGGCCTGGCGGGTGGGGATGGGCGTGGTCGCACCGAAGATCCGGCGGTCGGCTTCGGCGAACAGGTAGGGGTTGTCCCAGGCGGCTCGGCCGATCATCACCGCGTCGAGTCGGGTGAGGTGGTCGAGGGTCTCGTCGAGGGTCTTGATGTGGCCGTTGATCTCGATGGGCAGGTGCGGGAAGTCGGTCTTGAGTCGGTAGACGTCCTCGTAGCGGATCGGCGGGATGTTGCGGTTGGCCTTGGGGGAGAGGCCCTTGAGCCACGCCTTGCGCGCATGGACGCTGAACCGATCAGCACCAGACTCTGCGACGATGCGCACGAAATTCGCCATGTCCTCGTAGGCGTCGAGGTCGTCGACCCCGATGCGGTGCTTGACGGTCACCGGCAGGGTGGTGGCGGCCCGCATGGCGGTGATGCACTTCGCGACCAGCGCTGGATCCTTCATCAGGCACGCCCCGAACGCCCCGCTCTGCACCCGACTCGACGGGCAGCCGACGTTGAGGTTGACCTCGTCATAGCCCCAGTCCTCGGCGATCTTCACGCACTCGGTGAGCCGGGTGGGATCCGAGCCGCCGAGCTGTAGCGCGATGGGGTGCTCAGAGTCGTCAAAGCCCAGCAGGCGGTTTCGATCACCGTTGAGGATTGCCCGGGTGATGACCATCTCGGTGTAGAGCAGCGTCCGCTGTGTGATCTGGCGCATGAAGAGACGGTGGAACCGGTCGGTGCGGTCCATCATCGGCGCGACACTCAGCGGCGGGGTCTGGGCTCTCGGCTGCATCCGTTGGGTTTAACCCGGAACCGAAATGTCAGCGCATGGTCAAGAGCCCCACGCCCGAGCTGAAGAAACACCCCACCCCCCGGGGATGGCTCGACGTGCGTCTGGAGGATGCCCATGACCGATTCCCCCCCCCGAGTCCTGCGTGTCGGCGTTGTCTTTGAGGGCAACCTCATCGACGAGCGACTCATTCCCCCCGCCGCCCCGGTCACCCTCGGCAGCGCCCCTGAGGCCACCCTCACTGTGCCGGTCGAGATGCCGACCACGCCACTGTTCATCTCTCGGAGGGGCCGCTATCGCATGGTGATTCCCGAGGCGGCGCAGGGACGGGTGAAGACGGAGGCGGGGGTGGTGGACCTCGCGGGGTTCCAGGCGAGCCGAGGGCGGCGTCCGCTGCTGGAGGATGCGGATCGGGGCAAGGTGATTATCGGCAAGGTCACGGTGCTGTTTCAGCTCGTCGATGCCCCCCCGATGCCCCTCCGGATGCTCAAGGGTAGCTTCCGCCCGAAGCTCATCGATGAGGATGATCCGCTCTTCATCGGCATCCTCTCGCTGTGTACTGCCGCTGCTGCGGTGCTGATGGTCCATGTCTCTATGATCGATCCGCCCCCGCTCGCGCAGTTCGAGATGCTGGACGACTACTTCGATCACATCACCCTCACCGCACCAATCGAGGAGCCAGACCTCGCGGATGTGGTCGAGGATGTGCCGGAGATCGCGGCGGTCGAGTCGCCCACGGCTCCGCCCGAAGAGGTGGTCGCTGAGCAGGTGGTTGAGGAGGTCGTTCCAGAGCGGTCGATGACGCCCGAGGAGCGGGCGATTGCCGACGCGGTCGCCTATCAGAACCGCCGGGATGAGGTGGTTCGACAGTCTGCGCTGCTCGAAGCCCTGCTGCGAAACCGCGGCGAGGGACCGGAGATCTTCCAGACGACCGACACGATCGGGGAGGCGCTGATCGGGGCGATCAATGGGGTCTCAGCGATCGGCGATGTGGCGGTGGCGGAGGATGGCGCGCGAATGGGCAGCGATGGTCGTGGTCGTGGGGATGCCGGGGTTGACTTCGAGCACCACGACGGACCGGCTGTGGTGGTGGACGAGGGGCCGGAGTCGGTGGTCCGCGAGCGCACCATCAGCGGTGAGGTCAGGCCTGAGCCGCCCGACATCAAGGACAGCGACCTCCGCGCCCAGGTCAGCGCTGCGATGGCGGTGCTCAGCCCGCGGATCCGCTCCTGCTACGAGCGGGTCATCAAGGCGGATCCGACCCTCAGCGGCCGGCTGGTGCTGGAGGTCGACCTCGTCGGTGGGCGGGTGTCGGATGCGTATGTCTCTGGGACGATTCAGAGCGATGCGCTGACGGCGTGTGTGGAGAGCGCTGCGATGCGGTGGCAGGTGCCGGGGGCGGATGGGGTGACGTTGAGGCTTCCGTTTGCTTTGTCGCCGGTTGATTGAGGCTGGAGGCTGATCGAGGACGATGGGGACAGCGGCAACGCCTCCGTCCCCCGGCTGAGGGCGCCCCCGACCCTCCGACACGGCCCACTCCGGTCTCCCCTTGCGCGAACCCGGGCGGCTTGCTGCCGGTGAGAGGGTGAGGCGGACAATTACCGACCATGTTGGGGGGCTGCTGTCGATTACACAGTGGGGAGAGGGCCGTCCATGCAGAGCATCACTGAGGTCACCGCCGCCCTCCGTGCGGCGACCACTGATCCCCACCGGCTGCTCGGCGTGCTGGCCGAGGGTGGCAGCCCGGCGCTGTTTGATGCGCTGCTGGCCTCCACTACGCTGCGACCGCTGGGGCGGGATGACCTCCAGGTGCCAGGCAGCAGCCGGTTTCGGGGGGCGGAGAGTGCGATGCTGCTGCGGGGGCTGATCGCGGTGGCGCCGCCGGAGAGTGGGGTCGCGGGTCGGCTGAGGGGGGAGTGGAGTGGGGCGCTGTTGGTGGGGGACCTGGCTCGACCGGGAGTGGTGAGTGCCCGCTACCTGGATCGCATCACCGGGCTGAAGGCGGTCCATGTTGAGCACGCCATCGGGGTGATGGACCTTGAGGACCTCGCCAGACATCCTGGTCTGGCGCTGCTCGCGATGTCCCGCTGCTCTCTGCTGGGCGCGGACCTCTCGGGGCTCTCGGGGGCTCGGATTGTGGAGCTGCGCTGGAGCGGTCAGCACCCGACGGTGATGGAGGACTTCTCGCTGGCGGGGCTCTCCGGCGCGGTCATTGAGCGGCTGAGCATCCACAACGTCTGGAAGCTCGCCGCGCTGACCGACTGGCCCGATGGACTGGAGGCCCTCACCATCCACAGCGCCCCCACCCTCCGGCTTCCGCCGCTGCCCGTCGGGCTGAAGCGTCTCCACATGGCCGCCACCTGTGCGCCGGATCTCGGCGGGCTGCCGGACTCCCTGGAGTCGCTGACCCTGCTCGCCGTCCCGCTGCCGGACCTCTCTGGTATGGCTGCGCTCCCCCGGCTGACGACCCTCAAGATCACCCGGGGAAGTGCCTCGGACCTCCGCTGGCTGCCGCGTGCGCTGACCTCACTGACCCTCTCTGAGCCGGTCCGACTGACCGCGCTGGACGGCATCGAGGTCGCCAGCGGGCTGACTCACCTCGACCTCACCCGCTGCACTGGAATCTCGGACCTCACCCCGGTCACCGCGCTCTCAGGGCTGGTCTCGATCAACCTCCGGGGCTGCGATGGGGTGGCTGACCTCTCTGAGCTGCGCACGATGCCCTCGCTCAAGCGCATCCTCACCGACACCACCCGGCCCGTCGCCACCGCGCCCCCCCGCACGTCTGCTCCCCGGGCGGTGATCCCCGCCGCCTACGCCCACGCCACCCGCACCATCCGGGAGCTGCTGCGAAACAACAACCCCGACGCCACCGAGCAGGCCATTGAGCTGGTTCGCTCGCTGTGCAGCCCGCAGCTGGTGGAGATCCTCCTGTCGGGGGTCACCCTGTCTGAGGAGGGTCGCTGGCAGGAGGTGGTGGGCGGGCGGCGGTTCTCTGGCCACCGACAGCCCGCGGCGCTGGCCTTCATCGCGACAGCCTCGGTGGGGGAGAGCGCGGCACTTCGCGAAGCGATCACCGCGCTGCGGGTGTCGAGCCCGGTGGTCGATGTCGCGGACCTCGCCGTGCTGCCCCACCTCAGCCGCCTGTCCCTCGTCCGGGTCAAGGCCCTGCGCAACCCCGAAGCGCTCGCCGGGATGGAGCGCCTGAGCACCCTCGCTCTCAGCCGGTGCGTGCTGCCGGTGGGGATCGGAATTCCTGCGGGAGTTCGCTGCTTTGAGGCCGACCGGCTGCCGGACTGGGACAACCTGACCCCGCTGTCGGCCTGCGGGCGACTGGAGAGTGTGACCATCGGCGATGCCCCGGCACTGGTCACGCTTCGGGGGCTGGACAGCCCAGTGCTCGGCGAGGTCTCGCTGGGGCGGGCGGAGGCGCTGGTGTCGGTGCGGGGGCTGGAGGATGCGCCGGCGCTGGCCCACCTCCAGGTCACCGGGGCGATGCAGCTGTCGGACCTCAGCGCCCTCGACGGTCACCCCACGCTGTCCGAGCTGAGCCTCCACCATGTCGCGCGACTCCAGGCAGTGCCGGCACTTCCCATGCTGACTGCGCTGACCCTCGACGGCGCCCCGATCACCGCCCTGCCATCGCTGCCCGCGCTCTCCACCCTGTCCCTCCAGCGCTGCGTCGACCTGCACGACCTCGGCGCTCTCAGCTCACACCTGACCTCCGTGCGCCTCCTCCAGTGCGCCAGGCTCACCAGCATCGCGCCGCTGGCCGCCAGCCACGGTCTGCTCGGGGTCCACCTCGTCGGCTGCCCGCTGATCGGCGACCTCTCCCCCCTCGCCGGACTGTCTGAGCTGAGCCGGCTCACCGTGCGCGACCGGACCGCCCCCCTCGACCTCTCCCCCCTCGCCGACTGTCGCGCCCTCACAACGCTGGACCTCCGGGGCTGCACCGGGCTGGCGGGCTTCTCCGTGCTCGCGGATCTCCCCGCCCTCGCCATCCTCCGGTTGGGGCGGACCGGGCTGAGTCGGACGGACCTGCCCCCGGGATTGAGGCGGATGGCGCGCTGGGGGAGGTGAAACGGTGCCGCTTCGCCGAAGGCGTTGCAAGCCGTTTCAGGGCTCGCCAATCCAGGCTCTAATCGTGCAATCACAGCCCTTGGGGCGGCCTGCTTTCGGACCCGATGGGCTTCTGGTGCGTCTGAAGTGGGTGTCTGTCACGAGAGATTTGATCGGCCAGCAATCGGAGTCGGGCGAGCTGCTGATTTGGGGAGTGCCTGGTGTACCGGCCTGAAGTTCGGCAAGTGCCGGTCGCGGTTCCCGCCCACCCCAATTTTTAAGCAGCCGTGCTCACCGTAGCCCCATGAAGTTCGACAAGTGCCGGTCGCAGACGGGCTGATTGTCGATTCGTGGAGAGGCACGGGGACGGGGTGAGTCCTACGAAGCCGGTCAGGTGGCTGCCTCAGTGTCCCCGCCACAGAGTTCGACAAGTGCCGGTCGTAGACGGGCTGATTGTCGATTCGTGGAGAGGCACGGGGACGGGCGGAGGCATCCGGAGCCGGTCAGGTGGCTGCCTCTCTGTACTGACCATCAAGTTCGACAAGTGCCGGTCGCAGACGGGCTGATTGTCGATTCGTGGAGAGGCGCGGGGACGGGCGGAGGCATCCGGAGCCGGTCAGGTGGCTGCCTTCCTCTCCTT
>JBLHNG010000612.1:0-5504 GCA_047621685.1 Myxococcota bacterium | reverse complement strand
GATCGCACGCAGGTTCGGCAGCTCTCTCAAGCCTACAACCTCCGTCGGGGGCAGGTTCGCCGGTTCTATGAGGGCATCTCCGTCGCTGGGGCCGGTCGAGCGCTGCTCGGTGCGGGGAGCTTCCGGGGGCACCGCTACGACTGCTCGGGCATGATCAACGCTGCCTACGCCCGTGCCGGGATTGATCTCGGAGGCCGCAACAGCGCCGCGCTGCTCACGCTCGCCCGGGAGCGCCACGTCTTCCATCGCCGCAAGGCCCCCCGTCCCGGCGACATCGCCTTCTTCGACAACACCCACGACCGCAACGGAAACCGCCGGCTCGACGACAAGCTCACCCACGTCGCGGTGGTCGAGAAGGTCGACGACGACGGCACCATCACCCTCATCCACAAGGGCGGCAGCGGGGTGGTGCGCACGATGATGAACCTGCGCAGGCCCAAGACCCACCGGGACGAGTCCGGCAAGGTGCTCAACAGCAACCTCCGCTACAAGTCCAGCCGCGACCGCCGCCGAACAAAGTACCTCACCGGCCAGCTATGGCGCGGGTTTGCGAGCTTGTGGCGGGACTGAGGAGACGCCCTCAGTCGCTGTTCTGCTCCTCGCCGGCCTTCAGTGCAGCCCGGATTCGCTCCTGGTGGACCTCATCTTCCTTCACCGAGCGCCGTCCCCGCTGGCCCCGCTCCCGCTGGAAGCGGCGGTTGTTGCTGACGGTGTGGAAGATGAACAGCAGGCCGAGCATCCAGTTGGCGACCGCGAGGTTGGACCGAAACTCGGGGATGCCGAACGCGATGAGGTAGCAGGCCGCCGAGAGGTTCAGCGCCTGGATCCCCCAGAACAGCCACATTCGCTCGCTCCAACCGGGAATGCGGAGAACGGCGTGGTTGCCCGCGAGCACGGCGATGGCGGAGAAGAGTATGAGGTCGCTCTGTGTCAAGGGGCTTCCTTCTTGGGGGAGGGGTGATGGGGCATATCCTCTCGGACGGGTGAGTCTTGAGGTGTGAGCGGTCGACGTTCCATCTTCCTGGGTTGGAAGCGCGCTGAACTCCCCACCAGTGAGTGTGTCAGCAAGCACCGGCCGCGGTTCCCACCCATCTCAAGTTTGAAGTTGGGTCCCCGCCTGAAGTTCGGCAAGTGCCGGTCGTGAGACGGGCTGATTGCCGATTCGTGACCCGGCCCGAGGACGGGGTGAGTCCGACGAAGCCGGTCAGGTGGCTGCCTTCCCCCCTGATTTTGTTGATTGTATTGTTTTGGATCGCCTGCTCTGGAGTCTCAGTTCGCCCGGGCGCGCAAGCGGACCCGTAGCGATCAGCGCCGGGGGCGCCCTCAGCCCAAGGACGGAGACGTCGCTGGAATCACCGCCCCACTTCAAGGCTTCGCCCATCTCTGCTTTTGATATCGCCGACCTGTCCTGATGACCTCAGAGCGCCGGGTGGTTGCAAGAACGACTCAGCCCTTCCGGGGAACCAGCGCCATGTTGTCAATCAGCCGGGTGCCGCCGATATACCCACCAACCAGCGCCCGAGCCGGTCGGTCAACCGTCACCATCGGCCTCAGCGTCTCCGGATCAACAACCTCCAGGTAGTCGAACTCGTCATAGTCAAGAATCTCCCGACCCACCGCGATCAGCGCCTCCGCAGACACCTCACCCTCCGCAGCATCCAACGCAGCCTGCATCCCCCGCAGCGCCCCACTGAGACTCAGCGCCCGCTGCCGACGCTCAGGCGTGAGATACCGATTCCGAGAGGACATCGCGAGCCCGTCCGGATCGCGAACCAGCGGACCGCCAATGACCTCAATGGGCATCGCGAGATCGCGAACCATGCGGCGAATCACCGCAAGCTGCTGGAAGTCCTTCTCACCAAACACGGTCACAGTCGGCTGCACAATGCCAAACAGCCGGCTGACCACGGTGGTGATCCCGCCAAAGAAGTTCGGCCGACTCGCCCCGCAGAACCCCTCAGTCAGCCCGGAGACCGTCACAGAGGTGCTGTGGTCTGGTGGGTAGAAGGTCGGCGGCATGAACAGCATGTCCACCCCGGCCTCCGCACACTTCGCGGCATCGCCCTCTGGATCTTGGGGGTAGCGGTCGAGGTCTTCGCCCGGACCGAACTGGAGCGGGTTGACGAAGATGGAGACCACCAGCCAGTCGCACCGACTGCGGGCGATGTCCATCAGCGAGGTGTGTCCGCTGTGGAGGTAGCCCATGGTCGGCACGAAGCCGATGCGCTGCCCCTCTGCGCGTCGGCGGAGCGCCTCAGCCTGAAGGGCAAGGGAGTCGGTCTGGTGACGCATCAGTACAGCCGGGTGATCTTGCCGGACTGGGCAGCGGCTCCGGGCTTTGCGCCTTTTCGGGGGCCGAAGCTGTGCTCCCGGGTGGGGAAGCTGCCGTCGTGGACCGCATCGACGTAGCCGCGAACCGCATCGACGATCGGGGTCTCCAGCTCGGCGAAGCGCTTGACGAACCGGGGCTTGAACCGGGAGTCCAGGCCGAGGAGGTCGTTGCAGACGAGCACCTGACCGTCGCAGCGGGGACCGGCACCGATGCCGATGGTCGGGATCTGGAGCGCGGCGGTGACCTGGGCGGCGAGGGGAGCGGGCACCATCTCCAGCACCAGGCAGAAGGCGCCGGCATCCTGGAGCGCGAGGGCGTCTTCGAGAAGCTGCTCCGCAGCGGCGTCCTCGCGGGCCTGGACCCGGTAGCCGCCCATGGTGTTGACGGACTGCGGGGTGAGGCCGAGGTGGCCGACCACCGGGATGCCGGCATTGATGATGAGCTGGACCGCGGGCACGCTCCGGGCGCCGCCCTCCAGCTTCACCGACTGGGCACGGCCTTCCTTGACCAGCCGGCCAGCGCTCTGGAGGGCCTGCTCGGGGGAGACCTGGTAGGTCATGAACGGCAGATCGACGGTGAGGTGGGCCTGAGTCAGCCCGCGCGCCACACAGCGAGCGTGGTAGATCATGTCGTCGAGGGTCACGGATAGTGTGTCTTCGTGGCCCTGAATGACCATCCCGACGCTGTCGCCGACGAGGACCATGTCCACACCGGCGGCGTCGACGAGGCGGGCCATGGTGGCGTCGTAGGCGGTGACCATTGCGATTCTGTGGCTACTGGCCTTCATTCTCTGAAGGTCCAGGACCGTCTTGCGCGGCATCTCGTTCTCCATGCCCCGGTACCTGTCGGCCGACGAACGTCGGTCCAACGGACCTGGGTGCGTGATCAGTAGCACATGGAGTCCGCCACACCGTCCGCAGACCACTCGAAATTCACAGACTCGATACCGGGCTTGTCATCAGGTGTCAGAATGCCGCGCATCAGATTGACGGTTGGCGCTCCGGTCGGCATCATCTGTGGGTGAATGGGTATCGTGTACGCCTTGACGGTCGTGAGGTCCAGTGTGATCTGGAGGGCCTCTTTGTGCTCGCTGAAGCGGGTAAGATCAGTATTGATACTGAGATATGCCAGCCAAGTGGGGCAGAATTCCAGCGGGCAGACAGCCTGATCGAGCTGTCTGGGAAGCTGGAGAGAGCCGATCCCTGGTCGGCGTGGGAGGACATGGAGGGCGCCTCAGAGACCTGGGAAGACGGTGATAATCCGGACTCCGAGGAGGATGACCTTGAGATGGACACCCAGATCATCCACACGCCGCTGGTGCTGCCGCTGAACACCCGCTCGCTGGTGCCGATCCTGGAGCCGGTGCTCCTTGAGGCGAAGTTTGCACCGATAGTGCCTCCGGCAGAGCCCATTGAGCCCGCGCCCCCTGTGCTCCCAGAAGCGGAGCCGCCTGGTCAGCTCATCGCCTTCCCCGGTACCCAGACCCGCCGACCGTCGTCGTCCTCGGGTGGCTACGCGCTGGATGACCATGCTCTCCATGATCATGCCCATCGCCTCCCGCCGCCGCCGCTGCCCGACCTCCAGCGTTCGCCGCGCAAGCCCCCCCGGTACACCGCGACCCTCAGCTACCTCCGCCTCGGGACGCTGGTCGGCGTCGGTGTGCTGATCTTGCTGCTGGCCCGGGCCTATGTGATCGACACTGCCAGGACCGTCCTGCCCCCACACCCATCAACCACTGCACAGGGATCGGGCGGTGATGGCTCGGCTGATGTTGAAGCGGATCCATACGTGATGATGGAGTCTGAGCTTCGGGCGCAGATGAGCCTCGATCTCCTGGAGGCCACCAGCGAGTCGACCTTTGAGGAGGCGTTGCTCATTGAGCTGGGGCGCGTGAAGCTGGATGTTGCGAGCGTTCGGGTGACGGTTGTGGAGTGGGCGGGCCGAAAGCGCGATGTTCCGCAGTCCGCAGCGTTTCGGGTGAAGCTGCGGTATCGCTCCGGAGAGGTTGATCGGGAGCTGGCGGCTGTGGGGCTGGTGGTGGGGAAGTACATCCAGCGGTACAGCCTGGATGTGGAGGAGTTTGAGGTGGTGATGGAGCAGCCTGGGGACGGGGAGGCGAAGCTGTATCGGGTGGATTCGGAGGTTGCGCGGCGATTTTATATTCAGCGGGTTGCGCTTCACGGGTATCTGGAGAATGGGCTGAAGCGGTGAGCATTGAGCCCGCCACAGAGGCCGGCCACATCTCTTGTTGAGTGGACTGCATGGGACGGCGTTGCCGTTTTGGTGGGCGGCATGTTCGTCTGGTGTTGGCAGTGGGGTGGATGAGAAATGGAAAACCACCGCGGGGGCGGTGGTTTTGGTGGGACGGCCGATGGGGGTGGATTGGTTAGATCTGCTGAGGTCTGGCCCGTCTTGTCGCTGAAACGGCTCGCAACAGCACGCTGTGCTGAAGCGTCACCGTTTCAATTACATCCCGCCCTTCGTCGCCTGCTGCAGCGCCTGAATGCTCCGCACGATTGCTTCCACCGACGGATTTCCCCGGTTCGCCAGCCGAATCTTCCGCTCCGGATTGATCAAATACACCGTGCGAATAATCCACGTCTTCCCTGGCAGCGTAAACGTCGCCTTAAACCGCCGCGCCACCGACGCACCACGATCCGTCATCACCGGAAACTCAAAGCCATACTTGTCCGAAAACGCCTTGTGGCTCGGCGCCTCAGCAGGGTTGATCGCATAGACCTCACACCCAAGTGCCTTGAGCTGAGCATAGTGCTCCTGAAAGCTCTGAAGCTGGGCAGTGCAGCCCGGGGTGTCGTCGCCGGGGTAGAACACCAGGATGCTCCAGCCCTTCTTCATGCGAAACCAGGTGTCATCCCAGTTCTGAAGCTGCCACTCCGGGGCGGTCTCACCCTCGGCGATGAGGGTCGGGTAGACGCGCTCTTTGATGGCCTGCTTGGCGGGTTCCGGGAGCTTGTGAACAAGCGAGCCGAGGCTGGGCATGGGGACTCCTTCCGTGATTCTGGAGTGTCCTTAGCACATTGCTGATGGGGTCCGCCCGCTACATTTTGGTGGCAAGACGGTGTCGGATGGCGGAGTCTCGGGGAACCCAGCGCAGCAGCTCGGGTGAGAGCACCAGGGGCCGGGCCTGAAGCTCGGTGGGGGTGGCCGCACC
>JBLHNG010000611.1:0-5505 GCA_047621685.1 Myxococcota bacterium | reverse complement strand
TGTCGGCGTTCGACAGCGGGGGGATCGCGCCCGTCTCCAGGGTGACGGCCTCGATCACGGCGGGCTCTCCGGGCACCGTCCAGGCCGCGACAAGTTCGTCGTCGTGCCAGGCGAGCTGGGGGAAGCCGCTGGCCCGACTCGCCGCTGTGTGGCCCAGGATGAGCGGCTCGCCCATGCGTCCGTCCCGGTGGACCCGGCGGATCAGGATGTCGGCGGTGTCCTCAGAGGTGGAGGCCATCCAGCTCACCAGCACGGTGTCGTCATCCTCCAGCAGCAGATCGACACGGCCCAGCACCGACTCTCCCGCCGCAACGATTCGAGGCACATCCCGGGCAAATGACACACGGACCTGCGGGCTCTGCCGGGCAGCGGTGAACCAGGCGGCGACGGGCTGAGTGCTGGCGGCGGCAAGAGCGGGTCCGTTGACCGGACAGCCGGGGATGATCCAGCCATCATCGGCCACGACCACCGGCGCCTCCCAGGCCCCGTCGCCGAGCTGAACAAGCCCGATGTCACGCTGCTCATCGAGGCTGCGATCCCGGTAGAGGATCGCGGGCAGGCCATCAATCAGGGCCGCCGAGGTGCCGCAGCAGTCACACACCCGCTCATCGAGGATCTCTTGCTCACCGATCACACCGTCGGTGATCGTGGCCGTGCGCAGGGTCATCGGCCCCTCCTCCATCATGCCGCGACCATCCAGCCAGAACAGCCGCACATGATCACCCACCGGCAGCAGCGATGCGAAGCCGTGCTCGGTGGGGGAGTCATCGTGGGGGGTGCCCAGAGGGGTCCAGGTCTGTCCGTCGTCCGTGGAGCGGGCGAGCTGCACACCGTAGGCGTATGGGCTGTCCCCCTGCTGCTGAAGCCAGTGAGCGATCAGCCCATCGTCTCCGGCCACCACGGAGGGGAAGTCCGCCCAGTTCGACATCAACGCCTCGCCCTCCGCGATGACAGAGGGCGCGCTCCACTGCCCGCCCGACCGTCGGGAGAACAGCACCCTGCCCGGCTCCTGCCAGCTCATCAGGAGCTCGCCACTGGCCGCAGAGAAGAAGACGGGGGTGGAGGCGTCAGCACCAGCAGGCAGAGACAGCCGCGACGGACCGATAGGCTCCGCGACGGGCAGCACGACCGCAGCCACAGGCGGACGGCAGGCAAAGAGGAGGGCAAGTGTGTGCAACATGCGTCCTACAGATTGAAGGGGGCTGGTCGCTGGGGAGCGCCCCCCTTAGAAGGGACTGTGGTGCCGCCATCGCCGGTGCTGCCGTTGCTGCAGTCGGTGTTCTCCCCCCCGGGGGTCGCGGACATGTCCTTGCGCGCGCTTTTCAGCATGATTCGTTCCGCGTTGTGGTCAGTCGGAGACTATTCAAACACTACCGAACCCGGGAATAAACAACCAACCGCAGCATCACCCAACCGCCGTCGGCCCACTCCAGACCAGGGGCAGCTTGCCGGTGTCTGTTTGCACGACCTTCTCCAGCGAGGTCCGTGCCCGGGTGATCATCTCCTCGGCGTGCTCGCGGGTCTTGGCGGTGATCTGCGAACCGCCGAGCATCCGCGACACCTCTGCGACCCGCTCGTCTCGGGACAGGCTGCGGACGGCGGAGAAGGTGCGGTTGTCCTCGACGACCTTGAACACCTTGAGGTGCTGGTGGGAGCAGGAGGCGACCTGGGGGAGGTGGGTGATGCAGATGACCTGCCGTGCCTCGCCCACACCCTGGAGCTTTCGGCCAACCGTCTCGGCCACCCCGCCGCCGATGCCGGTGTCGACCTCGTCGAAGATGTAGGTGCCGACCGGATCGGTGGCGATGAGGGCGCCCTTGAGCGCGAGGGTGGTCCGAGACAGCTCGCCGCCCGAGGCGATGCGGGCGACGGACTTGAAGCCCTCGCCGGGGTTGGGAGAGATGAGGAACTCCAGCTCGTCGAGGCCCACGCTGGAGAGGTTCTCGGAGGTGGCTTCCTCGACCGTCTCGACCAGCCCCCCCTCCAGGCCCCGGTACAAAAAGCGCACCCGGAACCGACACGCCGGCATGCCCAGCTGTGCCAGCTCGTCCTCGACCAGTCCCGCCAGCCGGATCGCGGCCTCCTGGCGGGTCGTGCTGAGGGTGACGGCCTCGGCCATGACCTCTGCCTGGAGCACGGCGGCCTCCGCAGCGGCTTCCTCGGAGCGGTCGTCTTCCCAGGCGAGGCTGTCCAGCTCCTCCTGCAGACCAGTGACCGACTCCAGGACGTCTTCAATGCGCCCTTCTTCGCCGCCGTGCTGCTCCTTGAGCTGATCGATGAGGATCTGCCGCTCCTGAAGCTCGGCGATCTCCTCGGGGGAGAAGGAGACGCCTTCGGAGTAGCGCCCGAGATCCCGGGTGGTCTCCTGGATCTCGACCTGGGCGTTGGACAGGGTGTCGACCATGCCAGCGAGGGCCTCGTCGAGGTGGCTGATGCGCTGGAGCTGGTTGATGCTGTTGGAGAGCAGGTCGAGGATGGAGGTGTCGGACTCTCGGAGGACGTAGAAGGCCTCCTTGGTGGTCTCCTGGAGCTGCTCGGCGTGCTGGAGACGCTCCAGATCCTGGTTCAGCCGCTCGTCTTCGCCCGGCGCGAGCCCGGCCATGTCGATCTCGCGGAGCTGGTTGCGCAGGGTGCGGGTGCGGGCATCGCGGATGGCAGCGGACTCTCGCAGCCGAGCGACCTCGCGCTGGAGGGCTCGGAGTCGGGTGACCCGTGAGCCGATCTTCCGGTTGGCCGCGGTAGTCCCGGCGAAGGAGTCGAGCATCACGACATGGCGCTCGCTCTCCAGCAGGTCGTGGCTGGCGTGCTGGCCGATGACATCCGCGAGCCCGGTGGTCAGCTCCTTGAGCACGGACAGCCGGGTCGGGCAGTCGTTGACGTCGATGCGACTTCGGCCATTTGCCGAGATGATCCGGCGGACCACGAACCGATCACCATCGGCCAGACCGCGATCGATGAGCAGGGGGCGGAGGGTCTCCAGCTGGGAGTCAGAAAGTTCAAACTCAGCTTCGATGGTAGCCTCTCGAGAGCCGGTCCGGATGACATCCGTGCTCGCCCGCCCCCCAAACGCCAACGCCAGTGCTTTGATCAGGATCGACTTTCCAGCGCCAGTCTCGCCGGTGATTGCGGTGTAGCCACCAGAGAAGGAGATGCGCTGGTGCTCAATGATCGCGAAGTTGGAGATGGTCAGCGTGTTGATCATGCCCTGTGCATATTCTGTTTTCAGTACGTCCTGAACAGACTACTTTTCGAGTCGGACAGATTATGGCACCTTTACTCACGGAGCCCTCATGCGCGCACTGCCCCTCCTCACCCTGCTCGCCTGCAACGGCGACAAGATCGATCCCGTCCTCGAAGACACCCTCCCCCTCTTTGAAGGACCGTTCGTCTACGACACCGTCGGCGAGGATGACCGGCTGCTCATTGACACCCTCTGGATCGTCACCGAGCAGGCGGAGGCGGAG
The DNA here is from genome assembly GCA_047621685.1 of Myxococcota bacterium. Taxonomy (GTDB): domain Bacteria; phylum Myxococcota_A; class UBA796; order UBA796; family UBA796; genus JAQXDW01. The sequence goes on along the minus strand of JBLHNG010000611.1, from coordinate 2,041 downwards.
ATCGCGGCGGAGGGCGAGACGCCGGAGGCGTACCTGGAGTGGCGCATCGACGACATGAACGCCACCTTGGAGCGCAGCCTGGTGGAGAGCTCGAAGGTGCGCAGCCTCGGGGTCCATCGGCTGATCGACGAGGACTACGATCGCTCTGGCCAGGACATCGGGGACACCTCGGTCACCATCAGCTACGCGCTGACGTGGCTGGGCACCTACCGGGAGGCCTACGGGGCGGACAAGGTGATGATCGTCGCGGGCACTGAAGAGGGTGCCTCAGAGGCGGCACTGGGTGGCGGGGATGTCTCAGCACACTGGGTGACCTTCCTGCCTGTCGAGCACGAGTTCGGCCACCAGATGGGCGGCAGCCACTGCAACAAGAGCGACGCCGGGGCGCTGAACCACGGCTACCCCTCGGGCGGCTACAGCGAGGACGGCGTGGCCCTCTCCAGCAGCACCATCAGCGGCGGCACCCGGATGTGCGGCAACTCGATGGCGTTCTACAGCAACCCCGACGTCCGGCTCACCCTCGACGAGATCGAGGACCTCATCGACCAGGGGCTGCTCCCCGACGGCGACTGGGAGGAGCGCCTGGAGGACGACGACCGTGTGCCGATGGGCCATGCCGAGTACGCCAACATGGCCGAGCACTGGCGCAGCGTGGAGTCCGACGCCGCCGAGAAGCTGCCGGTGGCCCGCTATGACGGCGAGGCCGGTGCCCCCTATGAGGTCGATGACTGCGTGGCGGTCTACGCCGACGAGGGCTACGGCGCGTTTCGAGAAGAGGTCTGCGCGGGCGAGCAGCTCGACGGGCTCACTGACATCTCCTCCATCCAGCTCGGCCTCGGCGTGCACGCCAACCTCTACACCGCCGCCGGCTACGGAGCCGACTCCGCCTGCGGTGGGCAGCTGATGCGTCTGGCCTACTCCTCCCCCAGCCTCGCCACCCTCAGCGAGCACCACGAGATCACCTCGCTCGACGACGCCGTGCAGTCCCTCATCGTCTACGACCCCGACGACCGGGCGGCCCACCGCTACAGCGAGAGTCCCTACAGCTTCTATGGGGCCGGCACGTACCCCTCCTGCGGCGGCGACTCTGGCGATGTGCTCATCCTGATGCCGGACAACCGGGACTGGACCGCGACCGGGGCGAGCTACAACACCGCCGTCCCGGTGCCGTTCGCGGTGGACTTCACCGTCACCAGCAGCCACGACGGCGACGACAACCCGCCCGCCGATGCAATGACCTTCTTCTTCGCCAAGGCCGCCGACAGCTACGAGACGAGCCCGCCGACCCGCGACCAGCAGGGCGTGGCCACCGACGGCACCGGGTACGCCATCGAGCTGAACGTCTGGGGCAACTCCGTCGCCCTGCGAGATGGCGACTGGGAGACCATCGGCGATGCCCTCTCCTTCAACACCTTCACCGACGGTGTGGCGGCTGCAGTGCGCGTAGAGGTGTACGCCGACGAGGTGGTGGTGACCTGGGACGGCGAGGAGCTGCTGCGGGAGCCGGTGAGCATCGACACGACCCATGATCACGTCGGATTCTCCGCGGCGACCGGGGCATATACGATCGAGTACCAGCTGGAGGACATTGTATACTCCGCACTGTGAGGTGTAGATGTTGGCCTGGATGATCGCGATGTTGGTGGGGTGTGAGGCGGAAGAGCCGCCAGCGGAAGCGGTGCCGGCCGTGGAGCCGCCCGTCGCAGAGGTCCCCGTCGTGAGCAGCATGCCGCACTGCGCAGACCCCGCCACCGGCGCCTCCGAGCCCTGCCTGCAGCGAGGCGACGAGAGCGCCCAGCTCGATGCGATGGCCAGGCAGATGGCGATCAAGACCGTGCTTCGCAGCAAGTCTGGCCAGGTCAAGTACTGCTACGAGCAGCGCCTCAAGGAGAACCCGAACATCAGCGGCCGGATCGCGGTCGAGGTGAGCATCGCAGCTGGTCGGGTGACCTCTGCAGTGATCGTCGAGAACACCACCGGAGACTCTGCACTGGAGCCCTGTGTGATCCGCACGATCCGCAGCTGGCGCTTCTCCGAGGAA
>JBLHNG010000610.1:0-5525 GCA_047621685.1 Myxococcota bacterium | reverse complement strand
CTTGCCTGGAGTCTCAGTTCGCCCGGGCGCGCGCAAGGGGACACCGGAGTGGGCCGTGCTGGAGGGGCCGCACGCCAGATTCTCTGGCGGCCCCGGAAGCAGCAAGCGACCCGAGGCCGATGAGGTTGGCAGTTTCTGAACAGTGGACGCCGACAGGGAGTGCAGCGCGGACCACGGAGGGGACCCGTGGCGATCAGCGCCGGGGGCGCCCTCAGCCCAAGGACGGAGACGGGTTTGGAATCACCGCCGTACTTCAAGGCTTCGCCCATCTCTGCTTTTGATAGTGCCGACCTGTCCTGCTCGCCCTTCGGCCTTCTCAGCCAGGGGCGCTCTCAGCATCATGGCTCTCAATTCCGAAGAGTCCTCCCTCACCCATGCGCTGAGGTCCGCCATCGTCGACGCCATTCTTTTTCTGGCCACTCCGCCCCAACGCTGGCCTGACGGCCCGCTCATGGCGCTGCGCTCAAGGGGGGGCTGCACTTCCTGCATGAGTGCCCGCTCCAGCGGCCGCCTTACGGCGCATCTCTCCGGGAGTGCCCGCCTTGCGGCCGCTCCCCCTGGACTACCCACCTTGTGGCCCCCAGCATGACACCCGTGTACTCACCACCCGAAGGCTCAAAGGACCTTCCTGTGCCTCACAGATTCCGCGTGAACCACTCACCACATCCGGCTACGGTCTCCCCGATGACTCTCTCAATGCGCGCTGAGGTGCCGGCTGCTCACATCACGACGGAAGTGATGTGTGCGGCCCGTGGTACTGCGGGCTGACAGCAAGCTCTCACAGCCCCCTCCCCACCAGTCATCACCAACATCACCACAACGGTGCGATCAACAGAATACGTGACAGCCTCCGCTGTCCACCGCACCGTCATTGAGAGTAGACCCATGGAAAACGCCGAGCAGAGCGCAATCGACGCCCTCTATCGAATCCGTCACAGCCTCGCCCATGTGCTGGCCCAGGCCGTCCTCACGCTCCGCCCGGGCGCGACCCTCGGCTTCGGACCGCCCATCGCCGACGGCTTCTACTACGACTTCATCCTCCCCGAGCCGATCACCGAGGCTGACTTCCCGGCGCTCGAGAAGGCGATGAAGCGGATCATCAAGAAGGGCCAGGACTTCGAGCGCGAGGACCTCTCCGCCGCCGATGCCCTCGCCCGCATCGACGAGATGGGCGAGCCCTACAAGAAGGAGTACGCCGAGGAGCTGATCGAGAAGAAGGGGCTCGAGAGCCTGTCCTTCTACCGCAACGGCACCTTCCTCGACATGTGCGAGGGCCCCCACGTCCCCAACACCCGCAAGCTCCCGAAGGGTTCGTTCAAGCTGCGCAGTGTCGCGGGTGCCTACTGGCGCGGGGACTCCCGCAACGTCATGATGACCCGCCTGTACTGCTGGGCGTTTGAGACCAAGGAAGACCTGGAGACGCACGTCAAGGCCTACAAGCTGGCCCTGGCTCGGGACCACAAGAAGCTCGGCCGCGATCTGGACATGTTCGTCATCGACGATGAGATCGGCAAGGGCCTGCCGCTCTGGCTGCCCAACGGCACCATCATCCGGGACGAGCTGGAGAAGCTGGCCCGGGAGCTGGAGTTCCGCGATGGCTACCAGCGGGTCTCCACCCCGCACCTCGCCAAGACCTCGCTCTACTACAAGACCGGTCACCTCCCCTACTACAAGGACGGGATGTACCCGTTCATGGAGCTCAAGGAGCAGCGAGAGACGGCAGACGGCACCATCGAAGAGATCAAGGAAGCGTACTGCCTCCGGCCGATGAACTGCCCCCACCACCACAAGATCTTCGCCGCTCGCAAGCGGTCCTACCGCGACCTGCCGCTGCGCCTTGCAGAGTACGGGCAGGTCTACCGGTTCGAGGACTCCGGCGCGCTCTCCGGGCTGCTCCGGGTCCGCGGCATGTGCATGAACGATGCCCACATCTACTGCACCGAGGATCAGATCAAGGAGGAGTTCCTCAAGGTCATGAGCCTCCACGAGCGGGTCTACAAGGTGCTCGGTCTCGACGACTTCTACATGCGCTTCTCCACCTGGGATCCCGAAGACCCCAAGGGCAAGCTGAAGTACGTCGACAACCCGGCGGCCTGGGAGAAGTCCCAGAACCTGGTCCGGGAAGCAATGCTGGAGAGCGGGCTGCCGTTCAAGGAAGTCAAGGGAGAGGCGGCGTTCTACGGTCCGAAGATCGACGTTCAGTTCCGCACGGTGACCGGCCGCGAAGAGACCGCCTCCACCAACCAGCTCGACTTCGCCGTCCCGGAGCGAATGGGCCTGGTCTACACCGGCGCAGACAACGCAGAGCACACGCCCTACGTCATCCACCGCGCCCCGCTGGGCACCCACGAGCGCTTCGTCGCGTTCCTCATCGAGCACTTCGGCGCTGCGTTCCCCACATGGCTCGCTCCGGTCCAGGTCCGGGTGCTGTGCGTCTCTGACCGCTTCCATGACTACGCCCAGAAGGTCGTCGATGAGCTGCGCCACGAGTTCGTGCGGGCAGAGGTGGACACCTCCGGCGAGCGACTCGGCAAGATGATCCGCAACGGCACGACCCAGAAGATCCCCAACCTCCTGGTTGTCGGTGAGGAAGAGGTCGAGGCGGGCACGGTCACCCTGCGCAACTACGGCTCCCGGGCTCAGCAGACCATGCCAGCCGCCGAGTTCAAGGACCGCATACTGCGCACGATCGCCACCCGCAGCATGACCTTCCTGCCGGAGTAGTGGCCGGTCGCTACCAGCTCGTCGATGTCGCCAGGGGATGTGCCCTGGCGGCGATGGTCGTCTACCACGCGACCTGGTTTGCGGCGGACTACCGGCTCATTGACGTGCCGGTCAACACCGACCTGTCCTGGCGGGTGTTCCAGAAGTCGATCGCCAGCAGCTTCTTTGCGCTGGTCGGGGTCGGGCTGCACCTCGCGGTGATGCTCGGCTTCTCCCGGCACCGCTACCTCATCCGACTGGCGAAGGTGGGCGGCTGTGCGTTGGTGGTCACCACGACCTCGGTGGTGCTCGATCCGAGTCGGCTCACCACCTTCGGCATCCTCCACTGCATCACTGCCGCAAGCATCCTCGCCCTGCCGCTGGCGTTCGCTCCCCGAGTGCTCTCGGCATCACTCGGGGTGGGACTGGTGGCGCTGGGGGTTGGCTTCTCAGACCCGATGTTCAACGCCCCCTGGCTCTCCTGGATCGGCCTGACCACCTCAATCAAGCCGACGTTCGACTACCAGCCGCTGCTGCCATGGCTTGGTGTGGTCGCGCTGGGGATCGCGGCGGGCAAGACGCTGCTGCCCTCGGCTGAGGCCCCGCTCTCTCAGTGGCACAGCACGGCACTCCCGGTGCGTGTGCTGGCAAAAGCGGGGCGGCACAGCCTGCTTCTGTACATGGCCCATGTCCCCACGCTGATGATCACCATGGAGCTGCTGATCAGGCTGTAGCGGGTAGCAGCACTGCCCTCACCGGACTGGCGTCGGCCCCCTCGATGCGGAGCGGCAGGGCGATGAGGGTGTAGGGACCGGGGGTGACGTGGGAGAGCACGATCCCCTCCAGCACCGCCATGTCCCGCTGTGCGACTGCGGTGTGGCTCTCCAGGGCCTTGCTGGTGAACGGATCGATGCTCGGGGTGTCGATGCCGACGAGGATCACCCCGCGCTCATGCAGCCAGGCGACCAGCTGCGGGGAGAGGCTGTTGAAGTCCGCATTGAAGTCGTCGGGGTCGGGGAACGAGCCGGTGAACAGCAGCACCCGGGGGGCGGTGATCTCAGCGAGAATGTCCGCCGGGAAGATGCGCTGCCCGCGAGGAACATCCACCGCGATGACCTGACAGTCTCCGAGGTACATCGACAGTGACCGATCCGCGATGCCTGCCCCGCCGCCGAGGTAGTGACTCGGGGCGTCGGTGTGGGCGCCGACGTGCACGGTGGTGGTGATCGAGGAGAGGTCGAGGTTCGCGCCCTCGTCGATCCGGCAGAGGTAGCGGCTGGAGAACGGCACATCCCCCGGCCAGACCGCGATGCGCGACGAGAGGATCGGGGAGATGTCGATGATCGGGCCGCTATGCAAGCGCGATGACCTTCAGCTCAATGGCGATCGGGGTCGGCAGGGCGGTGATCGCCACGGTGGTGCGGGCGGCCTGGATCTTGGTGAAGTACTCGGCGTAGACCTTGTTGTAGCCGGAGAAGTCCCGATCCATGTCGACGAGGAATGTGGTGATGTCGAGCACCTTGTCCAGCGACGAGCCAGACGCCTCCAGGATGATCCGCACGTTGTTGATGACCGCGTGGGTCTGCGCCTCGATGTCGTAGTCTTGGGGGGTGCCGTCACCATCGCGGATCGGACCGCCGGGGATGGCGTCGGTGCCGGGCTGCCGGGGGCCGACGCCGGAGAGGTAGAGCAGATCACCGACGCGCCGGGCGTGGGGATAGGCACCGACCGGCTTCGGGGCAGCCGAAGACTTCACGATGCCCGACGACGCAGCGGGCTCTGTGGGGGCGGGCTTCGCAGCGACGGGCTTCGCAGTGACGGGCTTTGCGGCCGGCGTCACGACCGGCGCACTCTCCGGCGCCGAGCCGGTGTCGAGCACCTCGCGGTCTCCCAGGTAGACGTCGACGCTGTCCTCGTCGAACTCGTGCCCTCCGGCCTCCTGCCCGGTCGGGGTCAGGGCGACCACCGCCGCACCTGCGCCCCAGATCGGCTGGTACGACAGCACCTCGCCCTTGTAGCGGTTGTGCTGACCCGACACCGCCGCCAGCCACCACAGGGCCTTGAGCTTGTTGTCGGCATGGGCCTGGCTGGTGAAGGTTCGAGCGAGCTGGGAGACATCTTCGAGCCTCCCCTCGCCCAGCAGCTCCAGCAGCTTGCGGTTCCACTCGTCGTCCATCAGCGAGGAGATGCGATCCTGCGACGGCTCGATGGGAGAGGTGTGCAGTCGGTTGGTGAGGCAGGTCACCGCCACCGGGATGATCCGCCGGCCCGTCTTCGCTGCTGCATCTGCTGCCGCCTTGCCGAGGATGACAGTCTCAGCGCGGTCGGAGTACATGTTGCAGGACACCAGACAGGCCGGGATGCGGTTGTCGGGGTTGAGCAGCTTGAGCGCGACTACGCTGCCGGTGTCGATGGGGAAGCCCTTGTAGGCGATGGTTCGGCAGTGCAGGCCACGGGCCTTGGCGGCGGTGTTGTAGGCCTCGGCGAAGTCGGCGTCCATCCGAAAACGGTAGGGCATGGTGCCCAGCTCATGGAACTCCTGATCGACATGCACCCACTCTGGTGCGGGGTCGGCCTGGATCTGGTGTCCGAGGATGGAGAACCACTGGGTCGAGTACAGCAGCAGGAGATCGGCGTCGGAGGCTTCGATCTTTGCGCGGGCCTGCTCAAAGGCTGCTCGGATGTCGCCCCAGCCCGGGTTGCCCTCTGGTGCGAGCAGCGGGTGAGGAAGACCGGGGACGATGAGGGAGAACGGGCTCATGTCGCACCTCCTGCCAGGGCCGGATCCCACTCAACCACCGCGTTTCCGGTTCCAATGACCG
>JBLHNG010000609.1:0-5529 GCA_047621685.1 Myxococcota bacterium | reverse complement strand
CGGCGTCGGTGTCGGCGTCGGTGTCGGTGTCGGTGTCGGCATCGGTGTCGGCGTCCGCCTCCTCGGTGCTGGGGGTGTCGTCGTCATCGCCAACAACGGCTTCTGGCGTCGTGCAGGCCAGGATGAAGCAGGTCCACATCGTGATTCTCCTCACAGGATCGATTGTAGGGAGTCTGTAGAGGCTTTCTGCGGCACTGCAACTCCGCCTCCGCTGTTGTGGCCATACTGACGGTGGTCTCGCCCCAGGCTGTGGCGGTCGTGGAGCAGCAGCCCGGTGCTCCTCGGTGTAGGTGCCGCAGGTCGGGCAGCGGGTCTGACCCAGGCCCCACCCCGGCTGCGCATCCAGCCGAGGTGGGCGACAGGAGTCGATACCGGATTGCTGGCTGATGGGTAGAGATTTCAGCCCCTACCAGGGTGGGTAAATGGCTGGAATCTCTTGCTGCGCGTTACGCTCCACCCAACTCGGATGGAGCAGACATGGCACAGTTTGGAGACTTCCTGGGACGTCTGTTTTCCACCGGCGACAGCCGCGGGCTGTCCGGCGATGTTGACCTCGTCCTGCCGTCGGAGCCAGAGCTTGCTTTCTACAACGAGGGCCTCTCCCGCCACCGCACCGACGGCGACCTCGTCTCCGATCCTGACCAGCTCTGGACGCCGACCGGCCGAAACCGCCAGGGTGGGCTCGCCGCGCACCTTCTCGCCCGTCGCAGCGAAGGGGTCATCAACTTCACAGACATCCTCATCATCGTCAACCGCACCGACTGGGAGCGCGCGGTTCCGGGCATGACATCGGTGTGGCCTGACAAGGCTGCCCGGACCCTGCTCGGCCGGTTTGAGTCGTTCTGCGAAGAGGAAAACCTCCACCTCCTGTTCCCCCAGCGTCCCATGCAGTTCCACCTCATCCAGGACGGTGGTCCGCGGATGGAGGGCGAGGACATCGGACTGGAGGAGGGCGAGTTCGTCACCGGGCTGCTCGCCAACCAGCACGGGCGCCCCACCAGCCACTCCCGGGCGCTGATCGCCATCCACCTCAACCTCCCGGGTACCTGGGAGGGCTACTACGAGGTCGGTCGGCTCTACAACGACCAGGCGCTGTTCACCCTCGGCAACCACTGGCTGGACAACTTCAGCCACCCTGCCCTGCCCCGCCCCGCGCTCTACCGGCTCCAGCAGCAGGAAGACGGGAGCTTCGTCCACATCATCGATCCAGAAGTCGCTGAGCTGTTCGAGATCACCTCCCAGGGCCCCGACTCCGGCCCCAGCGTGCTCACCATCCAGAGCATCAACGGCACCCCGGTCGCCCACCTCGTTCTTGAGGTCATCTCCGCCACCGCAGACCCAGAGGCCATGACCCGGGCGCTGCCGGCCTCCGAGCTTCCGACTGCCAGCCCCAGCGGACATGGCTCCGCGACTCGCAACGAAGAAGTCACGGCGATCTACAACCTGCCGATGAACACCTCGCGGGCCGCCTCCAATGTCGCAGCCACCCGGACCATCATTCCCGATGCAGTCTCCGAGCGAATCCTGACCCTCCGCGAGCGCGGCGCGCTGCTCCAGAAGGTCCACTTCAGTCGGTTCATGCTCGGCTACGACGTCTACATCGGCCGCAGCGGCGAGGTCGGCACTGCGATTCCTGATCCGGTCGCCACCATCCAGGTCCGTCGTCGCCAGGTCAACCTGTTCGCCCACTTCCCTGGCCTCTCCCTCAACGGCAAGGCCCTGCCCCCCGGCACCCCCACCTCGCTGGAGGGCGACAACGAGATCGACCTCGGCGGCCAGCGCATCCTCTACACCGACCTGCGCGGCGTCCCGGCAGACGGCTGGCCCTACGTCGGCGAGATCCGCCGCGGCGGCAGCAACATCCACCTCATCTTCGGCAAGGGCCACCAGCTCGGTCGTGCCCGGAGCTGTCAGGTCACCCTCCCCGACAAGCCCCACAACGAGAACATCGTCTGGCGGACCGAGGTGGGCGAGGGTGCGACCATTCGGGTGCGCTCCGGCGAGATCCCCAAGGCGCAGTTCTACACCGACTCCATCATGGTCGCCTCGCTGCATGCAGAGGTCGATCTCTCCGGCGAGCCGATGCTGGTGAACCGTGCACGCCACTGCCACACCTTCGTGCGCCGTCGCAAGGACGTCTTCTCCCTGTACCCGACCAAGGATCAGAACGGACCGACCAACCTCGACCTCCAGCCCGGCGACCAGATCCTCATCGGAAACAGCGTCTTCGAGGTCGACTACCCACCCGCAGATGGACCGCGCCGCCCGTCCAGCTCGGTGGATCTGATGGAGGTGCTCTCTCCGGGCCTCCTCGCAGCCGCCATCGACGAGGACGAAGACGGTGCACCGCAGCCGCTCGAAGACGTCGACCTGCCGCCGGCCCGTGGCCTCGGGGAGCGCGGCAGCCCGCCGCCCGCCATCGAGCTGACCCACAACGAGAACGACTCCATCTTCGACATCGATCCGCGCAAGCCCGGCATCTTCCTGCCCGATGTCACCCCAGCCAACGAGCTGCCGCCAGAGCGCATCGCCGCGCCGATGATCCTCGACACCATCGACGAGAGCATCGACCTGCCCGAGCCCATCCCGTCGATCCCCCCGCCGCTCCAGCCTGTGCCAGCGATCACGCCCCTGTCCGCACTGGATGCGCCCTCGCTCTCCGATGTGATCGCCCCGCCGCCGCTGCCAGAGAGCGCCCCACCGCCGCTGCCGGAGAGCGCCCCGCCGCCCAGTCCCATCAGCCTTCCTGGCGATGCCCCGCCGCCCTCGGTGGTCGCTCGGTCCGATCTCGGCACCGCAACCAGCTTCCTCGACGAGAGCGAGTTCTTCGACATGACCGGGCTCGGCGTGGAGGAGATCCCCGACGTGCCAGAGGCTGAAGAGGTCGACCCGTCAGACCTCCCAGAGCCGGACGTGGACGAAGAGCAGCCCACGGTGGTGATGGCACCGCTTCGAGAGGACTACACGCCTCCCGGTCCCCCGCCGCTCCCCACAGGACCGCCGCCGCTCCCCACAGGACCGCCTGCACTCCCATCTGCTCCCCCCGCACTCCCGTCTGCCCCCCCCACGCTGCCTGCGGACGATGAGCCGGTCACCACTCCCAGCATCCCCGAGGAGACCCCGGAGAACGTCGCCGTGGTCGAGGAGTCGCAGTGCCAGTTCGAGCTGTCCCGCCCCGGACGGCTGACCCTCGTGGGCTGGACCGCCTATGGCGACATCACCATCGGCAACCACCACGATGCTGCGGCAGTCATCCCGGAGAACCGCTCCGAGCCTGACCAGACCTTCTTCCCCCAGGACTACTTCTCGCTGTTTGTGCGTGGTCGTCGCCTGAAGGCCCGTCGGGTGGCGCTGGGAGAAGCCCGGCTGATCAGCGGCGACAAAGCGATCGATGAGACCACCGAGGCGGAAGGACTTGTCATGGAGGTCGTGCGACGCGACCCGGACGGTGAGCCCGACTTCTTCGTCACGCTCACGCTTCAGCAGGACCGCCGGCTGCCAGATCCGCGCTCTCGGCTCTTGTCGGTCGCCCAGGACGATCCGATGGTCGAGGCCCTGTTCACCATCGGCCTGCCCCTCCGCACCCCACGCACCGTCACCCTCAGCGGGCTGACCCTCACCGCGCAGTTCGACGGCACCAGCCTCACGGTCACCGACTACCTCGACAGCTACAAGCAGGACGATGGCAGCTGGCATCCGTTCTTCATTCGCCACGGCGAGGGTCGCTTCCAGACCGCTCCCGAGGACGGCTCTCCCATCACCCTCACCCCCGGCGATCTTCTGCTCTCTGGAACGGTGATCCACTGCTTTGAGTCTCGCTGATCCATGTCGGCCACTGACTACACCGTCGGACTGATCTGCAGCACCGGCGCTCCCCCTTCAAAGGGGGGACGATCCCAAAACGAGGACAACTACCTGCTGTGCAGGAGCGGAGAGATCCGCTTCCGGGACGGCAACACGGAGAAGGTCCTGCACCGCTCCGGTCACGGCATGCTCGCCGCGGTCGCCGACGGCATGGGCGGGCACCGGTTCGGTGATCTCGCCGCTGCTGCCGCGGTCCAGGCGCTGTCCCGGATGTTCTACCGAGAGCGCCCCAGCGATCCAGAGAGCGCGCTGCACAGCTTCTTCCTCCAGGGCCACCGCAAGCTGCGCGCCCGGGCGATCCAGGGGCAGATGGGCGACATCGGCACCACCCTCGCCGCGGTCTGGCTCATCGACCACCACGCCTACTGGGCGCACGTTGGCGACAGCCGCATCTACCACCTCCGCGGCGAGACCTTCACCCGCCTCACCCGGGACCACACCCGGGGCGAGTTCGCCACCCGGGATGGCCGCGCCCCTCCCAGCCATGCCGGCAGCCTCGCCCAGAGCTTCATCTTCGGCTCCCGGGGCATGGGCCTGGACGGCGACGTGCGCATCGACGCCGGCACCGACACCGGGGTTCAGGAATTGATGACCGGCGACTACCTGCTGCTGTGCACCGACGGGCTGACCAGCGCAGTGCCCGATCACCGGCTCGCCAGCACCCTCCAGGAAGGTCGAGAGCCCTCCGACTGCGCCGCGTGGCTGGTGGAGCGTGCCATCGCTGCTGGCAGCGACGACAACATCACGGTGATGATCCTCCGGGTCGACCGCTCGCTGAACGAGCCCGCGGAGCTGACCCTCTGGTAGCTGGGAGGCACTGGGGCACTCGTTGAGACACAAGGACGGTCCTGTGCCTCAACAGAGACCCACTACCAGGTCAGCACCTTCGGAAACCGAATCGGACCAGGCTGTCCACGGTTGACCGTCGCAGCGGGCAGGCTGGAGGCGATGCAGGCATCCACCACATCGCTGACACCAGCAGTCACCTCCACGGCTCGAATCAAACCGCCATCCTCAATGACCAGCGACAAGCTCACCTCGCTGCCTTCCGGGATGCTGCACCCCTCCTGAAGCCAGGGCTTGAGCGCCTCGACGGACTCGTAGATCACCCGGTAGTCGCTCTTCGCCGGCTCCTCGGTCTCGTGACCGGTCAGCGCCGGGATGTCGGTGTCGGGCGTGTTCAGCCCGAGCAGGTCGGGGCGGTTCTGATGGACCCAGCCACCAGCCAGGGCCACCACCAGCAGCACCGCCGCCAGCACCCCACCGACCACACAGCCTGTCGAGGCCCCCTCAGCGGCCTCCTTGATCACCGGCTCGCTGGGCGGGGGCTGAACCGTGGGCGGGGTGTCGGGGATGGCGTTTGGGTCGATGGTGTTCTGCGGCGCGGTGTGGGCGGTCGCCCAGGCGCTTGATGGGAAGCCCTCAGTGGCCGGGGCTGGCAGCGGGTGGGCCTCGCGGTCGGGCAGTGTCGGGTCCTGTCCGAGGATCACCGCAGAGAGCATCGCGGCCAGCTCGGTGGCTGTGCAGCGGTGATCGGCTCTGGGGTCCATCACCACCGCCAGCACCCGGTTCATGCGCTCGACATCGCCGGGCGGATCGTCGGGGCGGTTGACCTGGGCGGGCAGGCTGTCGATGAGGAGCTGCCAGGAGTCCTCTGGGGGCAGC
>JBLHNG010000608.1:0-5533 GCA_047621685.1 Myxococcota bacterium | reverse complement strand
GACCCGAGAGCCTTCGCTCTCGACCTCCAGCGATGCAACGCTGTACTCCTTCATCAGCTTGAGGAGGGTCTCAATCTTCTCCGTATCCATCAGGCGGGCCTTCTATGATCGGGGGTTGTCTGTCTTCTCAGACAGGCGCTGTGTGAGCGCGCTCAGTCCGAGGGTGTAGCTGTGGGGTCCGAAGCCGGAGATCACGCCGAGTGCTATCGGGGAGAGATAGCTGTGGTGGCGAAACGGCTCTCGGGCGTAGACGTTGGAGAGGTGGACCTCTACAAACGGGATGGCCACCCCGGCGAGCGCATCTCTGAGGGCCACAGAGGTGTGGGTCAGGCCGCCCGGGTTGATGACAATACCATCGACGATGCCGTAGGCGTCATGGATGGCGTCGATGAGCACACCAGCATGGTTGGACTGAAGCGTCGACAGCGTCACGCCAAGGACAGCGGCCTGCTCTGTGAGGTCGTCGTTGATGTCTGAGAGGGTCTTGTGACCGTAGATCTCAGGCTCCCGTCGCCCCAGCAGATTCAGGTTGGGCCCATTGAGAACCAGCACCTTCACAGACGCCTCCAAATTGCGAGCATCCGGGTGCTGTTATCACCTCGGCGCATTGCGGCTACTTTTCCTGCTCAGCGCGACGCAGGAGTGCGAGGAGACGCCGGAGGTGGCCAGGGCGGGCGGGCCGGGGAGCGGGGGTGTGACTGCGCTCGTCCCGGAGGGTGACCTCCTCCAGCTCAGCAGGACGGGCGACACGACGACGGAGACGCTCGGCCTCGCGGGTGGCGTCGGGGTCGGACTCCTGGCTGGCGATGGTCTCCCAGACCGCAGCCGCTCGAGAGAGCCGGTCAGCCTGCTCCAGGCGCCGGGCAAGCTCTCGGGTGGCAAACGGATCCGAGCGGCCGGAGCGGCTCAGCCGGGCGACGAGCTGCGCGCGGCGGGGGTCGGTCTGCGGGATGCGGCTGAGGGCCTTGGCGGCATCCCGGCGTCGGTTGACGGCGATGAGAAGCTCAACATGGAGCACTTGGAGCGCACTGTCCGCCGGGTCCCGGTGCAGCAACCCGGTGACCAGCGGCAGCGCCTGATCGGCCTCTCCACGCTCCGCATAGACCCGTGCGAGGGTGGACTGCGCGCTGTGAAGGTTGGGGTGATACCGCAGGCCACGTCGAAGCACCCGATGCGCGGCATCAAGCTCCCCACGACGGCGCAGCGCCTCTCCCAACGAGACAAATTGAAGCGAGTCCGGGCTGGCCCGAATCACACGCTTCAGTCGAGCGATCTCAGCATCGGTCATCACGGTTTGGGCATCGTCTGCCAGGACATTGGCTGCCAGGATCCAGGGCTGGGATCAGGTGATGACGGAGATGGTGAACGTCTGGACATCCACACCAATGCTCACTGTGATGACCACGTCAGCGTAGGAATCCTCACCGGTTTCCTGGAGGGTGTCGATGAGGAGGAAGCCACGGTAGAGCCCGCGACCATCGGTGGCAGCAGTGACGTAGGTGGGGGCAAACCAGTAGGTGTCCCCGCTGTCGGTCGGGGTGTAGTTGTCGGCGTAGGTTCCGGCAAAAGAGTAGTACTGGTCGGTGACGCTGTCCCAGTACCAGGCACACCAGTCCTCAACGAGGGCGTAGTTGCCGTTCTCATCCACGCAGTAGTCCCGGACATCCTGCTGGGAGGTGATTCCCTCTGGCACGGACGGGTAGCCGACCAGCTCGATCGACTCCTGGGGCACGATGTAGACGCCGCCGTAGCTCGTCGAGATCTCAACCTGGACGTTCTCCATGGGGAGGCCATCCGGACCGAGCACCTGGACATCAAACAGCTGAACGACCCCGGCGAGGTCGTAGTCGTTGTAGTCCGAGGTCCAGTTGATCTCGACGGTGGTGGGCACCACGATCGATGAACCGAAGGGAGCCTGGACAATGGTCTGGGAGCAGCCCATGGAGAGCAGCAGCAGGGCAGAGGTGAACATCAGAACTCCAGTCGGGCCAGCATGGAGAGGATCTCTCCGGATGGAATCCGCTCAAGGCGCACGCGACCAATTGTCTCGAGGATCGCGGTTGTGAGTGTACCACGGGAGAGCTTCTTGTCTGCTCTCGCCGCGGCAATGAGCTGCTCGGGCTCGATACTTGGGGCACGAACAGGCATCTGCAGGCGCTCCATGCAGGCACGCAGCCTGATCGGAACCGTAGCGTCGCATCCCCGCTCCTCGACCGCCCAGCGGGCCTCGGCAAGCATGCCGATCCCGACACACTCCCCATGCCGCATCTCGCCGTAGCCGAGGGCATTCTCGATGGCATGACCGACGGTGTGGCCGAGGTTGAGGATCGCACGGATCCCGCCCTCGCGCTCATCGGCGGCGACCACATCGGCCTTGACCCGACAGCAGCCCACGACAAGCGTGCGCATGACGTCCGGGTCGAGGGCGAGGATGGCGTCGGGGCGGGTCTCGCAGAGGGTGAACAGCTCGGGATCCTGGAGGAGACCGTGCTTGATGACCTCGCCCAGACCGCTGCGGATCTCCGCAATGTCGAGGGTGGTCAGCGTCTGCATTGCAGCGTAGACGAGGCGGGGCTGGTAGAACGCCCCGATCAGGTTCTTGCCCCGAGGGCTGTTCACCCCGGTCTTGCCGCCGACGCTGCTGTCGACCATGGAGAGCAGGGTGGTGGGCACCTGGACCAGCGGACAGCCTCGAAGCACAGACGCTGCGGCGTACCCGGTGATGTCACCGGTGACCCCACCGCCCAGCGCAATGATCGGGGTCGAGCGGGTCATCCGGGCAGCGAGGAGATCCTCTACCAGGGCGTGCCAGGTTGCGATGGTCTTGTTGGCCTCGCCGTCGGGAATCATCACGCTGAACGGCTCAAAGCCCGCCGCAGCGAGGCTCTCCATGGCCTCTTCGAGGTAGAGGGCACCAACGACCGGGTTGGTCACCACTGCCACACGCCCCGGGGGGAGCTGTGCTGCGACCGCGACCCCCAGGCCAGAGAGCCCTTCGTCGACGACATGGATCGGGTAGGCGCGCTCGCCCAGCTCAACGGTCAGAACCATCCCTGCCCTCCCCCACCGGTCGCTGCAATCACTCGGCTGGCGATCACCTCAGGAGAGAGATTATCGACCCGAATCTGTGGTCCCGCGCGCCGATAGATCGGCAGACGCTCCGCGAGCAGCTGCTCGGCACGTGACCAGAGCGGTCGGTCCTTGCCGCCCCGCTCTTTGATGGTCTCCAGAGAGGCTTCGAGGATCACGACATCCATCGCGGCCTGAATGCGCTCGAGGTTGCCCGCCTGGTGGAGGGTGCCTCCGCCAAGCGCCAGCACGATGTTCCCCTTCCCCAGTGCAATCTCCAGCGCCTCCCGCTCCAAGCGGCGGAACGCAGGCTCACCACGGGTCGCGAAGATCGCCGCGACCTCGATCCCGGCGCGCTTTGCGATCAGGGCATCGAGATCAACAAACGGCACGGTGAGCTGCCGGGCGACCAGTGGTCCCACGGTGCTCTTCCCTGTGGCCATGAAGCCACCGATCGCAATTCCTCTCTGCACGGTCAGCGACTACTGATTCGAGGCGACCGTGCGGCCAATGATGTGCGGTGTGATGAACACCAGCAGCTCATTGCGGGTGCGCGCCTCGTTGGAGTTCTTGAACAGGTAGCCGAGCAGCGGGATCTTGTGCAGTCCGGGAACCCGGCCCTGGCTGAAGCTCTCCTCCATTGAGAAGACACCGCCGAGGACCGTTGTGTCACCGTCCGCGACGAGCACCTGGGTCGAGACTTCCTTGATCTGGATGGCCGGGTTGCCCTGGATGAGGGTGGAGAAGTCCGGGCGGTTGTTCGTGATGGCGACATCGAGGAAGACCTTGTTGTCGCTGGTGATGTGCGGGGTGACCTGCAGATCGAGGGCCGCGGTGATGAACTGAACCTGGGTACCACCAGCGGAGGTACTGAGGAACGGGATCCGGGCACCCTGTGAGACGGTTGCGGTCTCATTGTCGAGGGTGGTCAGCCTCGGTGAAGAGACGACCTTGCCGAAGCCGTTGCTCTCCAGAGCGAGGAGCCGGGCGTCGAGATCGATGAGGCCAGGGATGCTGCCAAAGGAGAACGCCACACCAGAGGTTGCGCCGTCTGGTCCGAGGTCGACGAGGAGGCTCTCCTGGTCGGCCGCGTAGAAGATGGGGGTGCCGTCTCGCCCCAGTCCGCCGCTGGCCCCGATGCTGTTGGGGAAGAACAGCCCGGTGGAGTACCCGGTCGAGGTGCTGGCATCGAGCTCAGAGCCCCACTCAATGCCGAGGCCCTTGGTGAAGTTGCTGCTCGCCTCGACGATTCGGGCCTCGATGAGGACCTGCGGGGTCTGCTGGTCGAGCTGACGAACCAGCTCGCGGATCTGAGCGAGAATGCCCTCGGTTTCTTTGACGATGAGCTGGTTTCCGCGCTCATCGATCTCCAGCGAGCCCCGCTGGGTGATCAGGCTCGCGATCTGCTCTTTAAGCTCCGAGGCAGTGGAGTAGTTCAGGGGCAGCACGAGGAGCTGCAGATCTTCAAGCTCGTCCTTGGCGCGCTTGGCCTCCAGGGCCATCTGCTGCTCGGTCTTGATGGTCTCCAGCGGAGCGACCCGGACGATGTTGCCGAACCGCTGGCTGGCGAGTCCCTTGGACTGGAGGATTGCCGCGAGGGCCTGATCCCAGGGCACATTCTCCATGCGGACCGTGACGGTGCCGTTGACATCATCTCCGGCGACGATGTTGAGCCGGGAGACGCTGGCGATGAGCCGAAAGATCGAGTGGATGTCGGCGTTGACGAAGTCGAGGCTGATCTGGCGGCCGGAGTACGGCAGGTCGGTGGCCGAGGAATTGTCGATCATGAAGCCGCCAGCGAGGGCGGACGGATCGCTGGAGCCGCTGCCAGAGCCGAAGGCGGCCTGCGGATCGATGGTGCGACCGTTGCTGCCGATGAGGACCTCTTCCCGGTAGCTGCTGTCGATGCCACCATCGCCGCCCGACGGGCTGACCGAGGCGCCGGTCTCGATGGCGACCTGGCGATCGTCTTTCATCGACGCGGGAACCGGGATGTCGACGTACAGGACGCCGTTTCCGATCTGGATGGAGTACTCAGCGGTCGAGCGCAGGGTGATGATGATGCGCGCGCCGGTGGAGTTGCGGTAGGCGCGGACCATGCGGACCGGCGAGATGAACTGGCTGGCGTCGAGGACCCGGGTGAGGCTCTGGGGCACGAACGCCCCGGGGACATCAATGATGATGGTGTTTGAGCGGGGCCGGGAGTCCTGGTAGACGGTCGTGCCCTTCAGACCGATGACCACCCGGGAGACATCCTCGCCGTTGACGAAGTCCAGCGAGGTGAGTGCGATATCGTCGGAGACATCGTCGGGGCCGGAGGGTGGACGGTCCGTGGTGGGCGCAGAGGAGGCCGAGGCCAGCGGGTCATCGGAATCGGTCTCGTCGGCGGACACCGGAGTGCTGCCGGAGCGGCTGAGGCGCACAACCACCCGATCGCCCTGGACGTCGAACGTGAAATCACTCT
>JBLHNG010000607.1:0-5548 GCA_047621685.1 Myxococcota bacterium | reverse complement strand
GGGCCCAGCATCGCCTTTCTGGTGCCGTTCCTGCTCTCGGAGCCGGTTCAGACCGCGCTGGCGGCGGGACAGGAGGGTGGGCACCATCCCCGGTTTCCGTCGGCGCTGCTGATGGGGCTGCGGATTCCGGTGGGGCGCATGGAGCGGCGGGGGGCGGACAGTGTGGCGGTGGAGAGGGCGGTGGGGCAAGCGCAGGCGGCGCGGGCGGTGCTGGCGGGGCTGGCGGAGGGCTGAGCGGGTGGCTGGAAAGCATGCGGCACCCGTTGAGGTTCAGGACGGTCCTTTGAGTTTGCGGATGGTGGTGACTGAGCGGGTGTCAGGCTGGGAGTCGCAGGGGGCGACGACTGGAGAGAGGAGCCGTAAGGCGACGAATGCAGAGAGTGCAGCCCCCTTGAGCGCAGCGACATAAGCGGGCCGAAAGGCCAGCGTTGGTGCGGAGTGGCCAGGAAAAGCATGGCGCCGACGTTGAGTGGCCTCAACTCTCCGGTGAGAGAGCACCTGCCGTCATCCCATCGCCACGAAGCTGCGAAGCCAGAGGCAAGCAGAACAGGGTGGCAACATCAAAACCCACGATCCTCGCATCGGTGGAGTGTGGAGGTGATGCCAACGCCGTCAGCCGGGGGCGCCCTCAGCCGGGGGCGCCCTCAGCCGGGGGCGCCCTCAGCCGGGGCGGAGACGGCGCTGGAAGTGCCACCCCACTTCAAGGCTTCTCCCATCTCAGCTCTGGATGTTGCCTACCTGTCCTGCTCGCCCTTCGGGCTTCTCAGCGTCGTGGCGATGGATTCCGAAGGGTGCCCTCTCCCCGGATGGTTGAGGTTCGCCATCGTCCGCGCCATGCTTTTTCTGGCCACTCCGCGCCAACGCTGGCCTGACGGCCCGCTCATGGCGCTTCGCTCAAGGGGGGCTGCACTTCCTGCGTTCGCCTTCGGCTCACTCCGGGAGTGCCCGCCTTGCGGCCGCTCCCCCTGCGACCCCCCACCCGGACACCAATTACTCACCACACACCGCAAGCTCAAAGGACCTTCCTGTGCACCTCAGAGCGCCGGGTGCCTCCTACTCCGAGTCCACGCCTTCAAACCGCGACACCCGAATCCGCCCACCAATCATCCGCGACGGCCGCTGCATCAGCTCATCCATCTTCTCCCAGAACGCCCCAGACAGGTCAACCTCCGCAGAAATCGCAGTTCCTAGAAGCAGAATAAACAAATCCGCGCACTCCTCCGCCAGCGCAGCCTTGCTCTTCCCCTTCGTCACCGCAGCAGAGATCTCCCCCAGCTCCTCGCTCATCAGGGCGACCCGGTACACAAGATCCTCGCCTCCAGCGTTCTTAAAGTCGTGCTTGTCATGAAACGCCTGCACGACGGCCAGCATCTCGCGGTAGCTATCTCGATTCATTCCGACTCCATCAGTGCGGTGAGGTCCGCGATCCAGTCCACGCCGAGCGCCTCAAGCTTCGGAGCGAGCGTCTCCAACTCAGCGCGCTTGCTGCCCTTCAGCCAGCCCGGAGCAGAGGCCCACAGAGCCGCAGCGTCCGACCAGGGCCAGCCCTCAGGACGACCCGTCAACCCAGCGCCGATCCGGGCAATGCCCGCGACATCCGACAGCTCTGCGCCATACGACAGCACCGTAAACGCCGAGAAGATGAGATCCACCGAGCGGGCAGTGCGGATCGCAGCCTCCCAGGCGGCAGTCGCATTCGCCAGGGCGCTGCGCCTGAGCGACTCGGCCTCATCAGCGGACTCCGCCTCCAGCCAGTCGCACATCGCGATGCGGTTGAGCACGCTGCTGCGCTGCCCGAGCGCCCCCATGCGCTCCAGAATCTCCAGGTCCGCCCGGAGCAACCTGCGGGCGAAGGAGGGCTCACGGCGCTTGAACAGGTAGTGGTTGGCCAGCACGCCCTTGGTCAGAGCCTGCCCGGCGAGATCGCCGTGGCGCTCCTTCAGCGCGAGGCTCTCGTTGCACAGCCGGATCACCGTCTCGCCGTCGGCCTCCCAGGTGGCCTGAGACTGGAGCACCCAGGACAGCAGGCGGTCCCGCTCCTCGCTGCGGGGGATGGCCATGCGCTGGAGGTGAGCAGCCTGGGCGGACAGCCGGGCGGCGATGGCGACCTCGGGGGGGTTGAGGCCGTCGAGCCAGGTCTGCACCAGGGCGGCGTAGAAGTCGCAGGTGGCTTCGACCAGGGGCTCGTCCTCGTCAGGGGTCTCGGCGTCTCTGACCCGGGAGATCGCGCTCTGGAGTGCGGCGAGGTCGTCGGCCTTCTTGCTCTCAAAGATGGCCTCGAACCAGTCCCGGGCCAGGGCGAACAGATCGATGTGGGCGCTGCCGAGCAGGCCCTCGAAGCAGGCGATGGCCCGGATGCGGTTGTCCCGACCGCCGATCGCCCGGCGCACGCTGGCCTCCACCCAGTCCAGCTGTGAGAGCCCGGGGGCGTCGAGGGTGAAGACCCGGTCGGGATGGCGGGCGACCTCGATGAACCGCAGGGCCTCGGGGTAGGCGGTGCGGCGGGAGGCGGAGGTGGCGGCGCGCAGGGCGTAGGTCGCGACCTCGGCGGAGCGGCGGGGGCCAGCGTTGAGGGCATGGCGCACGATCCGGGCAGCGTCGGACTCTTCGCTCCAGCCCGCAGCACCGTCTCGCTCGATGAGCGCACCGACGACCCGGTGGTGGAACTCCTTGACCAGCTCCTTCTGGGTGGTGCCTTTGCGCTTGGCGACCATCTCGATGAGCACCGTGCGGGTGACCTCGGTGTCAAACCGGAAGTGGTCGTCGTCGTCGAGGTCGGTGATCAGGTCGTGCTGATCCTCGACGTCTCGCAGCCGGCGGAGCACGTCGATCCGGGGCATCGAGAAGCCGCTGGAGAGCGCAGCAGCATCGAACCGCCGACCACACTGGGCGGCCCCCTGGAGCAGCAGCAGCTCGTCGGGCCTCAGCCGGGAGAGGCGCTGGCGGGCGAGGTCGGCCATCTGACCAGGCACCACGCTGGAGAGCCGATCTGCGGTGAGATCCGCTGGGACGGTGATGGACAGGCCATGGTCGGCCTTCTCAGCAGCAACCAGGCCGGTCTCGACCAGCTCATGGAGCAGCGCGAGGATGTTCAGCGGCACCCCGCCGACCTGCTGACGCACCGCAGCAGTGAAGTCAGCGTGCGCTCCGGAGACCCCGGCACCATGCAGCAGCGCGGCGACCCCTTCATCGCTCAACTCAGCGAGACGGATGGTGTGCACCGGCATCCGAGTGGCGAGGGTGTCCAGCCAGCGGGTGTGGGTGGTCGGCAGCGGACGGTGGCACAGCAGCACGCCCAGCGAGTGACCGAGCCGCTCGGGGGGCAGGTGGCTGAGGTCGAGCAGGAGGTGCTCAAGCAGAGAGAGGCTGCTCTCGTCGGCCCACTGGAGATCGTCGATGATCAGCAGGACAGGCTGCTCGGTGAGCCGACGCCGCACCGCCCGGACCACATCGCGCCGCAGCCGCTCCAGGGAGAGCTGGTCGGTGTCGCCCCCGCTGGACATGCCCAGCAGCAGCCCCACCCCCGGCAGGAAGTCCAGGACCTCGCTCGCGGCCCCGGCGATCTCCCGCATGGCGACCTGCCGGGCGTAGATGGTGGAGATGGCGATGCGTTCCTGGTCAAAGATCGCACCCAGCGCACCAGACAGCGCGCCATACGGCTCCACGCAGCCCTCGGAGAGCTGGGGGTCTTCGGACTCCCCGACCCCGATCTTCCACTCCCCTGCCAGTGCCGCCCGGACGGTAGAGGCCATGCGGCTCTTGCCGATCCCAGCATCGCCCTCAATGGAGACCACGCAGACCCCGGGGGTGCGGAGGTGGGCGAGGATCGGCTCGACGGAGCGGTTGTCGAGCTGGACGTACTCCGGGGCGCGCAGGTTGCCGAAGACCTTCTCAGCCTCTCCCTCCACGACCTCAGCCCTCTCAGACACCGGACGCCGGTGGGCCTTGCCCAGCAGCAGCACCGCTACGGAGGTCAGCACGCCGACGATGAGGACCTGGGCGGGGTAGCGACCAGTCAAGGTCAGGGGAAAGGCGATCATCAAGGCGGCCGCCGCGAGCGCGAGCGGGGCGACCTGCTGGACCGGATCGACGTCGATCATGCTGCGGAGCTGCTCGATGCGCTCTCCGACGATGGCGTTGATCGCGAGGGCGGGGGCAGCCATTGCCGCACAGATGCCGATGCCCGCCCAGCCCATGCCCACCGGGATCGGAGCCAGGGCGCTGGCGAGGGTGCCACACTGCACCGCGAGGATGAGCAGCCCGAGGTCGAGTCGCTCGGCGATCGATGCGTGAATGCGGGGCATCGCGCCAAACACCGCGAACACACTGAGCACCGGGGGACCGAGCAGAAGCAGCGCACCATGCCCGACCGGCCAGACCAGCGCCTGCATGCGCGGCCAGCCCACCGGGTTCAGGGCGATCTCCTGCATGCCCGGGGTCAGCGGGGTGCTCAGCCGGCTGGCGAACACCCCCAGCACCAGCCCAGCCAACAGCCCGCCGATCATCTGACCAACCACCAGCCAGCGGGACTCCTCCTCGACGGTCGGCGGACTCGCGATGCGCCGGATGGGCATCAGGATCACGCCCATCAGCAGCACGACCCCCACCCACAACACATCGAAGTTCCGCCAGGGCACCAGATCCGCCCCGATGCCAGTGTTCGACGCGATCCGGGTGGGCCCGTTCGCGGTCCAGGCGTCCGCCGTCAGCTCGACCCGCACCCCGGACATCGGGGCCTCGACGGTGTCGGCGATGTCCATGTCGATGACCATGAGGGTGGTGTAGCCAGAGACCTCCGACAGGGCGGTGAACACCGAGCCAGGCAGCGCGGAGCCATAGACGAGGTCCTGCCATGCCTCCGTCCCCACAAACGCGACCCCGCGATCATCGGGGATGGTGGCGAGTCGGGGGTGGGCGTCGAGCGTGATGGAGAGAGCGTCTCGGAGGCCAGGGCAATTCTCTGCATCACCACGACACCGCACCACCGCGAGGGTCCGGGGTCGGAGATGGTCATCCACCACCCCGGCCATCGACGACCAGCCCTCGTTCGCCGCGCGGGCGTAGAAGTCCGGCAGCGCACCCGGGCCGTCTTCGGACTCGTAGACGACATTCGGGCCGATGAGCCACCAGGCCAGGGGGTAGATGTTGCGGAAGCTGTCGAAGCTGTTGTCGACCCGCCAGCGGACCTGCTCCAGACCCGCCTGTGCCGATGCAAGGACTACCGGATCGCTGGACTCGACCACCAATCCGGGCACCGCTTCAAACGCCGCAGCAGCCCGACAGTGCATCTCGACACTGTTCTCCACCCCCCGCGACCACCAGTAGTACGTCTCGGCGTGGAGGAGCTGCCGGGCGGCTTCACCCTGATCATCGCTCTGATCATCGCTGACGCTCGGCGCGGACCACGGGGCGCAGACGCGAGACATCAGCTCTTCACCGGAGGCCTCCGGCAGCAGACTCAGCCAGAACAGCATGGGTGCTCAGAGGCCTCTCAGGGGGTGGGGTGCCGGCTCACGCTATCAGGATTGTCGCAGCGGGCTGACCTTGA
>JBLHNG010000606.1:0-5550 GCA_047621685.1 Myxococcota bacterium | reverse complement strand
CAGAGATTCCGCCCGCCATTATCCTGCACACCACCCGGAGCCCCGATGGATGAATTCAACCCCAAGCTCGCCCACTTCCTCCACGGACTCCTCAACCAGCACGGCATCCCCGCCCAGCGCGACGAAGCCCGCATCACCATCGAGCGGACCGGCGCCACCCTCACCCTCCGACTGATCGAGGACCGCACCCCCGGCTGGGCGCTCATGGGGATCACCGCCCAGCGCCCCGGCCAGCCCCTCCTCCGCGACGTCTGGGTCGGCCTGGGGGCAACGCTGACGGAGGCGGTCCGCGACGGCATCGGCGCATTCTGTCGGCAGGACTTCCACGTCCTCCTCGCCTCACATGGCGGTGTGCTGGAGGTGGATCAGGTCGAGCATGCTGTGATCGTCAAGGATGGACAGACCTGGGATCTCTACTGCGGTCCCTGGGTCGGTCGGAGTCGGGCGGGGGGCGGGATAGCGATGGACCTGGACCTCACCACGCTGTCGGGGCTGTTTGAGTCGCAGGCCCGATCGGCGGTGCACTCGGGGCGGCTGTTTGTCTCGACTTCGGATGGAAAGGTGACGTCTGAGGCGATGTTGGATGGTGTCTCGTCGCCTGTTCTGCTCGATGCGCTGAAGGCGGCCACCGGGGAGCTGCCGGACACGGGGTATGCGAGCCGGCGGCTGTTCTTTGCGGGGATGCTGCGAGGTGGGGAGGAGCCGGTTCATGCGGTGGTGCGGGAGTGTGCGGGGGCGCCGGGTTGAGCTGCGGGAGGGACGGGCGGAGGCAGCCGGAGCCGGTCACTGAACCCACAGCACATGCCACGTGTGCACATTCGGTCCATCATACCCCTCCAGATACCCCGGATACGTACTCGCACTCGAATACTGCGTCAGCGGCACAATCTGCATCCACCAGCACCCATACGAGTCCCCGCTGTCTACATCACTGCTCAACGCGTAGGTTCCGTGGTCCAGATAATACTGGTCGTGCAGCCCATTAAACCCGCTGCACGTCGTCGACTCTTCACCATCCACATACGTGTAGTCACTACCGTCCGTCGAATCGTCAAACGGATCATGCTCCTGACTCCAGACCGTATAGTGCTCAACCGTCCCCACATCCCACGTGCTGGAATTCCCAACCTGGAACCGGAACGTCCACACCCCGCTGTCTGCAAAGTCATCCCGCCACGCCAGCGCGGAGTAGTCATCATCCTCGGGAGCACCGACATCCTCCCAGTCTGAGACACTCCACCACGTCGGGTACAGCGACGAGTACAGCTTCGTCCAGCCGCCGCCGTCATTCGTCATGTCGCAGTACGCCTCCCAGGCATCTGCACCGTCGCCGTCGGGGTCGATCCAGTACAGCCCGTCGCCGTCGTCATCGCCCGCGTCGAGGATCTCCAGGCAGTCCGCCGCCGCGCAGTCCTCCGCAGCCCCCAACGTGCCATCGTCAGACGTGCCATCGCAGTCGTTGTCGAGGCCGTCGCAGACCTCCTCGGCGTCCGGGTTCACCGCCGCGGTGCTGTCGTCGCAGTCTGTCGCATCGGTGACGTAGCCACTGGGGACCTCACAGTCCTCGGCGGTGCTGTCTGGATCGCCGTAGCCATCGGCATCCACATCGGCGTAGTACGTCGTGATGTCTGCAGAGTCGGAGTCGGTGTCTCCATCGCAGTCGTTGTCCACACCGTCGCAGACCTCGGTGGCGCCAGGGTACGCAGCGGCCTCGGTGTCGTCGCAGTCCGTCGCATCGGTCACGTAGCCGCTGGGGGCCTCGCAACCCGAAGCGGTGTAGCTCGCGGAGCCATAGCCGTCGCCGTCGACATCCGCGTAGAACGTCTCTGCATCAGAAGCATCCTCATCCACGCTGCCGTCGCAGTCGTTGTCGGCCCCATCGCAGACCTCCTCGCCGCCGGGGTTGGTGCTGGCCTCCCCGTCGTCGCAGTCGTCTGAAGAGACGACGTAGCCGCTGGGCGCCTCACAGTCCTCAGCGGTGCTGTCTGGATCGCCATAGCCGTCGGCATCCACGTCGGCGTAGAAGGTCTCTGCATCGGAGGCATCCTCGTCGGTGGAGCCATCGCAGTCGTTGTCCGCGCCATCGCAGACCTCGGAGCCGCCAGGGTAGGCACTGGCCTCTCCATCGTCGCAGTCGGTGGCATCGGCGACGTAGCCAGTGGGCTGATCGCAGGCGTCGGTGCTGTAGGTGGTGGAGCCGTAGGTGTCGCCGTCAGCATCGATGTACCAGGTGCTCGCGTCGGTCACCCCCGGGTCGGCGTCGTCGGTCCAGCCGTTGCAGTCGTTGTCTTGCTCGTCGCAGACCTCTGCTGCGTCGGGATGGATGGCCGAGTCCGTGTCGTCGCAGTCCTCGGCGTTGTCGACGGAGCCGGAGGGCGCATCGCAGGAAGTGGCGCTGCGATCGGGGTTGCCGAAGCCGTCGGCGTCATCGTCGGCGTACCAGATGGACGCATCGATGGCGCTGGTGTCGGTGTCGCCGTCGCAGTCGTTGTCCACCCCGTCGCAGACCTCCGCGGCGTTGGGGGAGATGGTGCCATCGGCGTCGTCGCAGTCACCGGGGTCGGCGGCATAGCCGGTGGGCAGGTCGCAGGCAGACGTGGTGGTGTCGGCGACTCCGAAGCCGTCGGCGTCGGTGTCCTGGTAGTAGGTGGTGGTGACGTCCTCATCGACGGTGCCATTGCAGTCGTTGTCGACCTCGTCGCAGACCTCGAAGCCGCCCGGATACGCCGCCGCCTCGGTGTCGTCGCAGTCGGTGTCATCGGAGACGTAGCCAGGGGGCGGATCGCAGGTCTCGTACTCTGAGTCGGGATCGCCGTAGCCGTCGGCGTCGGCATCGGCGTACCACGCATAGCGCACGTCCTCATCGATCTCGCCGTCGCAGTCGTTGTCCACCTCGTCGCAGCGCTCGGCGGCGCCGGGGTAGCTCTCGGCATCGTCGTCTTGGCAGTCCGTGGCGGTGGCGACGTAGCCGGACGGGGTCTCGCAGGCCTCGGCGGTGTCGCCGGCATCTCCGAAGCCATCGCCGTCCGCGTCGGCGTAGAAGGTGTCGGTGACGCCCTCATCGACGCTGCCATCGCAGTTGTTGTCGATGCCGTCGCACAGCTCCTCTGCGCCCGGGCTGACCTGAGAGCTGCCGTCGTCGCAGTCCTCGGTGGTGTCGTACCCGTCGCCGTCCGCGTCGATGGTCGTGGTCGTGTCGGTGTCCAGCTCGTCAGTGTCGACCGCCGCGTCTTTGCTTCGACAGGCCACGAGGAGGAGCAGAGAGATGATGCGCATGTTGTCTCCGGTGGCTGACTCTACCGGATCGCGCCTCCAAACCACCGCACCGCCGCCTCGGTGTGCAGCGCAAACGCCAGCTCCACCGCCTCAAAAATCACCGCCCGCTCCGTACACTCCGCATTCGCCACAAACGCCGGCAGCGTCGCGCCACTCAGCACCGGCCCGCGACCGAACACCAGGACATGCTGCCCTGTCGACTCCACTCCCTCCAGCACCACATCCGCTGGATCCACCACCACCCCGGTCTCCTCGAGCAGCTCCCGGGCGCAGCCCTCCTGCCAGGTCTCCCCGAAGTCGATGAAGCCACCCGGCAGCGCCAGCAGCCCCCGCCCCGGACCGATGCCCCGTCGGACCACCAGCAGCCCATCATCTACCGGCTGGAGCAGCACCACCACCGGGGCAGGGTTGAGGTAGCTGATGCGCGCACAGCCCGTACAGGTCCGCGGCCAGTCCGTTCGTGCCAGTGCCGCGCCGCAGTAGGGGCAGAAGTCGTGGGGGCGGTGCATCAGTCCACCAGCCCGACGAGCTGTGCCTCATCGCACTCCCACCACTCCGGATCCATCACCGGCATGCCCTTGACGTCGTGGTAGGCGCGAATCTCGATGCGATCGCCCTCCTTGATCGCGGCGAATGAGGTGTCATACCCCTCGCAGCTGAAGCCATCTTCAAACAGGATCGCGAACTGCCGGGACTGCCGGGTGCTGTCCTCGCCGCTCCGGGGGAAGCCCTTGTCGAAGGTCCCGATGCGCTTGACCACGCCATCGTGGTGGATCGGCATGAACCGGGCGATCACCCCCCGCGCCATCCACGCCAGCAAGGGCAGCCCGATGAGCACCGCCACGATCGCCGCTTTGACCTTCCAGGACATCTCCTCCCCTCCGCGGGCATCATAGTTCAGCCCATGCTCCGAAGCCTGCTCGCCATCACCGCCATCATCATCGCCGCGCACCTCCTCGACGCCCCGGCGCTCGGACTGCGCACCCCCGGCCTGAACAGTGCGGACGGACACCGGGCGCTTCGGGTGGCGGGCTTCCTGCCGGTCTGGATCGCCATCGGCACCGCGCTGGCCCTGCACACCCGACGCCGGGCAGTGGGCATCGGGCTGGTCCTGTCCGCAGGGCTCTCCGGGCTGCTCGCGGAGGTCGGCAAGCTGGCCATCCGACGGGGCCGCCCCGGTGACGTGGCAGGGTACGTCTTCCATCCCCTCCCCCCCGACCTCAGCACCGCCGGGCTTGGCATGCCGTCGAGTCACGCCGCGGTGGCTTTTGGCGGGGCCTTTCTGGTCGCTCGCCTCTACCCCCGCGCTGCCCCGGTGGTGGTGCTGTGGGCTGTGGGCTGCGGGCTGACGCGAATGCTGGACGGGGCGCACTTCCTCAGCGATGTGGTCGTCGCCGCCGGGCTGGGCTGGCTGGTCGCCCGAGCGGTCGCAAGGCGGCTCTGAGCGGTCACCATCGGTGAGAAACGCCCGATATACCTTAGACATGACCCGCTCCACTGCCCGCACGCTCTTCCTGCTCGCCGCCACCCTGCCGTGGGTGGTGATGCTCTCTACCAACCTCGCCCTCGGCACCCCGACCGGCACCTGGCTGGCCGAGGTCTGCACCCGCGCCTGCCACAACGGCGGCTGCCACCACACCCCGGTCCTGCCCGCCTCCATTGCCGGAGACACCGGACTGTTCGGCATGGCCATCGGCGGCCTCTACGGCATCGGCGGCCTCACCGGCCTGTCCAGTTCGGAGGGCTACGGAGCGGCCAACCTCGCCATCTTCTGCGCCCTCTGGCCCGCCGCCATGCTCGCGATGGTCGGAATCGGCGTCCGCCAGCGGGTCCGGCTGACCACCCTCCGGAGGATGCCATGAGAGACGCAGCGTACTGGCTGTACTTTGAGTGCGTGGACTTTACGATCCACCTCGCCACCCTCACCGATACCACCTACCGGGACAGCAACAGCTTCTTGTTCTTTGGGCTGTGGCCGGCGGTCACGATTGGGCTGGGGCTGTGGCTTGGCTGGAATCGGCTCGCGATCTGGCGAGCTGGTGGCAGGCCCGGCAGCAGCAGACGGCCAGAGGCGGGGTAAACTGCCGACTCGTGGTTCGTCACGGGGACGGGGTGAGCCATACGAAGCCGGTCAGGTGGCTGCTCAACGGACCCGCCAGTGAGTTCAGCAAGTGCCGGTCGTCAGACGGGCTGATTGCTGATTCGGGACACGGCACGGGGACGGGCGGAGTTCAGACGGAGCCGGTCAGGTGGCTGCCTAGCTGCGGACTGACC
>JBLHNG010000605.1:0-5551 GCA_047621685.1 Myxococcota bacterium | reverse complement strand
GGCCGAGCGGACCAAGATCCTCGTACCGGCTCTGCTTCGGCGGCGCCCGGCCCGGCTGCGCGGTGCCCTGGAGGTCGATGGGGTTGCTCGCCAGCTCGGTGCCCTCCAGCAGGGAAGGGGAGGTGGTGAACATCTCCGGGACCATCGTCGGGGAGGGCTCATGACGCAGTCGTCGCTCAAAGTACGCCCGCCCGGCATCGGTCAGGAGTGCATCACGGGCAGCCTCAGAGAGGTGTGCGTCGTCGAGGAGCGCACGGATCTCAGAGAGGATTTTTTCGGGGATCTCACCCATGGCTCAAGCGTATCGCGTTGGTCTCGACCGCTGCGGTAAACAGGGGCTCTGACGGGTGCCTGAATTTTGAGAAGGTCGATCAGAATTATTTAGTAGACACTTGATTGAGCATGAACACCGAAAATGTTCTCGCGAGCATCAGTAATAGGAAATTATTTATGATGGAAAGTATACTTCAAATCTTGGTATTTTCCGTTTTGGTTTCAGGATGTTGTTCTGATAGTGAGCCAGCGATCAGCTACTCGGAGCTGTCGAAGAGCGACGCGATTCCCCCCTCGACCACCGGCAGCAATGTGCTGGTGATTCTATCGGACGACATTGGCATCGATAAGACCCCCAGTCCATGAGGTGGTCTACAGCGAGAAGTTCTACCCCAACGGTGCGCCACCCTACGAGTACCACCACCGCATGGTCACCGACGGACAGTGGAAGCTCATCCGCTATGAAGAGAAGGGCAGCGTCACGGAGGAGCTGTACTGGCTGGACCCATCCCTCTGGCTGGACGGCGACGACCTCCTGGGAACCATCAGCAGCAGTGGTGAGTCCGCTGCGGCCCATGAGCGACTCTCCATCGCGATGAACGCACGGATCGATGCGCTCCAGTTCGCGCACTGAGCGATGCCGAGTCGGATAGCGGACACAGCGACCGGTGATGCGAGACGCAGAAGAGCCGCAGTGACGGGTCACTGCGGCTCCTGGTTCTACTCGATCGGTCGCTGAGGCGACTCCTTACTCCTGGTCCTGGCAGTCCCAGTCGTCCTTGTCGGTGTAGCCGTCGCCGTCGTTGTCCTTGCCGTCGTCGCAGTCGGTCTCGCCTTCCTGGCAGTCCCAGTCGTCGCCGTCGGTGTAGCCGTCGCCGTCGTTGTCGATGCCGTCCTCACAGTCCTTCTCAGTGCCGGTGCTGCCTTCCTGACAGTCCCAGTCGTCCTTGTCGGTGAAGCCGTCGCCATCGTTGTCGATGCCGTCGTCGCAGTCCTTCTCGGTGCCGGTGCTGCCTTCCTGGCAGTCCCAGTCGTCCTTGTCGGTGAAGCCATCACCGTCATTGTCGATGCCGTCGTCGCAGTCCTTCTCGGTACCGTACTCCTGGCAGTCCCAGTCGTCCTTGTCGGTGTAGCCGTCGCCGTCGTTGTCGATGCCGTCGTCGCAGTCCTTCTCGGTTCCGCTGCCGTTGTCCTGGCAGTCCCAGTCCTCTTTGTCGGTGTAGCCGTCGCCATCGTTGTCGATGCCGTCGTCACAGTCGGTCTCGGTTCCGCCCTTGTTGGTGTCGTCCTGGCATTCCCAGTCGTCAGCGTCGGCGTAGCCGTTGTTGTCGTTGTCGATGCAGTCCGTGCAGTTCGCACCGGTCTCGGCGCTGCCGTCGCCAGCGCAGGCGTCTTCGCCGGTGCACTCCTCATCGCAGCAGTCCGACAGCCCATCGGCGTCGTTGTCGACCCCGTCGGTGCAGTCCTCGGCGACAGAGGAGGAGCCTGTGTCGTCGGTGGTCTTGGGAGTGAGGCATGCAGTGAGCATCAGGCAGATGAGGAGGCGCTTCATGGGAGTCTCCGGGAGTGTCGGGAAGGGGGCGCCCATATCCTGGCCGGACACGGATGGGTATCGCCCGTTAAATGTACGTGTGATTGAAACCTGGCTCAAGAGCAGCGAAGGGCAGCTTGCCATCCTCGGGATTCTGATGGCCGCTGGCCTGCATCTGGCTGGTGATGCGTGGTGGGTGGATGTGCTCTCTTCCTTCCGCGCCCACCTCGGCATTGCTGTGCTGGTGGGCATGGTGGTGGCGATGGTCCGGAAGCGCTGGTCGGTGGCGGTGGTGGATCTGCTGCTCGCCGGCTTCCTGCTCGCTCCCCTCAGCTTCCCCCGGACCCCGACCGTCTCGGGGATCCCAGACCTGCGCATCGCGGTGCACAACGTCCACACCGCCAACCGGGACTTCGAGTCTGTCCTCGCTGACCTGGAGGCATCCGCCCCGGATGTCATGGCGATCATAGAGGTCGATGATGGCTGGGAAGACGCGATCCGACGCCGCTTCCCCAACCGCCACATCCTCGCCGCTCCCCGCTCCGACAACTTCGGCATCGCCCTGGTCAGCCGCCGGGCGTTCACCGGCGAGGGCCTCTGGGAGACCCCGCCCATCGGTGCGTCCTCCATCGATGTTGTCTTCAACACCCCAAACGGACCCATCCGTCTCATCGTCACCCACCCCGTGCCCCCGCTGTCGAAGGACTGGTGGCGCGCCCGGAACACCCAGCTTGAAGCTGTGATCGCCCGGGCGGCATCCTCGGAGATCCCGGTGGTGGTCGCTGGAGACCTCAACCTCTCGCCCACCAGCCCCGCATGGTCGCGGATCATCGGCGGCTCTCCGCTTCGGCGCGCCGGTCTGCCCCTCGGCACCTGGCCGTCCTGGCTCGGTCTGGTCGGCCTGCCCATCGACCATGTGCTCACCAGCCCCGGGCTGGCGGAGGTCGGCGTCACCATGCTGCCCGGCGCGGGCTCGGATCACCGTGGCCTGCTCGTCGACCTGAGGCGCACTGCGATCATCATCGATGCGGAAAATCCATGATCCTGCCACCACCCAGCGGGTATCCTTCCGCCCTGGAGGGGCTGTGCTTCCGCTGATACTCCTGATGGCCTGCGGTGAGGAGCCGACCCCGGCGGTCACCGTGCGTGGTGCGGTGCCCGAGGTCACTTCGCCCGAGCCGACGCTGAAGCGTCTGACCGGGGCCCAGTACCTCAACGCCGTCGCCGACATCTTCGGTGAGGACATCGCGATCACCGCACTCCTCGACCCCATCGATGAGGTCGATGGCCTGGTCGCGGTCGGGGCGTCCGCAGCCACCATCTCGCCGCTGGGTGTGGAGCGATTCGAGACCGCCGCCTACCAGCTCGCCGAGCAGGCGATGGCCGAGGGCGCTCCCCGGGATGCTCTGATCCCCTGTGAGCCGGTCGGGGTGGTCGACCACGAGTGCGCGGCACTGACCCTGGAGCCGCTGGCCCTTCGCATGTGGCGCCGTCCGCCGAGCACTGCGGAGCTCGAAGGGCTCGCCTCCATCGCTGCGGTCGCCGCAGAGACGCTCGGGGACTTCCATGAGGGCCTCGCCTACGCCATCGCCGCCCTGGCCCAGTCTCCGAGCTTCCTGTTTCGCGTCGAGCTGGGCGAGGCTGCCCCGGACGGCACCCGCCGCTACACCGACTACGAGATGGCCAGCCGCCTGTCGTTCTTCCTCTGGAACACCACCCCCGACGACGCCCTCCTCGCCGCTGCCTCCGCTGGCGCACTCACCGTGCCCGCCAGTCTCGCCGCCGAGGTCGATCGCATGCTCGACGACGAGCGCGTCCGGCAGGGAGTCGAGGCCTTCTTCACCGACATGCTCAGCCTCGACGACCTCGACGGACTCAGCAAGGATCCGCTCATCTTCGAGTACATGTCCGACGACCTCGGCACCGCTGCCCGGGAGGAGACCCTCGCCGGCATCGAGCGCCTGGTGTTCGACCTCGACGGCGACTACCGCGACCTGATGACTGGCCGCGAGGTGTGGGTCGACCGACGGCTCGCAGCGATCTACGACATCCCCGCCCCGACCATGGACGGCTTCGGCTGGACGACCCTGCCCGCCGACAGTCTCCGCCAGGGCCTGCTGGGTCAGGTCAGCACCCTCGCCCTGCATTCCCACACCACCTCCTCCTCGGTCACCCTGCGCGGCATCTTCGTGCGCGAGGTGCTGCTGTGCCAGGACATCCCCGCCCCGCCCGCCGAGGTGGACACCTCCATCCCCGAGGTCTCCGCCGATGCCCCCACCATGCGCGAGCGGGTGGCGGTCCACCTTCAAGACCCCGCCTGTGCCTCCTGCCATCAGTTCACCGACCCGATCGGCCTGGGGCTGGAGAACTTCGACGGAATCGGTCGATGGCGGCTGACCGAGAACGGCGCCACCATCGATCCAACCGGCGACCTCGACGGCGCGGCCTTCTCCGACGTCACCCAGCTCGCCGAGGCCCTGGCCGATCACCCGGCCTACGCCGCCTGCCTCTCGCAGACCCTCCTCCGCTACGGAACCGGTGATGCGCTGAGTGAGGGCGTCGAGGCGGTCGCGGACTGGCACGCCGAGGGCTTCACCGAGGGCGGCTATCGCATCCTCCCGCACCTTCGAGAGATCGCCCTGAGCCCCGCGTTCTCGACCGCAGGAGCCCTGCCATGAGACGACGACGACTCTCCCGACGCCACCTCCTGCATGGCCTCCTCGGCGGCAGCGCGGTGAGCCTCGCGCTGCCCTGGCTGGAGGTCATGAGCCACACCGGCTCCGTCGCCCGGGCCAGCAATTCCGGCTTCCCCACCCGGTTCGGCCTGTTCTTCTGGGGCAACGGCAACCGCCCCGACCGCTGGACCCCCGACGGCGACGGCACCGAGTTCACCCTCTCCGAAGAGCTCGCCCCCCTCGAAGCGCTCCGAGACAAGCTCTGCATCGTCTCCGGCATGGCCCTGCCGGTCGAGAACCGCCTCCCCCACAGCTCCGGCAAGGCCATCCTCACTGGCAGTCCGGTCGAGGAGGTCAACGGCGAAGAGGTCCTCGGCGCCCCGACCATCGATCAGGCCATCGCCAATGAGATCGGCGGCGAGACCATCTACAGCTCGCTCCAGACCGCGGCGAGCGACTGCTCCGGCATGAGCTACAACGGCACCAACAGCCGCAATCCCCCCGAGACCGACCCCCACTCCCTCTACGCCCGGCTGTTCGGCGACACCTTCGCCACCCCCGGCTCCGGCGGCCTCGTCGACCCCGCCCTCGGCCTCCGCCGCAGCGTGCTCGATGCCGTCATGGGCGACCTCAACGCCCTCGACGCCAAGGTCTCCGCCGCCGACCGTGCGCGGCTCGACCAGCACTTCACCGGCATCCGCGAGCTGGAGCAGCGCCTCGCCCGCCTGGAAGAGGATCCCCCGGATCTCGAAGCCTGCCTCCAGCCCAAGGCGATGACCGCCGACTTCGCCAACGTCGATGGCCGGCCCCAGATCGAAGCCCGCAACCGCGCGATGGCCGAGATGCTCGCCATGGCGTTCGCCTGTGACCAGACCCGGGTGGTCGGCCACTACCTCTCCGACCCGGTCGGCGACACCCTCTACCCCGACGCCACCGCCGGTCACCACGACCTCACCCACAACGAGGGCGGCGATCAGCCCGAGGTCCACGCGATCACCACCTACTGCATGCAGATGTTCGCCGACTTCCTCGACGCGCTCGACGCCATCCCTGAGGGAGAGGGCACCCTGCT
>JBLHNG010000604.1:0-5565 GCA_047621685.1 Myxococcota bacterium | reverse complement strand
CCGTGCCGGGGGCCGCATCATTGTTGCTGGCACCGCGCCCATCGAGGCCGACGGTATCTCCGTCGCAGACGGCGCCTACGCCCAGGCCCAGCGCTGCATCACCATCATGCTCGATGCCGTCACACAGCTCGGCGGGAGCGCTGCAGACGTGGTCCGCACCCGCATGTTCATCACCGATCCAGCCGACTCCGACGACATCGGACGTGCCCACGGCGAGGCATTCGCCGCCGCCCCGCCCGCTGCGACAATGGTCGTGGTTGCCGGGCTGCTCGACCCCCGCTGGCGCATCGAGATGGAGCTGGAAGCAATCTGCG
Organism: Myxococcota bacterium; assembly: GCA_047621685.1. Lineage (GTDB taxonomy): Bacteria > Myxococcota_A > UBA796 > UBA796 > UBA796 > JAQXDW01. Next base: position 5,251 of record JBLHNG010000604.1, on the reverse strand, counting down.
TGGAGTGACCCTACTCCCCACGAGTATGATGTCCCCATGATCAGACTCCTCCCCCTCAGTCTCCTTCTCGCCTGCAGCCAGGGCAAGATCGCCATCGAAGACCTCACCGATGTCGAAGACATCGCGGATGCCTGCGATGAGTATGAGCCCGAGGAGATCACCCTGGAGGTGATCTTCCCCGCCCAGACCGAAGCCTGTCCATGGGGCGAGGACAACAACCTCGATCAGGAGAGCGGGGTGTTCTCCGCTCGGATCGAGGAGCTGGTCCAGCTCGACATCCCCGGTGACTCCGTCATCTGCGACATGTCCTTCGACTTCAGCGGGATCGTGCCGGGCAACATCCAGGTGATGTCCTACGACGACCACTTCTTCTTCACCTTCAACGACATCGTGCTCGCCGCCAGCTACGGCCCGGTCGTTGAGGAGCGCCTCGAACAGGACGGCGACACCTTTCTCTACGCCTGGAACCCGGTCAGCGGGGTCGACTACCACTCCGAGAAGGACTACGAGCCCTACTGCCTCGGAGACGGCACCGGAGAGTCCACCTGCGACATCCCGGACACCGAGATCGAAGGACCGATCTCGCTGGCCTACAGCGAGGAGCTGATCAACCAGCTGAGCCTCCAGGCCATCGAGAACGATCGCTACGACTTCGGCTTCGTCACCACCGGTGACGACAACGCAGAGAGCGACTGCATGCACGAGGAGTTTGGCTTCACCATTGAGGTCCCCTACCTCGCGCTGTGAGCCGGTACACTCACTCCGTGCTCATCCTACTGCTCTCCTGCACTGACCCGATCTACTGCATCGACGGTTCCATCCTCGGACCCGACGGCTGCCCGGAGATCGACACCGGCACGGAACCAGACGCCTCCTCCCTGCTCACCGCCGAGCAGATCATCTCCGACCTCGCCGCCCTCCTCGACTACGGCATCCCCGAGGCACGCACTCCAGGGGAGATCTACAGCGAGCTGGTGAGCCACACCAATGAAACCTGCCCCGGCCAGGTGGGCGGCGCCTACGCCCTCCTCAAGCCCTGCACCACTGCTGAGGGCTACACCTTCTCCGGCGTCAGCAGCTGGAATTCCGGTCTCCAGGAACAGGGCGGGAACCTCGTGTACATCTTCGGCACCGGCCTGACCTCCATGACCGCCTCACCCCCCACCGGAGAGACCCTCATCGTCGGCGGGATCCTGTACTTCGGGCTGATCACCTACGAGGCCGGGACCCTGGCAAACTCCTGGCTGTCCGCGACCGTCAGCTACCCCACCGACGGCGGCTGGCTGGCGGCGGACACCTCCTCCGACCTGCACATCGACTTCAGCTCCGACGACGACGGGCAGACGCTGGAGCTGTCTGGGGGCTACACCATCGGCAGCCAGTCGGTCCACTTCGACCAGCTCATCTTCGCCGAGGGCTGCGCGACCGGCGCGCTGCGGATCCGGGACGACCTCGGGCGCTGGTATCAGCTCACCCTGTCCGACTGCTCCGGCTGCGGCCCCATGACCATCGGCAGCACCGATCTCGGAGAAGGCTGCATCGACCTCGTTCCGGCCCTCACCACACTCACCGATGTCATGGTGGCCCCACCATGATCCTCCTGCTGCTCTCCTGCGCTGACCCGATCTACTGCATCGACGGCTCCATCCTCGGACCCGGCGGCTGTCCGGAGGTCGACACCGAAGAAGCCACCGCGGCTCCCCCGGTCACCGCGCTGGCTGCCCCCCGGCTGCTCCGGCGCATGAGCCTCGATCTGCGCGGCGTCCTGCCCGCTGCTGCCGACCTCGACGCGGTGGAGGCCGATCCCACCCTCCTCGCGACCTACCGAGACGCCTGGCTCGACGATCCCCGGCTGTCGGAGGCCGTCGTCGACATGCTCGGCCAGCAGTGGCACACCCGGGTCGATGTCTTCAACCTCGACACCATCGACTACGACCTCGACATCACCCAGGAGTATGCCCTGGAGCGCGCGGTGGGCGAGGAGCCGCTGCGACTCGCCGCCCACATCATCACCACCGATGCCCCCTGGTCGGAGCTGGTCACCGCCAACTACACCGTGGTCGACGACCTCCTCCTCGACATCTGGCCGCTGACCCCGACCGACCCCACCGCCACCGGCTGGCAGACCGCCACCTACACCGACGGCCGTCCTCCCGCAGGCGTGCTCGCCACCAACGGACTGTGGTGGCGATACTGGACCACCAACTTCAATTACAACCGCTCCCGCGCTGCCGCGATGATGCGTATCCTGGTCTGCGAAGACCTACTCCAGCGGGAGGTCTCGTTCTCCGATGTGCCCGCCCTGGTCGACGAAGAGGGCACCGAGACCGCCATCCGGGAGGCCCCGGCGTGCGTGAACTGCCACTCCATCATCGACCCGATCGCGGCGACCCTGTTCGGGTTCTGGTGGTACGACCTCTACGACACCGCCGAGATGACCCGCTACCATCCCGAGCGGGAGCTGCTGTACGAGACCTACCTCGACCTCACCCCCGCATGGGCGGGCACCCCGGTCAGCGGACTGACCGAACTCGGACAGGCCATCGCGGACGACCCCCGGTTCACCCGGTGCGCGGTGGAGACCTTCGCGCAGGGCCTGTGGCGCCGAGAGGTCACCCTCTCCGACTTCGCCGCGCTCGACGCCCTTCGCGACGAATTCATCACCGCCGACCAGCGGGTCCAGCCCCTGCTCGCCGCGATCCTGGACACCCCCACCTACCAGGCTGGCGGCCTGACCGCCGACGCCACCGACGAAGACACCGACCGCGAGGTCCTCCTCCGCCCCCTCTCTCCCCTCCAGCTCTCCTCCGCCGTCGCGGACCTCACCGGCTACACCTGGACCTGGGAGGGCGACCTCCGCCTGGACGAGGACACCCGCGGCTTCCGCATCATGACCGGCGGCGTGGACGGCCTCCAGGTCACCGCCCCCCAGCGTGACCCCGGCCTCACCAGCGTGCTCGTCACCCGCCGCCTCGCCGAGGCCGCCGCCCAGCACGGCCTCCACAACCTCCTCGACCCCACCCTCACCCCCACCGATCCCGGCTTCACCGACCAGCTCGACGCCCTCCACTGGCGCCTCTACGCGATGCGGGCTGAGGCCGACTGGCAAGCCGAGATCACCGAGCTGTGGGAGGCATTCTCAGCGGAAGGCGACGAAGCGGCGTGGGTCGGGGTGCTCTCCGTGATGCTCCAGGATCCGCTGTTCGTGACCCGGTAGCGGCTACCTCACCCAGACAGCAGCCGGTCCTCGATACCGAAGGGTGCTCCCTCACCCATGCGCTGAGGTGCGCCATCCTCACCCGACAGCGGCTATCATCCTCACCAATGCCTCTCTCTCGACGCCAGCTCCTCCCGCTCCTCTCCGCAGGACTCCTCACTCCGCGCCTCCTGCCCGCCGCGCCCCCGTCCGGCCGCCGGTTCCTGTTCATCTTCTGCGAGGGCGGCTGGGACGCTGGCATGGTCTTCTCCCCGGTGATCGGAGTCTCTGGGATCGACTCCGAGACGGGCCTGACGCTCTCCGAAGCCGGGGGCATTCCGTTCGGCGATCACGAAGATCGCCCGGAGGTTCGGAGCTACTTCGAGAACCACGGCGACCGCACCTGTGTGATCAGCGGTCTGGAGGTCCGCTCCATCGTGCACGACAAGTGCGACCGGCTCATCCTCACCGGGCAGACCGGCACTGCGGACGACTGGGGCGCGCAGCTCGCTGGGAGTGCGGCGGAGGACTACCTGCTGCCCTACCTCCACATCTCCGGTCCGATGTACACCCGCAATCACACCGCCTCTGTCGTGCGCCTGGGCAGCAGCGGACAGCTCCCCGATCTGGTCACCGGGAGCGCCCTGGCCGACTCTGACATCGCGGTGTCCCCGCTGAGCCTGCCCCCCGACCCCGCCGAGGCATTCCTCTCCCGCCGCGCCGCCATGCTCTCACAAGCCGCCGACGGACAGGCCGCCCGCTGGCTTGAGCAGTTCGGCGACGCCACCGACCGGCTCACCGCGCTCCGCGTAGCCCTGGAGGGCGGTGCGGAGCTGAACCTGGAGGCAGGCACGGAGTTCGTCGAGCAGCTCGACCTCGCCGTGGAGGCCCTGCGCACCGGGGTCTGTCGCTGCACGATGGTGCAAAACAGAGGGCTGCTCAACCTGGGCTGGGACACCCACAGCCTCAACGACCTCCAGTCTCCCTACTTCGCCACGCTGTTCTCTCAGCTCGAGATCCTCATCGAGAACCTCTCAGCCACCCCGGGGCTGAGCGGTGGTTCCCTGCTCGACGAGGTCTGCGTGGTTGTGTTCTCGGAGATGGGCCGCCATCCCATCATCAACCACCAGGGTGGCCGGGACCACTGGACGTACACCTCCGCCATGCTCATCGGCTCAGGAGTCGCCGGAGGGCAGTCCATCGGCGGGCTGGACGACGGCTACATCGGTCACCCCATTGACCTCACCACCGGCGAGTCCACCGACCAGGGCACCCTGCTGCAGGCCGGCCACTTCGGCGCCACCCTGCTCGCCCTCGGAGATCTCGATCCCAGCGAGCCCCTGCCAGGGTTCGAGCCAATCACCGCCGCGATGGTTTAAGACTGCAGACCACAAAGATCGTGGTTCACACAGACGCCGAACGGCAAGCCGCTGCCAGACCGGGTATCCAGTACCCCAGACCAGTCGCGGATCCACGGAGGAGCTCATCCAATGCTGTACACCACCCTGCTCATGACGCTCGGTTGCAACCCCACCACCATCGAAACCGATGACACTGGAAACCCCGGCACCGGAGACGACACCGGGGACACCGACACCGACACCGACACCGACGACACCAACGACACCAACGAGCCCGTCGACGGCTTCGGCAACCTCTCCGCTGAGATCCACGACGACCACGGCAGCCTCGTGATGGCCGGCTGGGGGCAGGACGAAGCCGGCACCGTGCACATCGAGTACACCTTCGAGAACGGCGACTGGCTCTCCTCCCCGTCCTACGCCACCGCCGCCGGTGAGCACCAGATCCCCCTGGTCGGCATTCCCTACGACATGGATGTGGAGTGGCGCCTGGTGGTAGAGGAGGCCGAGACCTTCACCCCCCAGACCCTCGACGGTGACAGCATCACCACCGACGACTACCCCAGCAGACTGCCACAGCCGGTCCTGCTGGAGTCTGACGAGAGCCAGTGGCTCACCGGTGCGAACTACATCCTCACCAGCATCAACGAGGACGACGGCGGCTGGACCCAGGGCACCTACTGGACCGTCATCT
>JBLHNG010000603.1:0-5576 GCA_047621685.1 Myxococcota bacterium | reverse complement strand
CTGGGTTGGCTCAAGGTGTCCAGCCGGGGCTTCTTCGATCGCACACCGCTGGCGCTCCTGCCGGCACTGGAGCACATCGAGGGCTGCGAGCAGGCTGACGGACGGGAGGCGGTCCGCCGGGTGCAGCGTCGGCTGGCCCAGCGCTTCCTCAGTCAGATCCGCTTCCGGCGAACGGCACGGGACGAGGTGTGGCTGGAGCAGCTGCGCACCATGGGCCTGCTCGGCAGCCGTCGACGGCGCTCCCAGCCCGCCAGGCTCTCCCGACTCCTGGCGAGCAACCGGATCGAGGATGTCATCGCTGGCTTCGAGGCCCTCTCAGATCTTTCCGACGATGGGTTCGTCTCGCGTCTCTCCGACGGTGTCTCACTGACCCTCGACGGCCTCCTCGTGCTCACCCATGCCGCCGAGAAGGCACCCCACCTTCGGCGAAAGGATCGCCGGGCGTTCTGTGCGCTGATGGCGCTGCGGGTCGCTGGGCGTCTGGAGGGGGCGGAGCACATCCACCTCGGACTCAACCAGCCGCTGCACGGACTCGACCCCCTCGGCGGCCTCCCGAAGCTCTCTTGGCTTGTCCTCCGCGGTGGCGGCAAGGTCACCGACCTCTCGCCGCTCGCTCGGATGCCCGCGCTCACCCTCGTCGACCTCACACGATGCACCCGACTCCCACCGAGCATCAGCGGGTGTTTGAGGGCGAGGCGCTCTCTGAGCTGGTCAGTAGGTGCTGAGCAGACCGTAGCGGACACCGCCGTCGGAGACATAGAGGCTGTCTCTGCGGGCGGCGGTGCAGACCTCTTCGAGCAGGCAGGCCCCGGCAAGCAGGTAGTCGGCGCGCTCGGGTGCCACCACGGCCCACTCCCGACGCTGTGCGGGGGTGGACTCCAGGAGGCGGTCCATCCAGCTGCGCAGGTGGCGGCGGGAGAGGCGGGTGCCGTGGACGCGCGTGCGATCCCAGGTGGTCAGGCCGTGCTCCATCGCTGCCAGGGTGGTGACGGTCCCAGCGACACCGATGAGCGCTCGGGGCACGGAGGGCCACTCCACAGGGGCCAGCGCTTCCTTGATGTGGCTGCGCATCCGGGCGAGGTCCTGGGGGCGGTAGCGCTCGGTGTTGAGGAACTGCTCGGTGAGGCGGACGGTGCCGATCTCCAGGCTGATCTGCATCGCCATGCGCTCGTCTTCGCCCATGACCAGCTCGGTGCTGCCGCCGCCGGGATCCACCACCGCGACCTTGCCTGAGGGCAGGGAGAGCCCTGATCGAGCGCCAGCCCAGGTCAGCCAGGCCTCTTCTTCTCCAGAGATGATCCGGACCCGCAGCCCGGTCTGCTCTCGGACCCGCTCCAGAAACGCCCGGGCGTTCATTGCCCGTCGGGCACCTGAGGTGGCCACTGCACGGACCAGCCAGGCGGGAACCCCGTGCTGCTCAGCGATGCGGGCGTACTCACCGAGCACCTCCAGGGCGCTCTCCATGCGCTTTGGACGCAGCATCCCGCGCTCGCCGATGCCATGACCGAGGCCGACGACCCGGGGCTCGTCGTGGAGGACCTCGCCGGTCTCGGAGACGACCAGGAGCAGGATGGTGTTGGTGCCGATGTCGATGGTGGCCCGGTTCACGCGCTTCTCTCCGCCGAAGACCCTACCAATTCATCGGCGGGGACCAGGCTGGGTTGGTATATCCACCTTTTCCCTGCGTGAGCTGCACCTGATGGTATCCATCGGCAGTGCTCATCCAGATGTGTGCGCTTCCGGTGCGGGTCGAGGAGAAGGCGACGTAGTGGCCGTCGGGACTCCAGGAGGGATCCTCGTTGTCTCCCATGCCCTGAGTCAGCCGGTTCACCCCGCGCCCATCGAGCCGGACGGTGAACACATCAAACACCCCGGAGCGGCCGACATAGGCAATCTCCTCGCCGTCGGGACTCCAGGCGGGATCGGTGTTGTGGGAGCCCTGGAAGGTCACCCGCTTGACTCCGGAGCCGTCGAGGTTCATCCGGTAGATCTGAGCACCGCCGGAGCGCTCGGAGACGAACGCGATCTGAGTGCCATCGGGGGAGAATGTGGGCGAGGCATCGATGCCCACAGAGCGGGTCAGCCGGGCGATCTGCTTGCCGGTGGCGGCGTCGATGGTGAAGACGTCGGGATCGCCGCCAGGCGAGAGGGTCAGCGCGATGACGCCGCCGGACGGGCTCCAGGTCGCGCCGGTGTTGATGCCGCTGCGGGCGGACAGCCGGGTGACCCGTCCCTGGCTGAGATCCGCGACGTAGAGATCCGGGTTGCCGCCGAGGTAGCTGGTGAACGCCAGCTTCGAGCCGGAGGGATCCCAGGAGGGCTGGAGGTTGATCGAGCCGTTCTTGGTGACCCGGCGGGGGCTGTACCCGTCGAAGTCGACGATGGTGACTTCTTTGTTTCCGGTCCAGTTGGTCACTGAAGCGAACCGGGTGTTGAACATGCCCTGCTGGCCAGTCAGCTGGAAGATGATCTCGTTGGCCACCTTGTGGGCGAGGGCCCGGGTGTCCGCGGTGGTGAACGCCTTTGCGCCCAGCTTGCGCTCGCCGCCGACGTCGTAGACCCACACCTCGCTGCGCAGCTTGCTGCCGTCGGTGGACATGTTGGTCTTTGCCAGCCCCACCGCCCCGGTGACCTCCCAGTCCGCGAAGTTAAATTCGCCGGGCTTCAGGCCGGTACCTGCGGGCTCGATGTAGGCGTCCCGATCGATGACCTCGACCCAGCCTGACAGGGTGAGGTCGTTGGCGAGCACCGAGTAGAAGGTCGCGGCATCCACCGAGCCGGCGGTGTTTGGCGAGGGCAGGGCGATCGGGATTCGGCTGCGGCCGGGCTCCTGGAGGCGAGCGAGGTACTCCGGCGCGCCCTCCTGGGCCGGGCTGACCAGGGGCAGGAGCAGCGCAATGGTCAGGGGCAGCGCGAGGGTGAGGCCCACCTGTCTGTGTCGGTTCATGCTCAAAACAATCGCTCCGGCTGGTGCAAATTCAACGCGCCAGATCCTGGGTGATTCCCTCTCATAGCTTGTCGCTCGCCGGGAATTCGAGGTTGAGGACGAGGGATTCTTCGGTGATCGTGGCGGGGAATGGTCCGCAGCGCTGGGTCTTGAGCACTGCCATGTCCGCCGAGCGGTCGAATGAGTTGTCGCCGCTCTTGACCACGATCTTGTGCGCCCCGAACTTTCCGTCCCGGGAGATCGGGATGCGGATGGTGGTCAGGAGGCGGGGGTTGGCAGAGACCAGGGAGGGCAGGGGGGCCCACTTGCTGTGGAGGATGGCCATGCAGCTCTGCATGTAGGCCTGCACTGCGGGGGGGGCGTCGGAGAGGCTGATGGCGCTGGCCGTGACGCCCTGTGCGGAGCCATCGGGACCCGCCGCAGAGCGATCCACGGTGCCCTCTGGTGCGCTCGGGTTCAGCAGAGCCTCCCGGGCAGCCTGGTTGGTGGTCTCTTTGGGCTGCTCCGCCTTGGCCTTGGCCTTGGCCGGCTCTGGCGGGGTTGGATCCTTCTCCGGTGGCTTCTCGACTGGATCCGGGGTGTCCTCCTCAGTGCGCAGGACCATCTCGCTGGCGGTCGGCGGGGCGACCACGGGCTCTGGGGTCGGGGCCTGCTCGGTCGCGGTGGACTGCTCGGGGGCCCGGGAGGCCTTCTGCACGATGGGGGCGTAGGGCATCGGGGCCATGCTCACTCGCATGACGTCCTGGGGGTTGAACAGCGGCTCGTCGCTGCCGAGGTTGCAGCGCTCGCCGAGGAACAGCATCGAGCCGAGGCTGATGTGCAGCCACAGCGAGGCAATGATCTCCCAGGAGATGCGACCGCTCACCTACTCCTCCTCCTCAGCGCCGGTGCCTTCCAGGCCCACGCCGGGCTGGGTGACCATGCCCATCTTCGCGATCCCAGCCTGGGTACACAGCGCCATGAGCTGGGCGACCTTCTCATAGGGCACCGCGCCGTCTGCCCGCAAAAACAGCGCCTGGTCGGGGTTGGCGCTCGCGATGGCGATGAGCTTGGGCCGCAGCTCCTCGATGGTGAAGTCGTGCTCGTTGATGTAGTACGCACCCTCCGCAGTGATGGAGAGGATGAGCTGATCCTCGTCGTCCATCGGCAGGGTGGGAGCGTCGGTGCGCGGCAGCTCGACCTCCATCCCGGTGGTCATCAGGGGTGCGGTCACCATGAAGATGATCAGCAGCACCAGCATGACGTCGACAAATGGCGTGACGTTGATCTCCGCCATCATGCCCTGGTCATCTCCTCCCGAAGACATCCCCATGGTTCACCCCTATGCGTGACGCTTGACGATGTTGAGGAAGTCGTCGGAGAAGTTCTCCATCTCACCGCTCAGCACCCGGATGCGACGGTTGAAGAAGTTGTAGGCCATGACCGCCGGAATCGCAGCGGCGAGGCCGATGGCGGTGGCGATGAGGGCGTGGGAGATGTCGGGGCCGACGGTCTGGATGCTGGCGTTGCCGGTGGCGCCGATCTTCTGGAATGCGCGCAAGATGCCCCAGACGGTGCCGAACAGGCCGATGAACGGCGCGGTGGAGCCGGTGGTTGCCAGGAAGGTGGTGCGGCTCTCCAGCGCGGTGCGCTCGACGGTGGCGGCGCGACGCAGGGAGCGGGCGAGGTTGGCTTCTCCGGAGAGCATGCCGCCCTTCTGCTCGGCCTGGGACAGCTTGGTCAGCTCGACGTAGCCAGCCTTAAACACCGCGGCGACCGGGCTTCCGGTGAACCGACCGAGCTGCTCATAGACTTCATCGAGCCTGCCTGCGTCCCAGAACTCCTTGAGGAAGGCCCGGGTCCGCTGCTCTGCACGACGGAGCATGGTGACCTTGTTGAAGATGATCACCCAGCACGCCACCGACATGCCCAGCAGCACGACCAGGACGAACTGAACGATGAGGTCCGCCTCGGTGATCAGCTCCATGATGCCAGGGGCTTCGGCCTCGGTCTGCGCGATGGTGACGAGCAGGACCTCGGTGACATTGTTCATTGCAGGTGGCTCCAGTGGGGGTCCGGGTCTGCTTAACGGTACGACACTTGACCGGACAACACCCCAGGACGACCAAAACTTACAGTCTCATTGAGCACAGCATCAGTCCTTGGCGTTGCGCTCACCGGACCACTCTGTCATCCCACCCTCAGCGACGTAGATCTCCGAGCCGCCGATGCTGGTGATGAACTCCGCGGCAGCCATCGCACGACCGCCAGCCTGGCACATGAAGATCAGGTGCGTGGTCTGGCCGATCTCCTGGTAGCGATGGGGAACCTCATCGACCGGGATGTGCTGGGTGCCGGGGACGTGGTCGGCGTCGTACTCGGACTTGGTGCGCACATCGACCATCTTAAACAGGGAGTCCTCCTCGCTGAGCAAGCTGACGACCTTGTTGGTGTCGACGTGACGGACCTCGTCGGGGGGCTGACCGGGGTTTCGCACAGTGGAGAAGGCACGCTCCTCGCTGACACCCTGTCCGGGAACCGGCTTGCCTTCCAGCTCGGCGACGAAGCGGAGGATCTCATCGGCATCGGGGCGACCGCGCTTGGAGTAGGCGATCTTGCCGGCCTTATCGACCACCACCACCGAGTCCTT
>JBLHNG010000602.1:0-5598 GCA_047621685.1 Myxococcota bacterium | reverse complement strand
CCTCCGACACGGCCCACTCCGGTGTCCCCTTGCGCGCGCCCGGGCGGACTGAGACTCCAGGCAAGGCGATCCAAAACAATACAATCAACAAAAAAGGAGAGGAAGGCAGCCACCTGACCGGCTTCGGATGCCTCACCCCGTCCCCGCGCCTCTCCACGAATCGACAATCAGCCCGTCTGCGACCGGCACTTGTCGAACTTTATGGTCAGTGAAAGAGAAGGCAGCCACCGGACCGGCTTCGTAGGACTCACCCCGCACCGCTCCCCGAATCAGCAATCAGCCCGTCTTACGACCGGCACTTGCTGACACTCAACGGCAGGTGCAGAGCCAGCCCCCGGCCGTCTCCGTACCCACCCCTGCCACAACTCAACGGCGGGCTCCCCTCACTCAGTCCCCGAGCTCGTCCGGCGACCAGGACTGGCAGGAGCAGGCGAGGTTGCGATCGCCGTAGGCGTTGTCGACCCGTCGAACCGCCGGCCAGTACTTGTGCCCCGGAATCCCGGCGGAAGGGAAGGCGGCCTGCTGGCGGCTGTAGGGGTGGCTCCAGTCGTCGGTGCAGACCGAGGTCGCGGTGTGCGGGGCGTGGTGCAGCGGGTTGTCCTCCCGATCTGCTCGGCCCTCGGCGATGTCTCGGATCTCTTCGCGGATCGCGATCATGGCTGCGCAGAACCGATCGATCTCTGAGAGGGCCTCGCTCTCCGTCGGCTCGACCATCAAGGTGCCTGCGACCGGCCAGGACATCGTCGGGGAGTGGAAGCCGAAGTCCATCAGCCGCTTGGCGACGTCATCCACACTCACCCCGGCCTCGTCCTTGAAGTGCCGCAGGTCGAGGATGCACTCGTGGGCGACCCGCCCGTTTTCACCCTTGTAGAGCACCGGGAAGTGGGGCTCGAGGCGGGCGGCGATGTAGTTGGCGTTGAGGATCGCGACCCGGCTGGCCTGAGTCAGGCCGTCTGGGCCGCTCATCGCGATGTAGGCCCAGGAGATCGGGAGGATGGAGGGGCTTCCGAAGTTCGCCGCGGAGACCGGACCCACTGCCGAGTCGCTGCCGAGGGGATCCCCGGGGAGGAACGGGGCGAGGTGGGCAACCACGCCGATCGGCCCCATGCCCGGACCGCCGCCGCCGTGGGGGATGCAGAAGGTCTTGTGGAGGTTGAGGTGGCAGACATCCGCGCCGATGTCGCCGGGGCGGCAGAGGCCGACCATGGCGTTCATGTTCGCGCCGTCCATGTAGACCTGCCCGCCAGCCTCATGCACGATGGTGCAGATCTCCCGGATGCCAGACTCGAAGACCCCATGGGTGGAGGGGTAGGTGACCATCAGCGCAGCGAGGTTGTCGTGGTGCTTGCTTGCCTGAGCGCGAAGATCGGCGATGTCGATGTTGCCCTGATCGTCGCAACGCACTGCGACGACCTGCATGCCGGCCATCACCGCGCTCGCCGGGTTGGTGCCGTGGGCGGAGGTCGGGATGAGGCAGACGCTGCGGTGGGCATCGCCCCGGGAGCGGTGGTAGCCGCGGATGGCGAGCAGTCCGGCGTACTCTCCCTGGGAGCCGGCGTTGGGCTGAAGCGAGATGGCCGCAAACCCGGTGATCTCTGCCAGCCAGGCCTCCAGATCGTCGAACATCCTGCGGTAGCCGGGAGCCTGATCGGCGGGGGCGTAGGGGTGGATGCGGCCAAAGCCCGGCCAGGTCACCGGGATCATCTCGGTGGCGGCGTTGAGCTTCATGGTGCAGGAGCCCAGCGGGATCATCGAGGTGTTCAGCGCCAGATCCTTCGTCTCAAGCCGATGCAGGTAGCGCATCATCTCGGTCTCCGACCGGTACTTGTGGAAGAAGGAGTGGGTGAGGAAGTCCGAGGTGCGGACATGGACCCCGGTGATGTTCTCCTCGACTTCGACAGGCACATTTCCGCCGACGATCCAGGCCAGCTCCGTGATGTCGTCGTCGGTCACTGTCTCGTCGAGCGCGACCACGATGCCGCCATCCGCCACTGCCCGGAGGTTGATTCCGACGGCGAGGGCTGCGGAGAGGATGGTCCCCTGCCGATCCCCGGCCTTGATGTGGACCGTGTCGAAGAAGGGTGCCTCAGACAGCGTCAGCCCCGCCCGCTGTGCCGCGGCAGCCAGACGCAGGGCCTGGGTGTGGATGGTCTGGGCGATGTCAGTGAGTCCGTCAGGGCCATGCCAGACCGCGTACATGCCCGCGGTGACCGCCAGGAGGACCTGCGCGGTGCAGATGTTGCTGGTGGCCTTCTGGCGGCGGATGTGCTGCTCGCGGGTCTGCATTGCCATGCGCAGTGCCGGGTTGCCGTCTGCATCCAGGCTCACCCCGATGATCCGACCGGGGACCTGACGCTTGAAGGCTTCCTTCGTGGCGAGGAAGGCCGCGTGGGGACCGCCGAAGCCCAGGGGGACGCCGAGGCGCTGGCTGTTGCCGACCACCACATCCGCACCGAACTCTCCGGGAGGACGCAGCAGGGTGAGGCTGAGGAGGTCGACCGCGACCGCGACCTTCGCGCCGACGGCATGGGCGCGGTCACAGAAGCCGGACCAGTCCAGGACCGCGCCGGTGGTGCCGGGGTACTGGAGCAGGGCGCCGAAGATGGGGGTGGAGAAGTCGAAGGAAGCGGCATCTCCGACGATGATCTGGATGCCCAGTGGCTCTGCCCGGGTCTGCACCACCGCGATGGTCTGCGGGTGGCAGTCGTCGGACACGAAGAAGGTGTCGCCCTTCTTGCCCCGGCTCAGCCGGTGGATCATCGTCATCGCCTCTGCAGCGGCAGTGGCCTCGTCGAGGAGGGAGGAGTTGGAGATCTCCATCCCGGTGAGATCCTGCACCACCGTCTGGAAGATGAGCAGCGCCTCCAGCCGACCCTGGGCGATCTCGGCCTGGTAGGGGGTGTAGGCGGTGTACCAGCCCGGGTTCTCCAGGATGTTCCGGAGGATGACCGAGGGGGTGATGGTGTCGCTGTAGCCCTGGCCGAGGTAGCTGCGGTGGATCTGGTTCTCACCCGCCATCGCGGCCATGTCGGTCAGCGCCTCCCGCTCGGTGCGGGCCGGGGGAAGATCGAGCCGCGAGACGGTCCGGATGGACTCTGGGATGACCTGCTCGATGAGGGCGTCGAGGCTGTCCTGCCCGAGCGCGGAGAGCATCGTTTTGATGTCCGCGGCTCTCGGTCCGAGGTGGCGATCGATAAAGCGCTGCTTGGACATCACGGCTCCTGCCTTGAGGATTTAGCCTGCTCATATCTTCCCCACCGGCCGCATGCCTCCTGCTTGGTTAGGAGAGGGCACCAACCCCCGGGAGAGCCGCCCCATGTCGCTGCGACGTACCCCCTTTTATGCCCACCACAGCTCCGCTGGCGCAAAGCTCATTGACTTTGGCGGCTGGGAGATGCCGCTTCAGTACACCGGCATCATCGCCGAGCACACCGCCGTGCGCACCGCAGTCGGTCTGTTTGACGTCTCCCACATGGGAGAGCTTCGGGTGACCGGTGCACAGGCGCTCGCTGCGGTGAAGTACCTGGTCACCAACGACGTCGAGATTGTCGACGGTCAGGCCCAGTACACCTGCATGTGCAAGCCCGACGGCGGGGTGGTCGATGATCTCATCGTCTACCGCATCTCGGACACCGACATCCTCCTCTGTGTCAACGCGTCGAACCAGGAGAAGGACTACGCCTGGGCGAAGTCTCAGCTGGAGGGCCGCTTCGAGGTCACCGTCACCGACCAGTCCGCGGACTGGGCTCAGGTCGCCATCCAGGGACGGGGTGCCGTGGCCACCCTCGCTGCGCTCACCGACTGCGACCTCACGGCCATCAAGTACTTCTGGTTTGCCCAGGCCACCGTCGCGGGCATCGCCGGCTGCATCATCGCCCGGACCGGCTACACCGGCGAGGACGGCTTCGAGGTCTTCATCCCCGCCGCCATCGCTGGCCCCGCATGGCCGGCCATCATGGAGGCTGGCGCCGCACATGGCATCACCCCCATCGGTCTCGGCGCCCGGGACACCCTCCGCCTGGAGGCCCGGCTGCACCTGTACGGCAACGACATGGACGAGTCCACCTCTGCCCTTCAGGCCGCCCTCGGCTGGTGCACGAAGCTGCGCGGCGACGACTTCATTGGTCGCGATGTCATGCGACAGCAGCGAAAGGATGGCCTGGGCAAGCGGCTCGTCGGCATGACCGTCACCGGTCGCATCCCCCGCCCGCACTGCCCGATTCTCTCTGGCGGCGAGGTGATTGGAGAGGTCACCAGCGGCACTCGCTCCCCGACGCTCAAGACCGGCATCGCGCTTGGCTATGTTGCACCAGCGCTGGCAAAGCCGGGGACAACGCTTCAGATCGATGTCCGAGGCCGCACCGCTGAGGCCGTGGTTGTTCGCGGTCCGTTCTACAAGCGGGATTATTAGGCCCTGTTTTACAGACCCTGTTTTTTAGATGACAGAGATTCAGGAGACCAAGATGTCCAAGTACCCTGCTGAGCTGAAGTACCGAGAGAGCCACGAGTGGGTCCGCGTCGAGGGTGACGTGGCGACCGTGGGAATCACCTGGTTTGCACAGGACTCCCTCGGAGACGTCGTCTTCGTCGACATGCCTGAGGTCGGCTCGGAAGCCACCGCTGGGGAGACCATCGCGGAGATCGAGTCGGTCAAGGCCGTCTCTGACATCTACGCACCGGTCTCCGGTGAGGTTGTCGAGATCAACGAGGGCCTGGAGGGCAGCGAAGCCGCCGTCAACTCCGACTCCTACGGCGCGGCCTGGCTGTTCAAGGTCAAGCTCTCCGACCCCAGCGAGCTGGACGCTCTGCTCGACGTCGCGGCCTACACCGCCCACTGCGAAGCGCAGTAGCGTTCCTCAGCCTGCCGGATTCGGCTCAAACCGAATCGCTCCGCCGGGCAGGAAGTACAGGATGCCCATGCGTCCGCCGCTGACGGTGGGCACATGCCAGGAGCCCGGCGGGTAGACCGTCCAGCCTGGCGGGTTGCCGTCAAAGGTGGGCGTGCCCTCCAGCGCAATGCACAGGTCGATCTCACCGGTGGGGTGGGTGTGACCCGGGCCGGCGCCGGTCATGTCCACCGTGTCGATGCCGAAGCCAAGGGTGGCGTCTCCAGCCTTCGCGGCCCGTCCGTAGGTCAGCGCGCCGCCGTCTCTGGGGCACAGCCAGCCCTCCGCAGTGCCAGCCTCCACCAGCGCGACCACACCAGCGAGGTCCTCCCCGGCCACCGGGTAGCGGGTGTTGAGGGCCGCAGTGGCGTTTGGGTCGGTCAGGTCGACGGACTTGAGCGTACTCAGGATGGGGGCGAGGGCGTCGAGCAGGCTGTTCATGGACATGGTGAGGATCTCCGTAGTCGGAGGTACCGCACAATGTGCGCGCAGTCCAGATTCCCACCCACCTGGATTTTGAAGCTGCCGGGCAATCTGCTCTTACCGTGAAGCTCGGCAGCTGTTGGTCGTAGGCGGACGGACTGCTGATTCGGGGAGGGGTGTGGGGGGAGGTATCCGGAGCCGGTCAGGTGGCTGGCTCACGGACCCGCCGTTGAGTTCAGCAAGTGCCGGTCGTAAGACGGGCTGATTGCTGATTCGTGGAGAGGCGCGG
>JBLHNG010000601.1:0-5603 GCA_047621685.1 Myxococcota bacterium | reverse complement strand
CTCGCCCTGCCAGTCGCTGGCGAAGGTGCCCGAGAAGTCGCCGCCCGCCATGGTGCGAAGCTCGGCGGGGGTGAGGTCGGAGCCCGGCGGTGCGGACTGCTCGTCGGACCACACCGTTCCCTTCAGGTGGCAGTCCTCGTCGCCTTCCTCGCCGATCTGGGTGCCATCCCAGGTGGGGAAGTCGATGATCGGCCCGGAGTCGAGCGCAGATCCAGCACAGGCGAGCAGCAGAGTCAGCATGTCCTCAACATCCGCGCTTCCGGCTCGGTCCGCAACCCCCGAGGTGCACAAACCCTGCGCGCTATCGCCCACATCCCGAGCAGTATCGGGGTAGCCTGCTGCGATGAACGGGGTCTGTCCGTGAACGATGTCGCCTCCCAGCTCCTCAAAGCCCTGCGCGGTCGCCGCAGCCAGGTCGCCTTCTCCCGACGGCTGAAGTACCGCAGCAATGTGGCTGCCGACTGGGAGCAGGGGCGGCGCTATCCCACCGCCGGGGAGCTGGTCCGGGCCTGTGCGGTGGTCGGGGTCGACGTCGCCGACGGGTTCACCCGGTTCCACCCGACTGCTGCCGTCGCCTTCTCTCCGAGCGATGCCGGGATCGCTGCCTGGCTCGAAGCGCTGCGGGGGCAGACCGCGATCCAGGACATCGCTGCCCGCACCGGACTGTCTCGGCATGCGCTGGGTCGGTGGCTGTCGGGTCGGACCCGGCCCCGGCTCCCAGACTTCCTCCGCCTCGTCGACGCCCTGACCGGTCGGGTGCAGGACCTCGTCGCGGAGCTGGTCGACATCGAGCAGGTTCCCGCCCTCGCCGAGCGCCGTCGTCGGGCAGCGGCCTCGCGGCGGGTCGGCATCGAGGCCCCCTGGACCCTGCCGGTGCTGCTGGCGCTGGAGACCGCTGGCTATGCCGCGCTGTCAGACCACGACACCGGCTGGCTCGCTCGGCTGCTGGGGCTGTCAGAGGAGCAGGTCGTGGACTGTCTCGATCGGCTGGAGGAGGCGGGGGTGATCCAGCGGGAGGGCCGCCACTACACCGTCGGCGGGGCGCTGACCATCGACACCCGGGCGCACCCGGAGGCCGGTCGGGTGCTCAAGAAGCACTGGCTGAGTGTGGGCATGGATCGGGTGGACACCCCCCGGTCCGACGACATCCTTGGCTACAACCTCTTCGCCCTGTCCCGGACGGATCTGGCCCGCATTGCCGACCTCCAGCGGCGATTCTACCGAGAGGTCCGAGGGATCGTCGCGGCCAGTGAGCCCAGCGAGGTGATCGCTTTGATGAACACCCAGCTGGTGACCTGGGATCCCGAGGACTGAGCTACTCCACCACCGGCAGGCTGACCGACAGGGCATGGATCGTCTGAGTGGCGATCACCGTCTCCACCGCATCGGCCCAATACTCGGTGGTGTTGGCGTGGGCCTCGAACTTGGGAAAGCTGGCGGAAGCGATCTCGACGAGGATCCGGGAGCCGGCCTGAAACTGGAAGTCGATCGGCCAGGTCTCTACCACCAGCTCCACCGGCTCGTCGGGGGTGTACTCCACCCGGTGCTCGTCTCCGTCCCGAAACGACAGCGCTCGGATGCCCTCCCGGACATGCAGCTGAGTGCCGTCGGGACGGATCTCGACGATGCGAACGTTAAACGCGGTGTCTGCAGCGGAGGAGGAGACCGTGAGGGTGGCGGTGATGCCACCGGCGATGCGCAGGGGCTCGGTGAGGGGTGCAGTGCGCCAGCCGATCATGTCGTCGCGCTTGCTGCACAGCCGCTCCTGGTCCCGCAGCCCGATGGGCACCCCGCCAAACCCCGGCGAGAGCACCCCGGCGATGCTGCCTGCCCCGCCGAGGCTCGGGGTGGGGTTGGCCGGATCGTAGTCGTAGTGCGTCGGGGACAGCGCGGTCGCATCGGTGCTCAGGGGCGCGATACAGTGCGCGGCGTCTCCGTCTGTGGCCGTCCAGGTCTGTGGCGTGGTGGGCGGGGGCCAGGATGGAGCGACGTGCCAGGTGTCCGCGCCCATGGTGTAGACGAGGGTCTGGCCGACCGGGAGCTGTGCGGGGGCACCCTTGAGGTGGTGGTCGAGCCAGTCGAGGGTCCGGCGGGTCTGGCTGTAGGAGTCCTCCAGTCCGATGAGGTCGTCGATGTTGGCCATCTCGACGTCTGCATCGCTGCTGCCGAGGTGGTCCCAGGGGCCGATGACCAGGGTGCTGTCGGACTGGCTGGCGAGCCGCGCCCAGGTGGAGAGCTGGGCGTCGATGAAGATGTCCGACCAGCCACCCATCATCAGGACCGGCACGGTGATTCGCTCCGGGATGCCGTTGGCCTCCAGGACTGCTGGGGACTGCCAGACGCCGACCGAGCGCTCCTGGGCCTCCATCCATGCCCGAAACCACGGCACCTCGACCCCGGCGGCGACCACATCGGCCTCGATGCGGGGGCGGTGCTGGATGGCGCGCTGGTAGTCCCGGCCAGCGAACGGGCGGAACCGGTGGTCGGGGATGAGGGTCATCCAGGCGGTGACCAGCTCGTGTCGGAACAGGCCGCCCTCGTAGGCGTTGCGGTACATCTCCATGCCAAACACCGAGGGGATGATCGTCTTGACCTCAGGGGGCAGGACATCGGCCATCGCCCACTGCACCCCGGCCATGTACGACGCCCCCATCAGCGCGATGCTGTCGTCAGACCAGGGCTGAGCGATGAGCCAGTCGAGGGTCGCGAGTCCGTCGGCGCGCTCGGAGGTGAACGGGCTCCACTCCCCGCCGCTGTCTCCCTGTCCGCGCACCTTCTGCTGCACGCAGGCGTAGCCGTAGCGCACGTACTGGCGGCAGATGCGGTCGAGGTAGCGGTCGATTGGGTAGGGATTGCGGATGAGGATCGTCGGCCAGGGACCGTCCCCCTTCGGCAGCGCGACTCGGGTGTCGAGGGTGACGCCGTCGGGCATCGCGACATTCTCGGTGTACCGCTCGCCGAACCGGTGGGTGAAGTCGGGGTTGGGGGTCGCTACGGCCAGCGACGTCAGCAGCAGGATCGACATGGCAGCTCCAGAGCCCGTGTTCCGGGCACTGTTCTAACGCGACGGCAGACGATAGTGTCGGGCGATGACAGACACCGAACGAAGCTGGCAGATCCTCGGCGACGACCTCCTGGTCCGCGCCTACTCCCTCGGCGGGGGCAACACCGCGAACATGGTGGCCTTCCGGCTGCCGGAGCGGGGGCTGGCGGTAATCAGCCCGTCGACGAAGGTGCGGGAGGAGACGCTGGAGGCCTTGGCAGAGCACGGCACGGTGCGCGCTCTCATCGCGCCCAATTCCTTCCACACCCTCGGCCTCTCGGTCTGGTCGCAGCGGTTCCCAGAGGCCGGGGTCTACGCCGGGGAGGCCGCGCTGAAGCGAATCCGAGGGCGGATCACGGGGCTTGATATCCAGCCGGTCTCGATGCTTCAGACCGGTCCTGGTGCTGACCTGTTCGAGCTGCCTCGAATGCGGAACGGCGAGACGATGCTTCGGACCACGGTGGACAGCAAGATCGCCTGGTACGGCGGTGATGTCTTCCTCAACGTCACCGACCTGCCCGGGGTGATGGGGTTCTTCCTGAGCAGGATCGGCATGGGGCCGGGGTTTGTGGTCAACCCGATCAACCGCCGGGTGATGATGCTGGATCGTGGCGCTGTGAAGGCCTGGGCGATGGAGATGTTGGGGGAGGTTGGGGTGGTCATTCCGGGACACGGCGAGGTGCTGGTTGAGGATGGGCTCGGGGCACGCATGGTGGAGATGCTCTGAGCGCTACAGCGCAGTCCGGACCTGAGCGACCACCTGCGGCAGCGGTCGTCCGGTGGTCAGCGAGACCAGCGGGACCTGGACTCCGAGGTCTGCGGTGATTCCGTCTGCTGCCCACGACAGCAGCCCCCGTCCAGAGAACACCGTGTGGTCGATCAGCACCAGCTCCTCTTCCACCACCAGCGACAGCCGGCCAGCCAGCGGGATGGTCTGGAATGATCGCACGTCGATGAGGAACGGCACGATGGCGGAGACGTAGCGCTCAGTTCCGAGGCCCGCGCCGACCGCGATGGTCCAGGGGATCGTGGTCTTCATGTCGATCTCTGCGAACCCGGTGACGTCCCAGCCCGGCTGGGTCTCCCGGCTCTGGCTGCCCCAGGTGGTCACCCACAGCGCTTTGGGGGCGAGCAGTCCACCCGCCGACAGCCCCAGCGCCACCCGACGGTCGAGCCCCACATGCAGCCGACCCTCGCCCCGGATTCGACCGATGCCAGCCTCTCCCCAGTCGTCTGGACCCACAGCCTGAACCAGCGGGATTGAGAAGTCGCCGGAGATGCGGTCAGTACCAAAGCGGACTCTGGGGACCTGCTGGAAGACGGTGACCTCGCCCGGTGCGAGCACGAGGCGACCGGAGAGCTGCCGGGTGGTGGATGCCGCGTGCTGGCGATAGCCGGCGGGGACATCCTCGGGGAGCGGAGAGGCGGCGAGGGCCGATCCGGCGAGCAGGGCGATCATTGTGCGTTTCCGGTGTCCCAGCAGCTTGCGCCGGTCCGGTAGTCGGCGGCCTCATCCACCACGCAGCCTGCGGCGTCTGCGATCAGGGGCCACTCGGCAGAGACAGCGGTGGTGAAGGTCCAGGCGCCCTGGAGGCTAAAGCCTGGGATGGTCGCCTGGTTGGTGGACTTGTCGGCGAACTCTCCGATGTCCCAGGTGTACTCGGTGTTCGCCTCCAGCCCGCCCAGCGGACACAGCAGCACCAGCCCCCAGTCGCCCTGGGTCGCGGCGAACGGGACCGCGCCGTCGGGGCCGGTGAGGGAGACGGCCTCGGTGAAGCTCGGGGTGTCGATGGGCACGCCGGCGCCGGAGTAGCCCCAGGCCAGCATCAGCGGGCGGTTGGGATCCCAGTCGGCCTCACCGTCGCAGGGATCGCGGATGTCTGCGGGGTAGCTGGTCGCCATGCAGGCGGCGAAGGCCAGCGGGGCGGCGTAGGCCCGTGGGGTGGTGGGTCGCCAGCACAGCGGGGCGAGCAGGACGGCGGGCAGGGCGATGAGGTCGGTGGGGTCGGGGACATGGGCGCCGCCGAATGTGCTGATCCATGCTTCGCCCAGCGGGGGGTAGATCTGGAGGAGTGCGAACGAGACCACTGCCACGGACAGCGCTGTGAGGCGCGCCGCTCGGTCGGGGACGCGCAGGACGGACAGCACTGCGGCGAGCAGGACCGGGCAGACCACCATCCAGGCGAAGTCCGACAGCTTGCCGGTCAGCCACGAGGGGTATGCTGACTTGAGGATGTGGTCGTTGACGACAAGCAGTCCGACCGCAGCGAGACAGAGAGGATGAGCGGGACCATGACGCAGCATGTCCCCAGCGTAGCCGACCGGAGTTCACGATGCCCCTTCCTGCAAAGCTCAATGTTCATGATGCGTTTGCTGCCATTGATGCCCCCTGGACTCCGGCGATTGCCGCGCAGGTTGGTGGGTCGATGGTGAAGCTGGCCCGGCTGGAGGGCAGCTTCGTCTGGCACAGCCATGCGGTGGAGGATGAGCTGTTCTTCGTGCTGGCTGGGCGGCTGACGATGCGGTTTCGGGATGGGGAGGTGGTGCTGGGGGTGGGGGA
>JBLHNG010000600.1:0-5612 GCA_047621685.1 Myxococcota bacterium | reverse complement strand
CCCGCCGCGCGGCCCAGGCCCGGCTCACCACCCGCTACACCGCCGATGCCCTCCCCAACACCCTGTCGGCGTGGGAGGGGGTGAGCATGCCCGCCGCCGAGCACCTCATCGCGCGCCTCGACCGGGAGTACCACACTGAGATCGACTGGGCAGAGACCTCCAAGGCTGCCGCCGAGCAGCTCGCCTGGCTGTCTGCGGATCCAGGCGCGACATCGACCTGGCCCGCCCTGACCCCGGAGACCTTCTCCGTCCCGTTCACCGCTGCGAGTCTCGACAACCACCTCGGCCAGCTCACTGGAGCCGTCGCGGCTGGAGCGTCGGTCGGGGTGCCCGCTGAGGTGATCATCGCAGAGTGGGTCGGCGCGATCTGCCGCAGCCTCGACCCCTGGACCCGGGCAGTCTGGCCCGCGGAGATCGCCTCCTGGCAGGCCCACCATGGCGGGGTCTACTACGGGGTCGGCCTCCAGATCGCTGAGAAGGACGGGGTGGTGTTCATCGATCGCCCGCTGCTGGACACCCCCGCCTGGGACAGCGGCATCCACCAGGGCGATGTGATCCTCACCATCGCCGATGATCGCGGCAGCATCACCCTCGCGGACTATCCGGCGGATCGGCGGGTCACCCTGGTCGAGGCTGCGCTCCAGGGAGAGGGCGGGACTGCCGTTCGCCTCATCGTGCAGCGCGGAGAGGAAGCCGATCCCCAGACCTTCGCGATGACCCGGGGGCCGGTCAAGCTGGACACCCTCGCCGGGCACCACCGGGAAGCAGACAACACCTGGAGCCGCTGGCTGTCGAGAGCCGACGGGCTGGCCTATGTCCGCATCCGGGCGTTTCGGGACTACACTGAGGCGGACTTCGACGACTTCACCGAGCCGCTGTTTGACGATGTCCGCGGCCTCGTCCTCGACCTGCGCGGCAACCCCGGCGGAGACGTCAACGCCGCGGTCCAGATCGCCGACCGCTTCATCGCCGAGGGCATCCTCGCGGAGCTGTCGGGTCGGGTGGAGCCAGAGACCGGCCCCGACGTCGATCCCGTCACTGGCCAGGAGCTGATCCCCTGGAACCATGCGGTGCCCGGGCATGCCCTGGAGGGGGTTCCGGTCGTGGTCCTCGTCGACACCGACACCGCCTCCGCCGCGGAGATCCTCGCTGGATCCCTCCAGGAGCGTGCCGGGGCGCGGGTGGTGGGGGCGCCGACCTGGGGAAAGGGGCTGGCCCAGGCGCTGAGGTCGGAGGTTGAGCTTGGCTATGCGGTGCAGTTCACCAATCAGATCTGGACCCTGCCCAGCGGACGCCGACTGGATCGCCGCACCGACGGCGGCGTCCAACCAGACTTCACCGTCACGCCTTCCCCGGCAGAGCGCTTCCAGATCGACCTCGACGCCCGCCAGCGCGGTGCCCTCCAGGTTCACGCCGACGGGCACCCGATGGTCTGGCTGGACACGGTGCGCCGCGCTGATCTCCCTGTCCTCTCCGGCGATCCGGCGATGCTCTGGGGAGAGCTGATGCTGCGCGCGATGCTACAAGAGCGCCCGCCGACCGGTGGCTGACGTCTTGGGCTGCGGCACCAGCCCGGCCAGCTCCTCGATCGACACCGGGGCGTAGCCGTGGACATCCACTCCGACATCCAGCAAGGCGCCGGTGCCCTTGTGGTTGCCGTGGCTGTGGCCGTGGAGCTGCCAGGCGCCGTGGTAGCCCGCCTCCCACTCCGCCATCGGGTAGTGGCTGAGCGTGAGCACCCCGCAGGGCACTCCCTCAAACCGCATCGCCAGCAGCGGCGGCAGGATCTCGACGGGGTGACCGGAGGCCGAGTAGAGGTCGGACATGCCCGGCTGCCTGGGCACCCAGCCTTTGTCGTGGTGCCAGGGCAGGCCGAGCACCTTGATGTGGCCGCGCAGTCGGCTGAAGATCCGCCGGGCAAACCCCCGGGACTTCAGGGTGAAGTCGCCGAGGTGGTAGAGGGTGTCGTCATCGGAGACTCGGTGATTCCAGTTTGCAATTAGCGTCTCATCCATCTCATCAACATGGGCGAACGGCCGGCTGCAGTAGTCGATGATCCGGGCGTGTCCGAAGTGGCTGTCAGCGGTGAAGAGCGTGCCCATGGTGTCCTCCGGGGTCTGCTTTAGACTACGCCGTACACGATCACACACACCGGACAGGATCCCGGACAGCGTTTCCTGACACCTTTGTCTGAAACGGGGTTTCACCCCCAAACCCCCCGCTACACGCTGACATCCTCTCACACAGACTGTCCGATAGAAGGGGGCGACATGACGGGTGTCCGGTTCCGACACCCTGGAACACTGTCCGCTCAGGGAGCGTAGCTGGCGGAGGCAAGAAGCATTGAGCCGGTGGGCGCGCGGAGGTTGTGATGGGCGGCTTGCAGGCTTACCTGAAGCAGCAGGTGTCTGACTCTTGACGAGGCTCTGCGGTTGTGCCTGCCCTTGAGAAAGGGACCTCTTTTTCCAGATCGCGTGGTGGCTACGATACACTGGCTCAAGTTGGATACTTGGATACCAGCATGTCTGAAATTCACCGCAGGATTCGATTTCTGGAGACCCTCGGACAAGGAGGGTTCGGTTCCGTGTATCTGGCAGACGTAGAGGGGCAGGCAGGTTTTCGGCAGCGACTGGCAGTGAAGATTCTGTCCGCAGAGCTGAACCAGAACAACGACATCGCCGCCCGTCAGCGCGACGAGGCCCGGCTGCTCGCCCAGCTCAACCACCACGCCATCGTCAAGGTCTTCGACCTGCTCACCATCGATGGGCGCCCGGCGGTGCTCATGGAGTACGTCGAGGGGGTCGATGCTGCACAGCTCACCAGCGACGGCCCGCTCCCGCCCCGGGCCGCCCTCCAGATCCTCTCCACCGTCGCAGACGCCCTCCACGTCGTCTACACCACCCCCAGTCCCCGGACGAATCGGCCCCTTGAGGTGGTCCACCGAGACATCAAGCCGGCCAACCTCCTGATCTCGCGACACGGCGGGGTCAAGGTGCTCGACTTCGGAATTGCCCGGGCGGAGTTTGATCGCGAGGGTGTCACCGGCTCTGTGCAGTACGGCTCTGCCCGCTACATGGCCCCCGAGCAGTGGCTCCTTGGCACCTCCGACCACCCCGTCGACATCTACGCCCTCGGGGTCAGCGGTGTGGAGCTGCTCACCGGCGAGATCTGCAAGCGGGCACCCCTCGGGGACGGCCACTTCCAGAACCACATCGCCGAGGTCCTCGCCACCCTGCCCGATGCGCTGCCCCTTCGCGCAGAGATCGTCTCCCTGTTGACGGAGATGATGAGCTTTCATCCCGAAGATCGTCCAGGGGCACTCGCCGTCTCTGAGCGCATGATGGCGCTGTGTGACGGGCTGCCGGGAGAAGGGCTTGGGCGCTATGCGCGCCGCCGGATCCCGCCACTCATCGACGCCCGGAAGTCGCGCTACGCCACGCAGCCGCTCCCCGGAGAGGTCAGCTTCTACCAGGAGGTCTCACAGACCTCCCCGACGCCTCCGATGCTGGCACCCCCCGCAGCCATCTCTGCAGACACCTCTGCAGACACCTCTGCAGACACCTCTGCAACCATGGAGCACCCGTCCACCCCACCCCCAACGTCATCAAGTCCTCCCCGCTGGATCCTCCCGGCGTCCACGGCCTTCGGGCTGGTGATGATCTTCGGCATGGTCGGGATCGGGCTGGGCATCAAGGCCACCCTGCTGAAGGGTGTACCTCCAGTGGTCGAGGTTGCCGACGTGGAGCTGACGCCCCCCCCAGAGCCGGTGACGCCCGATCCCGAGGAGGAGCCTGACCCCACGCCCGTCGTGACGGCAGGGGAGCAGCCTCCAGACAAGACTGCGACACAGCCGATCGTCTCCACACCAAAACCCGAGCCTGTGGCCCCCCCACCAGTGAAGAGCGACCCCCCGCCGAATGGGGATGGCATCGCCGGGATCGACGAGGGTGAGATCACGGTCACTGAGATCGTCGAAGCCCCCTCTGAGCCGGAGGTTGCGACCCGGCAGATCACCTTCGGTTCTCAGAAGGCCTTCGGCACAGAGATCTACCTCAACGGCCACCTGCTCGGAAAGACCCCGCTGCCTGCTCAGGCAGTCGCCCACGGCACCCACCAGCTCAAGATGGTCCACAAAGAGGACAGCGTCACGCTCAGCATCACCGTGAGAGCATCGACGGCATCGAACTACACCTGGAAGGTTCCCATGGACCGGATCCACAGCTCCAATTAAGCCCGCAGCCAGGAGGTTGCGATGGCCTGGGAGCCCCCGGAGATGCGAAACCCGCCAGCGGTCTGGGAGTATCGCCTGGAGGATGGCTGGCTGGTCTGGGCCGGACGAACCGCCCGAGACAACGACAGGCTCTCGCTGCGGGTCGCGCGCAACGACGACTGGTGGTTCCATGTCCGCGGGATGCCCGGCAGCCACGTGGTGCTGTTCGTGCGCGAGGGCACGGAGCCGCCAAAAGCCAGGATCGAGGAAGCCGCGGCGATCGCGGCGTACCACAGCAAGCAGCGCGGCGGGGGCACTGTCGCGGTCACCGCCACCCGTGCTCGGCATGTCTCCAAGCCAAGGGGCGCCAAGGACGGCTCGGTCAGCATCCGCAAGGAGCGGGTGTTTAAGGTCCGCCCCGGGATACCGGACTGACACCATGCTCGATCACCTCTCGCTGTCCGTCTCCGACCTCGCCCGCTCCGCGACCTTCTACGACGCAGTGCTCGCCCCGCTGGGCTGCGTGCGGGTCTGGAGCTACCCCGATGCGGTGGGCTACGGCCAGCCCGGCGGCTCAGACAAGCTCGCCCTCAAGGCCCGACAGTCGGTGGTCACCGCCCCGAGCCCCGGCTTCCACCTCGCGCTCACTGCGGCAGACGAAGCCTCCGTGGATGCATTCCATGCCGCCGCGCTGCGGACGGGCGGGGTGGACAATGGCCCGCCCGGTCTGAGACCCCGGTATGGCCCTGGCTACTATGCAGCGTTCGTTCTCGATCCGGATGGCTACTTCTTAGAAGCGGTCTTCCACGCCTGACGGCGAAGCGTGCGCCCGGGAAGCACCGATCGGATGCGGTGCTGCGCGTCGAACATCGCCACCCCGTTGACCCAGACCTGCTCGGTGCCTTCGCTGAATTGGCGGGGATCTTCGTAGGTCGCGCGTGCATGGACCCGGCTGAGATCCAGCAGCACCAGATCCGCAGCGGCCCCCATCGCGATGCGCCCTCGATCTGGCAGCCCCAGCCAGTCGGCGGGCAGGCGGGTCACCTTGCGGATCGCCGCACCGAGCGAGAGCCGCTGACGAGACAGCGCGTACTCCTCCAGGAACCGGGTGAACGCACCGTAGGTCCGAGGGTGGGGATCGCCGACGGGGTTGGGCGCATTGACCGGGTAGCTCCAGGAGTCGCTGCACACGATGGCGTCTGGCCACAGCAGGGCAGCGTCCATGTCCGCTTCGTCGATGCAGCGGTAGACGATCCAGGCTTCGGGATCCGCCCTCAGAACCGCGACCGCCGTCTCGGCTGGATCCGCCCCCCGTCGTCGGGCGAGGTCGCCAACGCTTGCCCCCCGAGCGCCAGAAAGGCTGTCGGTGATCAGGGTGAGCGCCTCAAAGTCGGTGCCACGG
>JBLHNG010000599.1:0-5626 GCA_047621685.1 Myxococcota bacterium | reverse complement strand
ACCGTCTTCTCGCTGAAATCGATTGTCCCATTGGCAGCGAAGCGGGGCCTGTCGCTTGCCAGTGAATCGGAGGAGCCGAGGGTTCTGCCTCACCCCGGCTCCAGCGAAGGCGAGGCGGATGCCCTCACGGTCCTCATCAGAGAGCCCGAGGCGTGCATGGAGTGCCGACCACCGAAGGACCAGACCGGGAGTCTCCTGATACGCCTCAATGAGTGCATCCTCGTCCATCTTCCGCTCCAGCCAGCCGCGGCTGAAGTACAGCGTCATGGACGACGACCACCCACCAGCATCGTCAGGCATCATCAGGCCGCCAGACTCCTGCACGGTCTGGTGGCCGACGTCAGACATCTGGCTGAGCCAGCGGACAGCTTGAGAGAGGAGCAGGTCTGCGAGTGTGTCGTCACCTTCACGGATGGCCTGCTTGAGCCGAGGGCCGAGAGCATAGTTGAGGAGTTGGTCGAGGCGGGGGCGACGGACCAGCGGGGTTCCCCGAGCTGGTGATAGGAGCACGCCAGCCCAGGTCAGCCGCCGGGTGTCATTCACGCGGATGTGGATGCAGGTCTCGTCGATGAACCGAAGCGTCTTCTTCACCGACTCTGGGATGTCCTCCAGTCGGGCGTCGTCGTCGGTGAGGTCGCCAGGTGGGGGCAGGAGGAAGACACGCTCTACGGAGGCGGCGAGGCTGCCGGTTGTGGTCGGCAGGATGCGCTGCGTCTCGATCTCTTCAGTCGTGAATCGGTGTTCGAGCCATTTGAGGAATGGGTGCCAGGTGTGGCGCTTGTCCGGGTGGATGGTCTGGGCGATGCGCTCCAGCCAGGTCGGGCCGGATGTGTTTCGCTTGAGCAGCATCGCCTTGTCGGGGTAGAGCGCCTCTCTGCCGACCATGCCTGCGAGCGAGTCCAGGAGTTCGTGAGAACGAGCCATCAGGGAGCGCTCGGGCAGCCTCAGCCCGGCGGCGGTGAGTTCACCGTTGGTGAGTCCCTCGATCATCGCCAGCAGCACCCAGGGCGTTCGGGTGACCTCTCTGGGGAAGAGGCGGAGCTGCTCGATGGTGTGGAAGGATGTGCCGTCGTAGCCGAGGACAACCGGCCCATGAGCGATGCCACCCTCCGCACAGAGCGCATCTCGGAGCGGGCCGTGCTGAAGTTCCATGGAGAGGGTCACCAGCCGACGCTCGTCCAGCTCCGTTGAGTCTCGGAGGTGATCCAACAGCGCGCCGATGAGTCGGACCGCCTCTGCAAACAGGAGCCGGTTGTAGGTGCTGGTGAGATCGATGCCGGTGCGGGAGATGTTGCCGTGGAAGCGGGCGTCGATCCACCAGGGCGAGCCGGTGGTGTCTCGGGTCGGCAGGGCGATGGTCAGCCGACCCCGACAGCCGAGCGGGGAGCCGCTGGTGTCTGCGGGCAATGGGAGGGCAACTGTGACCGGTGCAGTGCGAACCTTCGCCCAGCCCTCGCCCGGGAGCGTGCTGGTGGCAGCCTGGATCCGGTCCTGCTCGGCTTTGGCATCCACGCCTTCTGCTGGAGTGCCCAGGACACGGCGGGCGCAGAGCCACTGCTGGGGCAGGGAGTCATTGGAGGTGGTCGTGACAGTGGTGAGCTGGGTGGCAGACGCTGGCAGGCTGTGTGTGGTGTGCAGTGAGCGCTTGAGGCGGGTCTCCTGGTCTTCAACCCGATCCAGGACGACCAGCTCTGAGATCCCCTCAGTGAACAGCAGCATGCTGCCCCGCAGGCCGTGATCATCGAGCAGTGACTTCAGTGCATCCCGGACGACCTCTTCCTGCTCAGGGAGAACGGGCAGGACAACGAGGGTGGAGAGCCGCGCACGGATCGCATCGGGGAGCTGGAGTGCCTCCAGGCGCTCGGTGAGGGCACCGGGCGGGAGGGGGACCGGGAACTTGAACGGTGCCGCCTGCCGCACTCCGTCCTGGATCGCCTGGATGATTGCCGCGGGCGTCTTGTGGCGCTTCTCCAGGAGTGACCAGATCCCGGGGTAGCCCTGCTGCAGCGTGGCGAGGGTCTGCTCGGTGTGCTTCAGCAGGTCGGAGTCTGCAAACGGGGTGCGGGACAGGACGAGACGGAGGGCGGCGTCACCGTCCTGGAAGTTGCTGTACAGCTCCGGCTGGTCGGTGATCTGGTAGACCGACTTGAAGCCGACGCCCTTGTTGCCGACGTAGACCGCCGCATCCTTCCCGCTCAGGCCGAGCGAGGTGATGCTCTCCACGCCTGCGGTGTCGAACGGCGCTCCCGAATTGCCGACTGCGATCAGCCCTGGCGCGGTGACGATGACCGCGAGCCCGTCGGTGATGCCGGCCTTGAGGTTTTGGTCTCCGGCGTTCTGGAGCAGCTCAAGGAGGAAGCGGCCATGGTAGTCCTGGCCTATGTGCTCAGCGAGGTTGGCGATTTCGCGATGCTCGGCCTGACCGTTGGCGAGGGTGGTGGCGATCTGGCGGATGCGATCGGTCCACAGCTCTGAGAGCAGCGCGGTCTGATCGAGATGAGTGCCATCTACCACACGTCCTCCACCGCCATCAGGTCATCGTCTCCATCATCGGGCGTTACTGGTGGACGATCCGCCTCGGATACCGTGAACCCGAGGACCGCCATCGGGTCGTAGCCGGGCTCCTGCACTACGAGGTCCATGTGGTTGACTAGGGTACGGAGGAACTGGCGAGGGACCACGCCGACGTCGCCGCCAAAACCCTCGGTGACCTTTTCGATGAGCCTCTCGATGAACACCAGCGGCATCCGATCCTCGACCACACTCCCGCCCGGGTGCAGCGCCCGCAGCCGCAGGGCGACCTCTCGCAGCCGGGGTGCATCGAACGGCTTGAGCTGCAATTGCGGCTGACTGAGGGAGGCGAAGCCGCCGTACTGGACGAACTTGATGCGGTCGTTCAGCGGGGCGAGACCGGCGACACCGCGGCGGGCGTCGAAGAACTCCGGGGTGCCGGTGATGAGCCAGAGCAGGCCCTTGTACTGGCTGGCCCGGTCGCAGAGCTGGCGGAGGCCGTTCATCGCCTTGCCGCGAACATCGGAGCGAGAGCGAAGGAGGGTCTCGGCCTCGTCGATGACGATGACCAGCCCCTTGTACCCGGCCGCCTTGATGATCTCGACGATGCCCGACAGGTAGGAGAGCGCCACCGCAGAGGTCACCTCGCCCTTGACGCCCGCCCGACGCTTCGCACTCGCGGCGACGTTGCGGCTGCCGGAGAGCCAGGAGATGAGCCCGCTGGCTTCGGAGAGTGCGCCCTCCTGCTTGGCGTCGAAGATGGCCTGGAGTGCGCGCACGAAGTCCTCGGGCGCCTTGCCCTCGGTC
Source organism: Myxococcota bacterium (assembly GCA_047621685.1). GTDB lineage: Bacteria > Myxococcota_A > UBA796 > UBA796 > UBA796 > JAQXDW01. The sequence continues at coordinate 2,308 of JBLHNG010000599.1, read as the reverse complement.
TTGCTGAGCACGTCCTCGGAGAGCCGGGCGCGCACGGTGGCGTCGAAGTCCTCGCTGTCCTCGTCGATGCCGGCGTCTTCGAGGGCCTCCTCCACGCTGCCGACCCACCGATCGAGGATGTCGCCGAGCGCGCCTCGGGGGCAGACATCGGTGGACAGCTCGGTGACCACCTTGTGGTACAGCTCGTCGAACTTGTGGAACCGAAGGTCGTTGTCGGAGACGACGACGAAGCTGGTGGCGTATCCGCGGGCCTGGGCGTCGAGGATGGCGAGCCGGGCGAGGAAGGTCTTGCCGCAGCCGTAGCCGCCACGCAGGAACTTCACCTGACCCTCGCCATCCGCGACCATGTCGAGCTGTCGGTGGACCTCGGCGCGCTGCCGCTCGATGCCGACTGCGAACGCCTCCAGGCCAAGCTCTGGCACCAGCCCGCTTCGGAGCCGCTCGAAGATGTGGTTGATCTCTCGCTGCTGCATTGGGGGCTATCCTAGGTATTCGTAGCGCTTGCCCGCACCGGTCTGCACGACCCGGGTACGGAACGGGACGCGGGAGGCGTTGTCCTCGAAGCGTCGGTTGAACTTGCGGAACTTCGTCGGGGATCCGAGGAGAGTGGTGGCCTCGGCCTCGGTGATGCAGCCGTGGTTGACGATGTGCACGAAGATGCGCCGGGTGGGATCGTCGGGCAGTTCGGCAGCCCAGGCCGGAGCTGTTGCTGGGGCATCAGAGGACGGAGCCGGAGGTGTGGGGGCTGGTGGGGCGACCGGTGGCGGTGGTGTCACGGGTGGCGGTGGCTTGACCGGAGGTGGTGGCGCGACCACAGGTTGGGGAGGGGGCTCGGGGCTGGTGGGCGGTGGGCTGGCGGCGGGCAGGATCCGGCTCCACCAGGTCGGGGCCTCCGGGCGACCGCTGCCATCGGAGACCGGACCGATGAAGGCGAGGGGAACGAAGACCTCCTCCAGCCCGACCCCGCCGTGGTGGCCCCGGTGCTGGTGACCGAACCAGGCGCCGGGTTCACAGAGGAGGTACATCGGCCCGTTCGGGAGATCGAATCGGACGGCGCCTGGGAGGGGCTCGCTGTGGTAGCGGGCGCTCATGGCCTTTGCAGCCCGCTTCCGATCGCTGCCGAGGTGAGGGGTGTGTCCGTGATCGCTGGTGACGAGGATGGTCCATCCTTCCGCTGCGGCGGTCTGGAGGGACTGGAGGGCGCCGTCGCCGAGTGCATCGAGCTTCCAGGGGTCCATCGGGGTGGTCTGGTTGCTGGAGAGCGCATCATCGACCCCGTTGTAGACCACCGCCACGATGCGGTGCTCGTCGGACCTGAGCGCCGTGTCGAGTGCATCGTCCTGGAGATCGCCCTTCAGGAACAGCACCCGGGTGAGATCCCCCAGCGCGGTGTTCCGCCTCAGGGCCGTCTTGTCGTTGCTGGCGTTGGCTGCGGCAGCCTCGGTGTCCGTGAGGGTGGGGTTCTTTGGGATCTCCCCGGCGAAGATGGCCCGTCGGGAGTGACTGGTGACCGTGGGCAGCAGAGCAAGGGAGACCTGGAAGGCACCCGCAGCGCTGAGGTCACCCCGGAGGGTGGGGTTGTGGATCTCCGGAAGCGTGAGGCCGAGCCCGCTGGTCTGCGGGGCGGTGGAGATCATCTCAATGAAGGTCGACAGATCGCAGCCGTCGAGGACCACGAGGAAGACGCGGTGGCCGTCGTCGACCAGCGGACGGATGAGACAGCGGCTGAGCTGAGAGAGCGGGAGCAGCTCGCGGAGATCCCGATTGGTCGACGCATCTCGCCAGCTCGCCTGCAGGGTGCTGGCGAAGGCGGCGTTGAGGGCATCGCGGCGGGCCAGGAGGTCATCGAGCAGCGGCCCGGCGGTGGCCTGGAGCGCTGGGGAGACCGCAGCGAGGCGGCGCCGGAAGCGGCGGAGGCTCCAGTCCGCCCAGGCGACCTGATCGCGCATGAGCCGCGACCAGCCCATGACATCCTGCGGGACATCGGTGCCGACAGCCTTGAGGAAGCGGGCCAGGCGGCAGGCCTCCTGCGCCAGCGACAGCTCGGGGAGGAGCTGCTCGGCGTAGAGGTTGGCGCGGAGGGCCTCCATGGCGTCGTCGTCTGGTGGGTGCCCCTGGAGTGCGGCTTCGAGGGCGCCCAGGATGGTCCGTCGGGCCGGAGCGAGGAGGAGGGGGTACTGTGCGGCCTGCTCGATGCTGACCGCCATCGAAGCTGCCGCAGCCTCGACCGGAGCGAGGGCGCTGGCGGCGGTGTCGAGGGGGAGGCTGCGGATGGCCTCCTCGACCATGCTGCGGAGGATGCCGTGCT
>JBLHNG010000598.1:0-5628 GCA_047621685.1 Myxococcota bacterium | reverse complement strand
CCGGCGAGGAGGTCTCCCACCCCCTCACCGTCATCCCGGACTCCTTCAGCCGGATGATCTTCTACTGCTCGAAGTGAGGCTACGGCTTGTCGGCCACCGTCGCCATGACCTCGCCATCGGCAACCCGCACGCCCTCGACCTCAGCCCGGGCGGAGAACTTCCACACTCCGCGGCGCTCGAACAGCTTCTCGCAGGTGATCACCACCCGATCACCGGGCCGGACGGGCTTGCGGAACCGCACCTTGTCGAGCCCGATGAGGTAGACGGCCTTTCCGGAGAAGTCCGGATGGGCCGTCATGGCGATGACACCGGCAAGCTGGGCGAAGGCCTCGGTGAGCAGCACGCCGGGCATGATCGGGTGGTCAGGGAAGTGGCCCTGGAAGTGGGGCTCGTTGGCGGTCACGCACTTCACGCCGACCGCGCGCACGCCGGCCTCAACCTCCAGCACCCGATCGATCATCAGGAACGGGTAGCGGTGCGGGAGCAGCTTGAGGATGCCCTGGATGTCGATGTCTGAGGAGGTGCTCATCGGAGTGGTGTCCATGTTCTCCGCAGTTGCATGGGCTGGCATATCCGATGCCGGTGGCTTTGCCCGTCCGTCCTCAAGTACCTCGATGCGCTTCTGCAGTCGGCGCACGGTCTTGACCAGCTCCGGCAGCTCACCGAAGCCCGACGCAGCCCGCAGCCACTTCCGGTGTGGGATCGCCGGAACACCGGTGACCTTCTGGCCAGCCGCGACGTCGCTGTGGACCACGCTGGCGACGCCGACCTGGACCCCGTCACCAAGCTCAATGTGGCCGAGGACCGCGGCCTTTGCGGCCAGGATCACCCGGTCCCCGAGCCGACTGCTCCCGGCGACCCCGGAGTAGGCGACCATCAGGGCATGCTCACCGATCTGGGCGGCGTGGCCGACCTGGACGAGGTTGTCGAGCTTGCTGCCCCGACCGATGCGGGTCTCCGACATCGCCGCCCGATCCACGCAGGTGTTTGCCCCAAGCTCCACGTCGTCCTCAAGGACCGCACGACCGACCTGGGGGATCTTGATGTTGCCCGCTGCGGTCGGGGCAAAGCCGAAGCCCTCCGAGCCGACCACTGCACCCGGGTTCAGCCAGACCCGCTCCCCGAGCACGCAGCCGTCGCAGACCACGCTGTTGGCCATCAGCCGACACCCGCTGCCGACCATGGCTCCAGCACCCACACGCACGCCGGCCTCGATCCAGCAGCCTGCACCCACCACCGCCCCCGGCCCGACCCAGGCGAACGCCTCGATGGTTGCCGATGGGTGGACGGTCGCTGATGGATGGACTGCCGCGCCCGCCGCCACTCCGGGCTCCGGCCAGGGCTGCGGGTGGAAGGTGACCATCGCCGCAGCGAACGCACCATAGGGATCCGCCACCCGGATCACGGTGCGCCCCTCAGGGACGACGGTGTCCTCGTCGACGAGGACCGCCCCCGCCGAGGACTGACGCATCTTCGCGACGTAGCGTCGGTTGGAGAGGAAGCTGAGGTGATCGGCACCAGCTTCGTCGAGGCCGCGCACATCAACCAGCGACCGCTCCGGATCGCCCGCTACGATGCCACCCAGGCGCCGAGCAAGCTCGCCAACGGTAAATGGTCCGGCCATGATTCAACCCGCAGAGGGGGACGAGGCTGACGACGAGCCGAGTGGTTCGTCATGAGCTGACACGAAGCGCCAGCGGGGGGCTGTCAACGACAGGTGGGGAACCCCAAAAAAGGCTGGTACTGAGCGGTGGAAACCATGGTTCCCTAAAGGGGCTCATGATTTCTGCCGAGCGGTACTAGTTGCCGTCGTAGCGCTTGATCAGCTCACCAGTGATGTCCGTGACGGCCACACCGGTGAAGACGACGCCGCTCTCGGTCTTCTCCAGGATGAGGTCGTAGCTGCGCTCCGACCCGATCTGCTCGGAGATGCCGCGCATCTTGGTGATGAGGGCCTCCATCTTCTGGGTGTACAGCTCCTGCATCTCCGACTCAGCCTGCATGCCGGCCTGCTGGTAGGTCTGCTGAAGCTGCATCAGCTCCTGCTCCTTTGCTGCACGGGCGGCATCGGAGAGGATGAGACGCTGCTTCTCATACTCATCCATCTTGGTCTGGATCTGTGCCTCAAGGTTGGCGATGGCCGCCTGCTTCTGCTGGTAGAGGGCATCGATCTGAGCGCGAGCGGTCTCGCCCTCAGATACCTGGTTGATCGCTTCCTGGAAGTCGACCACGGCAATGCCACCAGCGATGGCGGGTGCGGAGAAAGTAAGCGCGCCGCAGAGGGCTGCGATGGCTGTCAGGTGTCGCATTGAAAAGCTCCAGTTTCGTCAGCAGTCGCCCGCATAACCCGGCAGCGGGAGGCGACCGTCCGCGGGTATCAGAACAGCGAGCCAATCGAGAAGTCGAAGACCGCCTTTCGCTCGTCTGGCAGGGGGTTGATCGGGAAACCCCACTCGAAGCGGAGCGGACCCATCGGCGAGAACCAACGCACGCCGAAGCCATAAGCTGCGCGCAGATCGGTGATGCGGATGCTCCCGTCGCCCCAGGGGTCGCCAAAGGCGTTGCCGGCGTCGAAGAAGACCACGGTGGAGATGCCCGCCTGCTTGACGATCGGCATCTCCAGCTCGAAGTTGTTGATCCAGGTCTCCGTACCACCCACGATGAGGCGATCATCGGGTGCGGTTGGATCATCGAGGCCAACAAACGGGCTTCGCAGTGAGTTCTGGTAGCCGTTGACCCGGATGGAGGGCCCAAGTGCATACCAGTCGTAGCCACGCACCGAGTTGATGCCACCAGCACGGTAGCGGTGGATGAACGGAATGATCGAGCCATCGGTTGAGCTGATGTGGCCCAGGGTTCCGTTGTACTTAAAGATCATCCACTCCTTCTCAACCAACGGACGGTAGGCCCGGAAGTTCAGGAGCAGCTCGTAGAAGTTGAAGTCACCACCGAAGACCGAGAGCATCTCCTCCTCGTTGACCCGGATGCCACCAGAGAGGTTGGCAGAGGCGGTCGAGAAGATGCCGCGGGTGGCGTTGATTCGATTGTTTCGCTTGTCGACCACCAGCGCGATGCCGCCGGTGCTGGTCAGACCGTTGCGGTACAGCTGACCGCCCAGCAGACGCGACTTGTAGGCGTCGATGTTGTTGAGGCCGGTGTCCTCGAACGTGTAGTCGAACTCCATGCGGAAGTCGTTGCGGTCGTCGAGATAGCGACCGACAGCGATCGAGCCGCCGCGCTGGTACTCGTCCTCGATGAACTGCTGGGAGGTGTTGTACCCGTTGACCCGCAGCGTCCAGCGGCTGTCGAGGAAGTGGGGGTCGAACAGCTGGAGGTTGACCTGCTGGCGACGACGGCTGGCGTTGACCGCCGCGGACATGACGTAGCCAAGTCCGAGGAAGTTGTTCTTGGAGATGTTCGTCGTGAAGACGAAGTTCTCCAGGTTCGAGAAGCCTGCACCCACTGAGAAGCTGCCGGTGGGCTGCTCGACCACCTCGACCTTCATGTCCAGCACATCAGGGCTGGGGCCGCGGGGGGTGGTGATCCGCACGGTCTCGAAGAAGCCGAGCCTCTCGAGGCGCTGGCGGGACTCCTTGAGCGCAGTTCCAGAGTAGACGTCGCCCTCGTTGATCGGAATCTCCCGGCGGACCACCTTGTCGTAGGTGGGGTCGTTGCCGGTGATGTCGATGCGTCCGATGCGGACCTTGTCGCCGCGCTGCACGTCGAAGGTGATGTCGACGAGGCTGGCGTCGGGGTCGGTCTCGGTCAGCGGGATGACGTTGGCGAAGGCGTAGCCCTGGTCGCCGTAGAGGTCCGAGATCTCCTGCATGGCGATCTGGAGGGTCGAGAGCTTAAAGACCTCGCCGGTCGTCAGCGGGCCGTTCTTCTGCGGGAAGTCGAACAGCCGGCGGCGGCCTTCCTCCCAACCTTCCGGCAGCGGCTGGCCCTCAGTGGAACGCGCGGCAGCCTCTTCCCAGCGCTCATGCATGGTGCCAGCGGTGTGGCCCTCGTCGACGATCTGGCGGATCGCAGGCTCGGTGAGCCCCTCCATCTCGATGAATTCACCCTCCACCTTGATGGCGCCCAGGCGGTACTGCGGGCCTTCGTTGATGTGGACGTTGATGTAGATGTAGCGCTTGTCTGGCGAGAGGAAGACCTTGGGCGGCTCGACCTCTGCGTCGACGTAGCCCTCCTCCAGCAGCACCGAGCGGATGGTCTGGACGTCGAGGTCCAGGGTCTCCCGGTTGAAGCTGCCAGAGCTGGTCAGCCAGGGAGCAATGCCGCCCTCGCGGGTCTGGAGGAAGCGCTTGATCTTGCGGTCAGCGACGTTGTCGTTGCCGGTGATGTCGATGCGCTGGACGATGACCTTGCGGTTCTCGATGACCGCGAACGTCAGCTCGACCAGGTCGTCGCCGACCTCCCGAAGCTCCGGCTCGATCTCGGCGAGGTAGTACCCCTTCTCGATGTACTTATCGCGCATGCGCTGGATGTTGCGCTGCACGGAGACCTCGGAGAGCACCGAGAACGGCTTGATGTCGATGACCTCCATGAGGGCGTCTTCATCGAGCTTCTTGTTGCCGGACAGTCGCACCGAGCGGATCGCGGGCTTCTCGTCGACCTCGAAGACGACCACCATGCCATCGGCAGTGCGCTCAGTGGTCACCCGGACATCGTCGACGTAGCCGGTGTTGTAGATCGCCTTGATGTCGCGCTTGACCTTCCAGGTGGCCAGATCCTCGCCTTGACGCAGTCCAACTGCGGCCAGGATGGCAGCCTCCTCGACGCGCTTGAGTCCGGAGACCCGAATCGCGGTGATGGTGCCAGCAGCCGGGGTCAGCGACTCCGCGATCGGAGCCTCAGGCTCTGCGGGGACAACCTCAGGGGCAACCTCGGCAGGACCATCCCCAGGCGTCCGGTCAGGGACACCCGTCGCCGGAAGGGGCCCGGGGGCATCCTCGGCAGGGGCGTCCTCGGCAGGGGCGTCCTCGGCAGGGGCATCCTCGGCAGGGGCGTCCTCGGCAGGGACAGGATCCTGAGCCAGCGCGGGCATGGCCAGGATCAGAGAGATGAGACTGGTCATTGCTCGCCCCGGTTCTCAAGGAACTGCCCATCCAGCAACAGCAGCTTCCGCTCCAGGCGGTCGGCCAGTGCTGATGAGTGGGTGACCACCACCAGCGTGCAGCCGATCTCTTCGTTGAGCTCCAACATCATCTCCAGCACTGATTCAGCAGTCGCAGAGTCCAGATTTCCCGTCGGCTCATCGGCCAGCAGAAGTGCTGGTCGACGCATCATTGCCCGGGCAATTGCCACCCGTTGCTGCTCTCCGCCGGAGAGCTTTCCGGGGCGGTGGGTCAGCCGATCCGCGAGTCCCACCCGGCGCAGGATGGCCTCGGCGTCAGCTTCGGCCTTGCGGTAGTCCACCCCGGCGATGAGCGCGGGCATCATCACATTGCGCAGGGCAGTGTGATCGCCGAGCAGGTGGTGGAACTGAAAGACGAAGCCGATCTCGCGGTTTCGCACGGCGTCAATTTCACGGGCCGATCGGGAGAAGACGTCTCGGTCGTCGTACCAGATCCGGCCTGTAGAGGGGGCGTCGAGGGTGCCGAGCACCTGCAGGAAGGTGCTCTT
>JBLHNG010000597.1:0-5628 GCA_047621685.1 Myxococcota bacterium | reverse complement strand
GGCCGATGGTTCTGGTGCTGCTGGGCATCGGCGGCATCGGAGCCATCATCTGCGGTGGCGCGTTCACCAAATCGGTCGCCCAGCAGATGGTGGCAAAAGCCGCTGCCGCCGAGGCCATGGAGACCCTGAGGCACCACAAGACCGACCACGCAGCCAACACCGATCCCGCCCTGCTCGAGAAGGCCCGAAGCCAGGCCACACGCGCCCGGGAGATCGCAACGACCTCTGAGACGCTTGGTGCGGAGGCACTCGCTGAGGTGTGGTCTCAAGGCTGGCAGCTCTCCAGCTTCGACGCCGACGCGGTCAACGCGACGTTCCACGAAATCAACACCCTCACCCGGCAGGCCGCCGACGCCGGGAGCGGCGAGGGTGCGCTGGCCCGCGCCATCGTCGCCAGCACCGCCTGCGCCCGACTCCCCGCCACCGATGACCGGCGGTCGGCGCTGTGCGAAGAGGCTGGCGTCCGGTTTTACGAGGCCGCGTCCCGGCTCGACAGCGACGACCGGGCCTGGCTGCGGTTCGAGGTCTGGTGGACTGCGGCGGAGCACCACAACCTGCTCGCCGCCGGGTGGTGGGCGGTCGGCCGCACCGAGAACGCCGAGTCGGAGTGGCAGCAGACCCTGACGATCTGCGCACAGGGCAGCGCGGACATCTCTGCGGCACCGGTCAACGACATCTTCCTCGCCCGGCAGTGCCTCATCGCCGCAGGAGGCACCAGACACTACGGCGAGTATGTCGACTGGGCACACTGGCTGCGGGGGCACGACGAGGCCGCCGAGGGTGCGCTGAGCCTCTGGAACGCCGCCCGCATCTTCCGAGCTGCCCAACCCGACTGTCGCGACCTCTCCCGGTCTGCCTCCCTCAAGAACCGCTGGATCCCCAAGGCCCGCACCGACACGGCTCGGCGCTGCTACTACGCCGGCCTCCGGGCGCTGTCCTGCGACGAGCAGGCCGACGAGGTCCGCGAATACCTCGACCGGAGCGACCTGCTCGTCGCCGGGATTCGGCAGGCCACCCGAGCCCCCGGGCGCTGCTACCTCGACTGACTACCGAACCGAGTCCAGCACCTGAAGGACATCGTCAATGTCCGCCTCGGTGTGGGCGGCGTTGACCTGGAAGCGGATCGTCTGGTCGCCCTGGGGCACGACCGGGAAGTTCAGTCCGACGACCAGCACCCCGCCTTCAGAGAAGCCCTGGACCATCGCGGTGGTCTTGTCGGTGTCCCGGACCATCAGCGGCACGACCGGGTGCGCCCCGGGGATCGACTCCAGACCCAGCGCGTCGATCCCGGAACGGAACTGAGCAATGCGGGTGTGGAGGTGGGTGAGCCGCTCAAGGCCCTCTGGGGAATCGGCGATGTTGACCGATGCCTCCGCCGCTGCACAGTCGGCCACCGAGAGGGGGTTGGTGTAGATGTAGGTGTCTGACTTCTGGCGGATCGCCTCGACGATCTCGGGACTGGCCGCGACGAACCCGCCGTTGACCCCGAACGCCTTGCCGAAGGTGCCGACCACCACGTCGGCCTTTGCCCCGGCGAACTCCTCGGTGCCCCGCCCGGTGGCCCCGTAGGCGCCGATGCCGTGGCTGTCGTCGACCACGGTGATCAGCCCCTCGGCGAACCGCTCCCGGTGCGGCGCGAGGACCTCGTTGATGCGTGCGATGGGGGCGTGGTCGCCGCGCATCGAGAAGATGCCATCAAAGATGACGATGACCCGCTCGATGCCCTCAGGCACCGCCGCGATCAGCTCGGCGAGGTGGTCGATGTCGTTGTGGCGGTAGATCGCCTTGTTGGCCCGGGGGACGTTGGCGATGCGCATCGCCCGGATGATGCAGTTGTGGTTCAGGGCATCGCCGATCCAGTAGGTCTTCTTGTTCTGGATGGCCAGCGCGAGGCCGAGGTTGGCGGTGTAGGCAGAGTTGAAGATCTTCGCCGCCGGCTTGCCGACGTAGGCTGCGATCCGGGACTCCAGCGAGACATGGTGGCTGAACGTGCCGTCGATGAACCGCACAGCCCCCGGCCCGACCCCGAAGCGATGGGTCGCTTCGTCCGCTGCTGCCATCACTGTGGGGTGGTGGGAGAGGGAGAGGTAGCTGTTGGAGTTCATGCGGATGAAGTCCTTCTGAGAGCCCGCCAGCCGATAGCGGGGACCGCGCGCGCCCTGAGGCGGCAGGTAGTCGACAATGACCCGCTCAGGGGCCTTGGCGCGACCTTCGGACTTCATGGCAGCGATCTCACGGGCGAGGCCCGCGCTGAACAGGTCAAGGGACATTGAATCTTCTCCACTTCGGGGAGGGCTACCCTATCCGATCAAAGGGCCAGGCTCTCCCCCTCCACCGCCACACCCATGCCGGCAGCTCGGATGGCTGAGGCGGCCTCGGAGTCGGGGTTCAGGGCGGGGTTGGAGTGGTTGAGGTGGATGAACCGGATCCGAGCCCGGACCTCGGCGGGCAGCACGGAGAAGCGAGCCAGAGAGGTCTCAATCGGCGGGTGCGGTACCTCGGTCGGATCACGGTCGGGGGCTTCGTGGGCAGTGAAGAAGGTGCCGTCGAGCAGGGCGAGGTCCACCCCCGCGATCAGCGCCTCGATGCCCGGCCACCACACATCAACATCGGGAATGTAGAGCACGCTGCGGTTCGGTCCGGTGATGCGATAGCCGACGGTCTCGGTGTACTCCGCCCGGTGGGGGACCAGCAGGGGCGTGGCGGTGAGGCTCGCCGACAGCGCGATCCCCTCCCCCGCCGCCGCCACACGCAGCGCGATGTTCCCCAGCCGCAGGAGCTGCTCCCAGGGCGCGTTGTCCGTCAGCAGACGGCACATCTTCGGCATCGCATGGACCGCCACGCCTGCCGCCGAGAGCCCCTCTCGCCCCAGGTAGCTCAGCCCGGTGTAGTGCCCGGTGTGGCCATGAGTGAGCAGGACGCCAGACAGCGCAGCCCCCCGGGCCTCCAGGACGTTGAGCTGTGCGGGGAGGTCGGGGGTGGCGTCGATGAGCCAGCCCTGATCGCCCTCAATGAGACCCAGGCAGCTCACCCGATGTCCAGCGGCGGGGTGCGCCCAGGCCGGCAGACAGCAGGGGCGTCGACAGCCGACGTGGGGGTGTCCGGCATCTTGCGCGATGCCGAGGATGAGCAGCTCCGGCGACTCAGGCACGGACGAGATCCTCTGGGATTCGGTTGATGTCTTCACAGCCACACAGTGCCATCGCCTCGTCCAGCTCCGCAGCCAACATCGCCAGCATGCCGGAGACCCCATCGGCCCCATCCACCGCCAGCCCCCACAGCACCGGACGCCCCACCAGCACTGCGTCTGCACCCATCGCCAGCGCCCGCAGCACGTGGCTGCCCCGACGGATGCCGCCATCGACCAGCACAGCCACCCGACCGCCGACCGCCTCGACCACCGCCGGCAGGGCCTCCGCAGTGGGCGGGGCACCGTCGAGCTGGCGCCCGCCGTGGTTGGAGACGATGACCCCAGAAGCCCCATGGGCGACCGCCCGGACCGCGTCGTCGGCACGGATGACACCCTTGACCAGCACCGGCAGTCGGGTCTGGGCGACCAGCCAGTCCAGGTCCGCCCAGGTCAGCTTGGGAGTGAGCAGGTCGCGGACGTAGGTCTCCAGCCCCGAGCCCCCCTCCCCCGCCGGGATCACGTCCATCCCGGTGCCGACGAGGTTGGCGGCGGTCATGCTGTCGGGGAGGTGGAAGCGGTTGCGGGCGTCGGTCTCCCGCGCCCCGATGATCGCAGCATCCACGGTGAGGACCAGGGCAGAGTAGCCGGCCGCCTCCGCGCGCTGGACCAGGGAGCGGGTCACCGCACGATCCCGGTAGATGTAGAGCTGAAACCACAGCGGCCCGGTGGCGACCGCAGCGACCTCCTCCATTGCGACGGTGGAGAGAGTGGAGAGCACCATGCCTGCACCCGCCACACCACAGCCACGGGCGGTGGCCAGCTCTCCGTCGGGGTGTGCGAGGCGATGGAACGCAGTGGGGGCAGCGAGGATCGGCAGGGCGAGGCGCTGTCCGAGCACGGTGGTGGAGAGGTCACGCTGAGCGACATCCACCATCACCCGGTAGTACAGCCGGAGTCGATCCCAGGCCGCGCGGTTTCCCTTCAGGGTGATGCCATCCCGGGCAGCACCCGCGTAGTAGTCGTTCGCCATGGCGGACAGTCGCTCCGCAGCGGCCTGCTCCAGCTCATCGAGGTTGAGGGGATTCATGCACCCATCGTACTCACTGCGCAGGATCTTCGGGATGAGACCGTTTTCGAGATACCGTCAGAGAATGCTACTCCTGCCCCTCCTGGCCTGCACCAATGCACCCGCAGGCCCGGTGCCAGACACCTCCACAGTCCCTGCTGCCGACACCGCGCCCGCAGACACCGACACCGACACCGCGCCCGTCGACACCGCGCCCGTCGACACCGCACCGCCCACCGACACCGCCTCAGACATCGACCCGCAGCATGCCGACGGGATCGTGCTGCTGTCGCTGGACACGAAGACCCACGCGGACTTCGGCTATGAGATCGCGACGTATGAGGTGACCGCCGACTACGCCTGGCCGATGCAGACCGCAGCCGGCAGCAGCCCGCGGTTTCATGTGCTCGCGCCACCCTCCGCTGAGGATCCCCGTCCGGTAGTGGTTTTCCTCCACGGCGGCTCGATGGACGTCGACACGAAGATCCCCACTGGAGAGAATGGACGCTGCACCGACGAGCACGGCCAGGGCTTCGCGGAGGACTATGTGCTCAACCACCAGACCGGCCTGCTCGCCGCGCGGCTGGGCTGGGTGGTGATAGTCCCAGAGAACGGCTTCTGCGATGGCTGGGTCGGAGAGGGGCTCGCAGACCCTTATGACCCCCACCACGGCGGCTCCGCCCTCATCCGTGCCGCAGTCCGCTACCTGCAGGTCGGACAAGACCAGGTCGCCATCGGCGAAGACCTCGTCATCGCAGGACACAGCGCAGGCGGACGGGGGGCCACCTGGTACGCCGCACGCAACAAAGACGTGACCGCGCTGGTGTTCGACTCCGGCACCACCGACGTGCTTCGCTACTACTACGAGGACGACTACAGCGAGAGCAACACGCTCCAGTACCTCCAGGACTGCCTGGAGCACAACCTCGGCGGGCCGCCCCACGACGACGAAGCAGCCACCGTAGAGAGCGCATACTGGCCGGCCTATCGCGATCTCGGACTGGTCCAGGCTCTGGAGGCGGAGCGGCTGACTGTTCCCGTCTTCCACCTCAACAACGCCCAGGACGGCACCTCCCCGCCGGTTCAGCACGAGGACATCCCCGGCCTGCTCGCCAAGAGAGAGGCCACATCGGGGCTGCCAGGGTTCACCTACGACGTCAACCACCGCACCCCGGGCCATCCCCAGCTTCCAAAGTCCTGGGCCGCCGGCTACACCGCGCTTCAGTTCTCGCAGGGTGCCCGGGTCGCGATCATTGAGGCGGAGTCCGGTGCAGGCTCGCTCGGCGGGATCATCACGGACAACCCCCTGCTCAACAGCGCCGCGCGGGCCTCAGAGTCGACAGACGGTGCCGGGACGCTGGTCACGGTGTCGCTGCCGGTGGATGTCGGGGGGACCGTCGGGGTGCTGCCAGTGCTCTACAACCTCACGGAT
>JBLHNG010000596.1:0-5630 GCA_047621685.1 Myxococcota bacterium | reverse complement strand
TCCTGCCTCAGGGCACCCTGGTCAAGCCCGGCTACTCCACCGGCATCACCATCACCGCGCCTGGCCACAGCGACATGATCACCGGCGTTCGGCAGACGTTCGCCAACTACCCCAACGAAGACGGCGAGGGTGCCTACTTCACCGAGCTGCCCACCCTGTTTGAGGAGCTTCGCGCCCAGCACGGCGTGTCGAAGGAGCAGGTCTTGATGGGCAGCAACACCCTGCTGGCCACCCCGCTGCGGCGCAGCATCTACCCCGGCTACACCGACCTCGGCGCCAACACGGTCTACTTCTACGACGAGAGCACCGCGATCACCGATCCCAAGACCCTCGTGCTGCTCCGCGATGAGCTGGAGGCCAACCAGCCGCGGCTGGCGTTCGTCAACCTCCACGGCATCGACCGCGCCGGTCACTTCGAAGAGATCGAGGCCTACGGGGAGCAGGCGCAGGACTTCGACTCGGTGCTGGTCGACTTCTGGGACTGGCTGCAGACCGTGCCGGGCTACGGACCGGACACCATCCTGGTGCTCACCGCCGATCATGGCCGCCACCGCGACACGGACACCGAAGAGGTCTGGCGTGAGCACGGCGACCAGTGCAGCGGATGCCGGGAGCTGCCCCTGTTCCTGATCGGACCGGGCATCAAGGCAGACACTGTGCTTGATCAGCAGCACACCCTGCCCGATCTCACCGCGACCATCGCCTGGCTGCTGGACACCGACCTCCCCCACGGCGAGGGCATCGTCATGGCGGATGTGCTCGAGGAGCCGCCTGAAGAGAGCCCCGATCGCGCCGGAGTGGTCTATCCAGCCGCGTCTGGTGGCGTGCTGGCCACGCAGCGCTGGCAGTCCACCCTCCCCCGCTCGATCATCGAGATCGACGGCACCGTCGTCTCCAGCGAGGGCATCTTCACCGCCGAGCGTCCGCGCATCCAGAGCACCGACTTCGGCTCGGTGGCCTGCTGGCGAGAGCTGACCATGACGCCAGGGAGCGAGGAGATGCCGTGGAACGGGGTCTGCGCGATGAACGACGGCACCGGCTGGACGGACATGAGCTTCCCGGAAGTGCCGCTCTTCCCGCTGTGGGCACCCACCATTCGCCAGGACAGCGAGGGCGGGCTGTGGATGGCCATGGTCGCAAATTCAGGTGGCGCGATCGGCAGTGAGGAGCTCTCTTTCGCCAACATCTGGCTGCTCGGATACGACCCGGTCAAGGCGGCCTGGGACGTCTTCCAGGTCCACAACAACGGGACCGGGCTCATCTTCCCCACCGACGTCCGCATGGTGGTCACCGATCAGGCGTTCTTCATCGCATACGGCACCAGCTCCGGCTACTCCGAAGGTCGCAAGACTCGCCGCATCGACCTCTACTCGGTCCAGAAGGGAGTAAGCCCGGAGCTTCAGTGGGAGCCCGTCCTTCGCATCGGCCCCAGCTCGGATGTGGACACTGACCTGGACATCGTGATCGACTCCGACCGGCTGGAGCGCCCGGCGCTGGAGCTGGCCAGTGATGGCACCTTCCAGCTCGGCTTCCTCTCCTACCACGAGGACGGCACGATCAATGTGCTCGCCTCAGACTCACCGGACAGCCTGATCTGGAGCCCCCCGGAGGTGATGGACGACAGCGGGCGGGTTCTGCCACACATTGACCCGATCTTCTCGTCGGCCGATACGCTACTGTGGGTGGAGCTGAGCGCATCGGACACCGTCGAGGTCTGCAGCCGGGCCATCGGCGGCACCGCCACCTGCACCGACACCAACGCCGCCTATATCATGGGCCTTACTGAAGACGGCGGCGAGGTGACCGTCAGCGTTCGCCAGGACGCCACCACGGACTGGGAGCTGGTCACCATCGCGCTGTGAGCCCCCGTGGCCGGAAGTCACCGATACGCCGACACACTATCCCTCCTGACCAGCGCCCTTGCCGGCAGCGGCAGGCTCTTCGGTGACCTCGGGGTGGAGCACCAGCATGCTTCGCCGTAAGTTACTGATTTCAAAAAACGGATGGAAGCCCTGGAGTACGCTGGCAATGATGTTCCTCCTGCTCAGCGCCACGCTTGCCTCCGCCCAGTCCTGGACCACCGTCAGCTCTGGGGTCTCTGTCGCACAGTGGACCAACAGCGATCCCAACCAGATCACCGCCCTCAAAGTCGACCTGTGCACCTCCGGGCTGCGGATCAGAGCCACATCCAGCGCGGATCGGGGGCAGACGACCTCCAGCTGGGCCAGCAGTGCCGGCGCGGTCGCCGCAGTCAACGGAGGCTTCTACACCTCCGGCTACGCCCCGGATCAGGGACGGGCCGCCGGCTATGGCAGCGAGTGGTCGGACTCCACAGACACCACCTACCGGGGCTTCATCGGCTTCGGAGAGCACCAGCTCGCACACGAGGCCTCCGGGCAGACCTTGAGCCTGCCGAGCTGGATGGAAGAGGCGGTCAACGGAGACGCCACCCTGGTCTATGACGGCGCGGCGGTGGACTGCGGTGGCTGCGGATCCGGCGCCGCTCCCCGGACTGCGGTCGGCTACACCCAGGATGCGTCCACCCTCTACCTCGTCACCGTCGACGGTCGCTCCAGCAGCAGCGACGGCATGACCATCGACGAGCTGGCGGTGCTGATGGAGAGCCTCGGGGTCTGGCGGGCGATGAACCTCGACGGCGGGGGCTCCACCACCCTGTGGACCACGACCTCCGGCGTCATGAACGACCCCTCCGACGGCAGCGAGCGCACCGTCGCCAACCACCTCGGGGTCATCTCCGCCGGATCTGGCCTCCAGCACAGCTGCCCCAGCGGCTACCACGCGACCTGGGAGACCCTGAGCTTCCCAGGCGCAAGCGGCACCACCATCACCGCCCCCGCTGGCAGCGTCGTCTCCGGCACCCTGTCCCTGGCCAACACCGGTACCTATTCCTGGGACACCCACGGCACCCGGCTCGCTCCCCTGCCCCGAGATGTCGCCAGTGCAGCTGCCGCCGACGACTGGATTGCATCCCATCGCGTCGCCGCCGTGGACGCCTCGACCGCTCCCGGCGAGGTCGGCACGTTCAGCTTCTCCCTGACCATGCCCGCCAACGAAGGCGAGACGCTGACTGTGGAGCTGTCGATCCTCCAGGAGCTGGTCAGCTGGTTCGCGGAGTCCTGGGGACCAGAAGAGGGAACCTGGAGCATCACCCTCGTCGCCTCCGCCCCGGTAATCGAGGACACTGGGGCCGGCCCGACCGACACCGCGCCGCCCGAGGACACCGCACCACCGGAAGACTCCGCCACGCCTGGGGACAGCGCCGAAGACACTGCTGATCGCTTCTCCTCACCGCCCGGCAAGCAGACCCGGATCACCTCCTGCGGCTGCAGCGGCACCGCACCAGCTGGCGGGGCACTTCTTGCGTTCCTCCTCGGGCTGAGCCGCCGACGCCCCAGAGCAGAGGCCCCCGATACCGTGGCGTGATAAGCCCAATCCATGCTCAATCTCGGCTTCAGCGAGATCTTCCTCATCATGGCCGTAGCCCTTGTGGTGATTGGTCCCGATCGACTTCCGGAGGTTCTCCGGTTCATCGGTCGGCAGTACGGCCGACTCACCCGGGCCAGCAACGAGCTTCGCCGCGCCTTTATGCTCGAAGCCGAGCGCTCGGACATCGAGAAGCGGGCCGACGCCCTGCGACTGCGCCGGGAGGAAGCCCGCAAGCGAATCGCAGAGCAGCGGGAGCGGGCAAAGCAGGCCGCTGAGCAGACCGGCGAAGCGGTCCCAGACATCGCCCCGGTCGGCCGCACCGGCTCCCCGTTCGGTCACACCCCGCCCGAGCCCCCTGAGGAGTCCGCTCCTGATGAGGCCGTCCCTGAGGAGCCTGCATCCGCTGAGCCTGCACCCGCTGAGCCTGCACCCGCTGAGCCTGCACCATTGCCTGAGCCTGCACCATTGCCTGAGCCAGAATCGAAGGAGGAGGCAGAGTGAGCGTCGATCTCTTCAACCCCGATGAGTACCGGATGCCGCTCATGGAGCACCTCCGGGAGCTTCGAAAGCGCCTCATCGTGTGCATGATCGCTGGCGGACTGGGTTGTGTGGCGACGTTCTTCTTCGTCGCGGACATCTGGGCCTTCCTGGTCGCGCCAATGCATAATGCTCTGGTCGAGACTGGTCGGGGAACGATGGCAATCACCGAGCCCATGGAGGGCTTCGTTACCCAGATCAAGGTCGCTGCGGTGGCTGGTATTGGGGCAGCAGCGCCGGTCTTCTTCTACCAGATCTGGCAGTTTGTGGCCCCGGGCCTCTATCCCAAGGAGCAGAAGTTCGTCATCCCGCTGGTGGTGTGCAGCACCCTGCTGTTCGCGGGCGGTGTGACCTTCGGCTACACGGTGATCTTCCGGTTCGCCTTCCCGTTCTTCCTGGAGATCACCCCAGAGAACACCGAAGCGATGCTGTCGATCAACTCCTACCTCTCCATTGCCACCAAGCTGCTGCTGGCCTTTGGAACCACGTTCCAGCTCCCGGTGGTCATCTTCGCCCTGGCCCGGGTCGGGCTGATCGACCACCTCGACCTCATCCACGGCTTCCGCTACGCCATCGTGGCAATGTTCGTGGTCGCCGCCATGATCACCCCACCGGACATTCTGTCTCAGGGCTTGATGGCTGGTCCACTGCTGATTTTGTACGGCGTCGGTATCGTGGTCGCCCGGATCTTCTCGACGAAGACCCGCGAGCCTGAAGACGACGACTGAGCTGCTGCGAGGTGGCTCACTGACCCGCCGCTGTGTTCGGTGCTGGTCGGTCGCAATTCCCACCCACCCCATTTTTGAAGTTGGGGGGCTCACCGTACCCGCCATTATCAGCGCCCAAGGACGGAGACGTCGCTGGAGTCACCGCTGCACTTCAAGGATTCGCCCATCTCTGCTTTTGAGCAAGCTCAAAGGACCGTCCTCGGTGCCCAAAGTCCCCACAAGGACTCCACCTATCGGTGGTTTCGGCTCCGCGACAGCTGGTGTCAGTCGACAGCCAGCTCGACCAGGACTGTCTTTGCTTCGACCAGATCGCCCACTGAGACCAGGATCTGGCTGACGACGCCTTCCTGAGTAGCCTTGAGCTGGTTCTCCATCTTCATCGCCTCAACAATGACCACCGGCTGTCCCTTCTCAACGGTCTGGCCTTCCTCCACCAGGATCGCCACGATGCGACCCGGCATCTTGGTGATGATGGCACCGCCGCTGCTTCCGCCAGTCAGCCGGAGGGCCTTGCGCCGGGGGTCGACCACCGTGACCTCGTGATGGACGCCGATCAGCTCGACGTCGAATCCCTCGTCGGTGCGCACAAGGCCAGCCTCCCAGGTGCCGCCGTTGAGCAACAGGGAGAGAACATCAGGGACCGGACGGCAGCTCTCGACCTCGACCGGAGGGCCATCATCAATGGCGATGCGATACCGGGAGAGCCCGCGGACATCGTCGAGGCTGATGCGCTCAATGTCGACGCTGTGGTCCTGCTCTGCGATGGTGATCTCGTACTTCATCGTCGAAAGCTCCACTTCCACTGGCTACCCGACTGGCCGGAGCCAGTGGACGGGCGCTTGACCTCGGTGTCGCGCTCAAACGCCGCGATGGCAGCGGCGATGACGGCCATCTCGTCGTTGCGGTTGGCGACGGTCA